>JBGQHJ010000043.1:0-31309 GCA_041497895.1 Methylomirabilia bacterium
AGCCGTCCGCTCGCGGGAATGGAATCACCTCCTGGCCGTGCCCGCACCAGTTCACGTAGCTCTCGACGCGATACGCCTGCCAGCCCACGGGCTTGAGGTGCTCGACGCGGAAGCCCAGGAACTGGCCCACCACGCAGCCACAGCGTGGGCAGGGGTAGGTCGGGCCAGGGAGCCGGGGCGGCATCGCGCGGCATTCTAGCCCGGGGCGGCGGCCGGTGCTACTCCGGGGGCTGCCTCGACCTGTCTTTACACCGTGCGACCGGCTTGTCCCGAAAATTCCTGCGGTCCATGTTGGGAAGGACCGACTCTGACCATTCGAGACGGAGGACACGCCATGCTGAAGACAATGCTGTCTATGGCTCTGATGACTCTCGTGGCTGGCTGTGCCAGTAGCGAGTCCCTCCCTGGCGCGACGCCCACGAACTACGGCGCCAATAACTCGGGCGCCTTCGACGTGGCCGTGTATCGCCACCCGCAGACGGGGGACGTGCGGCGGTGCGAGAACACCATGGGGTTCTTCTGGTGGTCGGGTGCGACCAACTATGGAGCATGCAAGAGCAAGCTGGAGGAGCAGGGCTACGTTCGAGAGGACAAGAAGTCCTAATGAAGGCGCTCGCGCTTTCTCTCGCGGCGGTCGCGCTGCTTACCGGCTGCGCAAGTCATGGATTCTATCAATGGCAGGGCTCCATGTTGGACGGGGCTCAATTCCTGAAAAGCGAGCCTGGTACGTTCGTGACGGCACGTTGTCCGTCTGTCGTACGGGACGGTAAGTGGGTGACCTTCGCATGCACCCCCGTGACGATCCAGGCCGAACCGCCCGGCCTCGAAGCCTATTCGTATGTCTACAAAATTAAAATCCGGTCGGGGTTCGGCATTCCCTACGGGGAGGCGGCAGCTCTCACCTATGTCGTCGGCGATCGTGCCGAATGCGAGCGACAATCGTCTGCCCATAACGTGCGCACGGATGGCCGCGTCAATGAAGGAAACCTGCGACTGTCCTCCGACCCGAGTGAGCGCTGTGCGGGTCCGGTCTGGATTCGAGGCGCGTTGACAGGCCCGGCACCTCTAGGAACGGCATCCCCTCCACCGCCTGCGCCGACACCGGGACCGGCGCCGTCGGGCTTGCTCGATGGGATCACCGATGGCGGCGGAGCCGTGTCGGCACAGCCTACAGTGAAACCCCAGCCGACACCGCAAGTCCCAGCCCAGGCAGTACAGCCGCAGCCGGTACCGGTGGCGCCGGTAGTGCAAGTTCCAACGGTGCAGCCGGACGGTTCGCCTCTTCCGACACCCGTGGATCGGACGCGGGCTCGACTGCAAAGATGTGGGGCTAATCCGAACAGCGCACTTATCCGCGAAGACGGGTCTTGGCGCATCCCGGGCTATGGGAACGACGTTGAGCTGCGCGAGATCGTTCGATGCATGGGCGGGAGGATGAACTGATTGCCCGCACAGTAACGGTCGTCCTTCTGCTCGTGCTGTACGCCGCCACGTCCGCCACCGCCGAGGGCGCCTGGACGCTGTGGATGATGGGCGCTTCGTCGCCCTGGGATCCCGTTGGCACCTTCCCCACGCGGGAGCGGTGCGCGGAGGCGCTGCACCAGCAAGCGCAGGCAGTCGAGAAGCTGGGACTCAAGGTGACCGAAGATGTACCAAGCGGATCGTTCGCCGGAACCGACGCCGATCGGGACATCCGTGGGCAGTGCCTCCCCGACACCGCGGACCCGCGTGGGCCGAAGGGGAAGTGAGCGATGCCTCCGACATGGCGTGACCAATACGACCGGATGACGCGATGGCGCCTCAGGCTCTCCGAGCCCCGCAGAGCAGACGAGAGCGAGGCAGACTACGAGGCTCGGTTTGGTGATTTTGTGCGCACCTTCTTCATCGAGTCCTACCACCTCGTCGATTGGCTGGCGAATGACCCGGCCGTGCCTCTGGGTCGAGCGGGAGTAGAGCGCTTGGCCAATGTCGATTGGCTTCGTCGGTGCAAGTCCATTTGTGACGGGTCAAAACACTTGGTGTCGAAGAAGGGGTGCGTAACCCTGGTGACGCGAGCACTTGAACTGGAGCAGGGCGGGAGACTGCTACTCGAAGATGGGCCTGGGGTGCTTCTATTGGAGGAATCTTTCGCTGACGTGGAGACGCAAGAGGGCACATGGGACGCGATCCAAGCCGCTGACTCGTGCGTATCAGAATGGGAGCGCATTCTACGGGAGGTCGGCCTGCTTCACTCCTGAGGCCGCCCCTTCGCTCTGAGGCCTCGCACGTGTAGGCCTGCTCTAGGCGCCGCCCTCCTCACTCAGGGGAGAACACATCTAGCAGCCCGTTGATAAGGTGATTGACTGCCGCCCAGAATTCCTCGACAAGGGATGCCGCATGCCGACCTGCGGGCATATTGCCGAGATTCGCCCGAAAGTCGTTTGGATTGGTGATGATGGGCACCGGGTAGATCAACTGCCCCCCCTCGACTCGCCCGTGGCCTCCCGGCCGCGAGCCTACCACCGCCGGCGGGCGTGCAGGGAGGGCGGGGTGTGGTTATACTGCGTGGCGAGCAGGATGCCGGCGCCGCCTGTCGGGTCTCTAGCGCCATCTTGGCCCTCGGCCGCTGGATCTGCCGACAAGCGCACGTTGCCCTAGCGGCTCCGACTTTCCAACTGCTGGAGTCTGCTTTCCATCTTCTGCACCACGCCTTCCAGCCGCAGCAGCCGCAGCCGGAGTAGTGACACGGCGTCGTCGTCTGCAACCGTGTCGCGAACCGCCGTCGCGGGGAGCAGCAGGAGTCCGACCAAAACAATCACTTTCAGGAACAATGGCCTAGCCCTCCTCGTAATAGTCAAGCTGACTGTAGCAGGGGGGGATTTTATCTGGCTCGTCGGGATCGAGCCGTGATCGGGCCAACGCCAACAAAACGTAGCAACGGTTAAGCGGGACCGTGGCCGCGAGCCCAGGGCAGATCCACGGGCCAGTCCGATGACGCGCAAACGTGCGCGTCCACCACGTCAGCCGGGCACCCCGCCCAGCACCGGAACACCAGGCGACGATCCGACAGGATCAGGACTTGAAGCGACGGCGTCCGGTTGTCGTGCGCGGGGCACCGGCCGCGCCACTCGCCGCCGCCGCGACGATGCACTTCTCGTGGTCGAGCTTGATCCCGGACTCTCCGTCTGGGGCCATGCTTCTCACCGCGTAGCCCATCGCCACCATGGCGTCGGCCCGCTGCCTGGCTACCCATTCTGCTTCTTGGCGCTGTAGCGCCTCGGTGACCGCCGGCTCGATCTCTTCGGGATCGCTCATGACTGCGCCAGCCGCTCGGCCAGGCGGCGCTCCCACCAGGCCTCGATCCCGAGCTTCGCCGCGGCCCGGCGCTCGGTCTCGCGCTCGGCGGTGTGCAGGGAACACGGCCAGTCAGGCAGGCAGGTGCAGATCGGCTCGGGCGCCGGCTCGTTAACGTGCTGGTAGTGCTCGGCCATTAGTGGCCTCCTGGGGCGGCGCCCTACTCGAAGCTCGCGCGCGCCGGGTCTGCGCCCTCTGGCAGGCAGGCGAACACTTCCATCGCCGACTGCCCCTTGTGAATGATCACGTTGCGGATCGCCCGCTTGGTGGTCGCGGCCTTCAGGCAGTCGTCCCAGGTGTCGTAGCTCTTGAGCACCACGGCGCCCTCGTGGGGCGCGTTAGGGAGCATGGGGGCAGCGGCCTGCCACAGGAGCCAGGCGCAGACCAGCGAGCGGCCCGTTAGGCGGCGCCAGAGTCGTCCTGTAGCACGTCCGGCCCGTTGCAGCAGCGCGATCTCGGTGCTCATCGTGAGGTCCATGAAGCCCCCTACTGACTCACTGGTTTGTAAATGCCCACGGTGGCACCTCTCTCCCCATCTCATGCAACCCGGCACCCAGGAGCGCAAGCACCCCGCATACCGCAATAAAGAACAAGACTAGGTACCCGAGCCCCACAATCACCCGGATCGGGCCCCACCAATCACGCTCATGGCGGTCCTTGTACTTTGCCAGCCACAGCACGGCGGCAACTGTTGCCAGCGTCAGTAAGGCGTCCATCACTCGAAGCTGCCCCGGATCACCGCGGCGGATCTCATACGCTGACCTGCTGTGCGCGCCCGGCGGGCGCGCTGGCTATGGCGCGGGTGGCAGCGGAAACGTGCCGCCGCAGGGTCTCCACCGCCACACCCATGGTCTTGGCCACCCCGCGCAACGATTGCCCCTGCGCAAGTAGCGTCTGAGCCTTGCGCACGTCCACCTGCACGCGGGGCGGGCCGAGGACCTTTCCCTGAGAGCGCGCCCTCGCGAGACCGGCCATGATCCTGTCACGGATCAGATCCAACTCAAACTCGGCCACGCTGGCCAGGACGTGAAAGAGTAGCCGCCCCGAAGGAGTAGTCGTGTCGATGGCTTGGTCGAGCACCACCAGATCCACGCCGAGCGCATCGAAGTCCCGCACCATCCCCACCAGGTGGGAGACCGAGCGTGCCAGCCTGTCGAGCTTCACGCACGCCACCACGTCCACCTTGCGGGCCTTGACCGCGGCCAGCATGGCATCGAGTTGAGGGCGCTTCTCTTTCTTGCCGCTCTGCCCGGAATCTACGAACTCCGTGACAGTCCAGCCCCGAGCGGTGGCGAAGGACCGAAGCGCTAGGAGTTGGTTGTCGGCAGTTTGGCCATGGCCTGTCGTGCTGACGCGCGCATAAATTGCCGCTCGGCGAGGTACGGTGCTCATCACGCCACCGCCTTCCTGGGCCCGCCACAGGCCAGCCGCCCGAGTTGGCTGGCCGCGATCACGTGCCAGCCCCCCAGGCAGAGCGCCAGGAGCACGGTGACGACCTTCGCAGCCGCCTTGGCGGCCTTTTCCTTCTCGGTGAAGTAGCGCGCCCAGAAGGCTTCGATGCCGGCCTTCGCGGCGTCCCGGCGCTCGGCCTCGCGCTCGGGGTCGTGGTAGGAGCAGGGCGGCATCCCCTCGACGCAGGTGCAGATCTCAAGCTTATCCATGGTGAACCCCCTTGGGCGGTTTGGTCGGGCGTTTGGTCGGTTTACAACCGCAAGCCCACCCGTGCCGCGGTTAGATCGGGACCAAGCATTAACGCTATCTGGCCTTCCATAGCCGCTATGGTCCTGTTGAGTGGGGGTAGGATGGCCCCCTACTCGTGTGTCACACTCTCTGGGGCAACATGACCATGAACCCCATGTCCGCGCTGACCGGAGCGACCTGCGACCGGCTGCTCGACGATCCGCTGCTCGACCGCTTCACGCTCGCGATCATGGCGGAAGCGGCGCGCATCGGCGAGAAGATCGGCTGTCCCATCCGGCAGAGCGGGGAGGCGCGCAACGCGGTCACGCGGAAGCTCGGCGCCTTCAAGACCTCCATGCTCCAAGACGTGGAGGCGGGCCGGCCGCTCGAGATCGACGCGCTCCTGACCGCGGTGAGCGAGATCGGCGGGCGGGTCGGCGTGCCCACGCCCAGCACCGACGCGCTGCTGGGCCTCACCCGCGTCTTCGCGGCCGGCCGCGGGCTCTACTAGAGCGGACGCGACGGTGGCGACGTCCCGCCCACCCTTCCGCGCCGATCACGTGGGCAGCCTGCTGCGCCCGGCCGCGCTGAAGGCGCTGCGCCTCCAGAAGGAGGCGGGCCGCGCCGGCGCCCCCGCGCTGACTTCCGCCGAGGACGCGGCCATCCGCGACGCGGTCCGGCTGCAGGAGGAGGTCGGTCTCCAGGGCATCACGGACGGGGAGATGCGGCGGAAGTCCTGGCACATGGATTTCCTCACTCGCCTCGGGGGTCTGACGAGCGAGGGCAGGGCGCTGCCCGTGACCTTCCACGGCCGCGCGGGCGACGTGAACTTCACCCGCCCGGATCTGCAGATCACCGCGCGCGTCACCCGGCCCGCGCCGATCTTCGTGGACGCGTTCAGGTTCCTCCAGTCGGTCACCACGCGTACGCCCAAGCTCACGATCCCGTCGCCCTGCATGCTCTACTCCCAGGTGGGGCACGCCAATATCAGCCGCGCGGTCTACCCGGACCTCGACGGCTTCGTGGAGGACACCGCCGCCGCCTACCGCGCCGAGATCGCCGATCTCTACTCGGCCGGCTGCCGCTACCTCCAGCTCGACGACGTGAGCCTCGCCTACCTCTGTGACGAGGGCATGCGCGCGGAAGGGCGGGCGCGTGGAGAGGATCCCGACGCGGTGCTCGCCCTCTCGGTGAAGCTGATCCAGGCCACGCTGAGAGACCGCCCGAAGGACCTGTTCGTGTGCACCCACCTCTGCCGGGGGAATTTCCGCTCGGGCTGGCGCGCCCAGGGCGGCTACGAGACGGTAGCGGAGGCCATCTTCAACCGGATGCCGTACGACGGCTTTTTCCTCGAGTTCGACGACGCCCGCTCCGGCGACTTCTCGCCGCTGCGCCACGCGCCCCGGCACGTGCGGGTGGTCCTGGGGCTCGTCACCAGCAAGGTCGGCACGCTGGAGAAGAAGGACGACCTCACGCGACGGCTCGACGAGGCGTCGCGGTACCTGCCGCTCGAGCAGCTCTGCGTCAGCCCGCAGTGCGGGTTCTCCTCGACGCTCGAGGGTAACGAGGTGGCAGTGGAGCACCAGAAGGCCAAGCTCGTGCTCTGCGCTGAGCTGGCCCGCGAGGTGTGGGGCGGGCTGTAGCCCGGAGCGGGCCGGGTGCTCCCCGGCCCGCTCCTCACGCCCAGCGCTGGTCGCCGCTCAGGCGGCCGCCCGCGGCGGCAGCTCGGGCCGGTTGGCCACCACCAGCCGATGCGGGCGGCGCCCCCGCCGGCGCCGCCGCGCCCCATCCCCCGCCCGCTGCGCCTGGCACGGCGCCGGGGTCCGGTACCAGGTCGGAACGAGGGCGCCGATGGCGAATCCGATTGCCCCCGCGACCGGGACCAGCTGCGACAGGATGTCCAGCCCGGTCTCGAAGCCCGGGCAGATCTCCGGTCGACGGGGCGATGTTTCAGTCGGCGGCGGGGAGCAGCACGCAGGCCTCGGGCAGCACCGTGACCGCGACCGCGTCGCCCGGCCGGGCGCGCGCCGGGGTGGGGCCGGTGACCCGCAGCACTACGTCGGAGCCCTCCAGGCACACCTGGTAGTCCACCGTCTCCCCGAGGTAGCTCGCGCGCACGACGGTCCCGGCCAGCACGTTGGCGCCCGCGGGCGCGGCGGAGGCGCTCCCGGGCGGGCCCAGCACGATCTGGTGCGGGCGGATCGAGACGACGGCCGGCGCGCGAGGCGTGAGGCCGTCGGCGGCGACGCGCAGGCGTAGGGAGCCGCGGGTGACGGTGCCGGGGCCCTCGGCCACCGCGTCGATGAGGTTGGTCTTGCCGATGAACTCCGCGACGAAGCGCGTCCGTGGCTGCTCGAACAGCTCCTGGGGAGCCCCGACCTGGACGACGCGGCCGTCCCGCAGCACCGCCACGCGGTCCGAGATCACCATGGCCTCCGCCTGGTCGTGGGTGACGTAGAGCGTGGTGATGGCGAAGCGCTCGTGGAGGCGGCGGATCTCGAAGCGCATCTCCTCGCGGAGGCTCGCGTCGAGATTGCTGAGCGGCTCGTCCAGCAGCAGGATCTCGGGCTCCACCACGAGAGCCCGCGCCACCGCCACCCGCTGCTGCTGGCCGCCCGAGAGCTCGCCGGGGTAGCGGGCGCCGTAGCCCGCGAGCTGCACCGCCTTCAGCATCTCGTTCACTCGAGGCTCCCGCTCGGCGCGCGGGGCGCCCGCGAAGCGCAGCCCGTAGGCCACGTTCTGCGCCACCGTCATGTGCGGCCAGAGCGCGTAGCTCTGGAAGATCATCGCCATGCGCCTCCGCTCGGGCGGGATCACGACCGAGGCGGAGGAGAGCACCCGGTCGCCGACGCGGATCTCCCCGGCCTCCGGCGCGAGGAAGCCGGCCACCAGCCGCAGGGTGGTGGTCTTGCCGCAGCCGGAGGGGCCGAGCAGGGCCACCAGCTCGCCGGGCCGCACCTCGAGATCGAGGCCGGCCACCGCGGCGACGTCGCCGAAGCGCTTGGTGAGGCCGGAGATCGTGATGCCGGGCACGGGGCTAGCCGGAGCCGCCCGACTCCCGCGCGGTCATGACGTCGCGGCCGAGCACGGCCTGCATCAGGGCCACCACCGCGAAGGTCATCACGAGCATGAAGACGCCCAGGACCGCGATGGCGCCGAACTGGCCCTCTTCCTTCAAGTCGAAGATCACCACCGACATCACCTTCGTACTCGGCGTGAAGAGGATGATGGAGGCGGACAGCTCGCGGATCACGCCGATGAAGACGAAGCACCAGGTGGCGATAATGCCGCTCTTGGCCAGCGGCCCGGTGATCTCGCGCAGGACGCGCAGGCGACCCGCGCCGAGGATGCGGCCGGCCTCCTCCAGCTCCGGGTGGATGCCGCGGAGGGTGGCGTCGGACTGCGAATAGCCGACCGGCATCTCCTTGGTGAGATACGCGAGGAAGAGGATCCACAACGTGCCGTAGAGCAGGAAGGGCGGCCGGGTATAGGCCACGAACAGCGCCACCGCCAGCACCACTCCCGGGATCACCACCGGGGCCAGGGCCAGGAACGCGAGCACCTGATAGCCCAGGACGAGGCGCCGGTTGGTCACGTAGGCGAGCAGGGTGGCGAGGCCGGCGCCGACGCACGCGGTGAGCACGCCCAGCTCGAGCGTGTTGACGATGGCGGACTGCGTCGCGCTGTGCAGGAACGTGAACGACCAGTTCTCGAGCGTGAAGTTCGCCCGGGTGAGGGGCTGGGCCCACGCGCGCGAGAACGCGGCCTTGAGCAGGATCCCGTAGGGCAGGAACACCGCGGAGCCGAGCACGGCCAGACAGGCCGCGAGCGCGGGATAGCGCCAGCGGCCGAGCGGGATGACCCGGCGCCCGGCGCCCTTGCCCCCGACCGCGGCGTAGCCGCGCCGGCCCAGCAGCTTCTTCTGGGCGAGCAGGAGGAGCGCGGTGGCGAGCAGCAGCGGGATCGAGAAGGCGGCCGCCATCTCCACGCGCGGCGGGTACTGGAAGAACGCCCAGAGCTGCGTCGTCACGGTGTGGAAGCCGGCGGGCAGCGCGAGGATGGCGGGCGAGCCGAAGAGGGCCAAGGCCTGCAGCACGGCCAGGATGAAGCCGCTCAGGATGGCGGGCAGCACCATCGGCAGCGTGATCGTCCACGCCACCTGCAGCCGGCCCGCGCCCAGGATGGCCGCCGCGTCCTCCAGGTCGGAGGCGATGAGCCCGAGCGTGTTGGTGATCATGATGTACACGTACGGGAAGGTGTAGATCGCCACCACGAAGATCAGCCCGGGCATCGTGAAGATGTTCAGCAGCGGATCGGCCGCGCCGGTGAGGCCGCGGTAGAGGCGGTTGAGCGCGCCCGCGTTGGGGCCGGCGAGCATCACCCACGCGAAGGCGCCCAGGAAGGGCGGCGTCACGAACGAGGCCATGATGAGGTGCTGGATGGTCCGCCGCCAGGGGAGGTCGGTCCGGGCGGAGAGCCAGGCCAGGGGGGCGCCGATGGCGAGGGCGACCAGCCCCGACCAGAGCGCGAGCACCAGGGTGTTCCAGAGCGCCTTCTGGAGCGGCGGGTCGCCGAAGACGCGCGCGTAGTGGGCGAGGGTGAAGCCGCGCTCGCCGCCCACGCTCATGTAGGCGAGCCAGCCGAGCGGGAGCAGGATCAGCAGGAGCAGCGCGGCTGCCGCCATCAGCCAGACCGGCGCCGCCCGGTCGAAGCCCTCGAAGCGGCGGGGCCGCCGCGCGGCCGTCGCGTCGGCCATCACGGGCGCGCTAGGCCCCGAAGAACTCGACGAAGCGCGTCTTGATCTCCTCGTTCCGCTTCTCCAGCTCCTCGGCGTCGACCGGCAGCAGCTTGAGGTCCTGGAGCCGCGGCTTATCAGCCGGGTACTTCACCTGCGGGTGCCCGGTGTAGAGCCCCTCGGTGTCGGCCAGCACCTGCTGCACCTCGCGGCTGAAGATGAAGTCGGTGAAGAGCCGGGCCGCGTTGGGATGGGGCGCGAAGCTCGTGATCGCGCTCGGAGAGACCACGAGGGGCACGCCCTCCTTCGGATAGACGATCTCGACGGGGTTCCCCTTCTTCTTGGCCTGGTAGAAGGTGTAGTCGCCGCCGTTGACCGCGACCGGTCGCTCGCCCGAGGCGACGATGCCGGAGGGATCCACCGCCGACTGCACCAGCATGGGCTTGTTCTGGGCGAGCGCCTTGAAGTAGTCCCAGCCGTTGAGATGCACGAGGGCCAGCACGTGGGTGGCGATCACGCCGCTGTAGCCCGGGTGGGCGGTGACCAGGCGCCCGCGCCACTTGGGATCGAGGAGGTCCTTCCAGCCGCGCGGGGCCTCCGCGGCCGAAATCAGCGTCGTGTTGTAGGCGATCACGGTGACGGTGGCGCGGAGGCCGTAGTGGAAGCCGTCGCGGTCCTTGAAGCCGGGGGCGAAGGCGTCCACTCCCGCCGGCGTGTAGCGCATCAGGAGCTTCTTCTCCTTGAGCAGCACGTAGTGGCCGGCGTCGGAGGTGTGAACGACGTCCACGTTCTTGATGTTGGATTGCAGCTCCTGCATCATCCGCTGCAGGATCCGCTGCGAGCCCGTCCGGTGCACCTCGACCTTCACCCCCGGATAGGCGGCCTCGAACAGCTTGGCGACCTTCTCCGAGCTCGTCAGGGCGAGCGACGTGTACCAGACGACCTTGCCCTCCTTCCGGGCCGCCTCGAGCCGCGGGTCCTGCGCGGCGGCGGGGGCGGCGGCGCCGGCCAGGGCGAGGACCAGCAACGACAGCGCGAGGCGGCGATGTCTCATCTCGGCTCCTCTAGGCGGTGAGGGCGTCCATCAAGGTGTCGACCCGCGGCTGGGCGGCAAGGGCGTCGACGAATCCCACCGCCCGCGAGGCCTGCGCGTCGGGAATGGCCACCGCCGCGTTGGCGCGGAACTTGGCGGTGAGCTCCTCGCGCGTCATCGGGAAGTCGGGCCCGCCCCGCGGGCGGTCCTGCCGCTCCTCGAGCACGCGCCCGTCGGTCAGGCGCACCGCGACGTGGCCCATGAAGTGCCGCGGGTAGTCGATGGTCGGATCGATATCGTAGTACACCTTGGCCGCCACGCTCCGCAGCCCCTCATCCTGGACCGCCTCGTCGGTGAAATCGGCGAGCGTGGCCCGGCCGTTGACGAGGATCGAGGCCAGCAGGTACGGCAGGCTGAACTTCGCCGCGTAGCCGTTGCGCGGGCGGTGCTTGGCCGCGAGCGGCTCCCAGAGCCGCGGGATCGGTCCCTCGGCGGTACGGCAGCGCACCTCGGCGATCTGATCCGCCCGCAGCGCGTGGCGCTCGCGGAGCCGCAGCGCGCAGTCCATGTACGGATGCGCGATGGAGCCGCACGGATAGGGCTTGAACGTCAGCGCGGCCAGCTCCCACGTCGCGCCCAGGCTGTCGAGCAGCGTCTCGAGCCGCGCGGGGTCGTGACCGCCCGCGAAGGCCGCGTAGAAACCGTGCTCACCCTCGAAGACCGTCTCCGGCCCCGTGAATCCGGCGCGCGCGAGCAGCGCCGCGGTCACGCCCGCGTGGGCGGCCCAGCCGGGGTGCAGGCGCTTGGTCCAGGACCCGTCGGCCAGGTACTCGATGATGCCGCCGGCCTGGCTGCCGCAGAGGCCGAAGGCGTGGACCTGCTGATCGTCGTTCAAACGGTAGAGACGGCCCGCCGCGGCGGCGGCGGCGAAGGTCCCGGTGAGCGCGGTCGGATGATAGTGCCGCGCGTGGAAGCGGCCGGGCACCGCGAGGCCGATCCGGCACATCACCTCCACACCCGCGATCATCGCCTCGAGGACCGCGCGGCCGGACGCCTCGACGGCCTCGCCCACCGCCAGGGCGGTGGTCACGGTCACGCAGCCGGTGTGGACGATGGCGTCCTCGCGGGTGTCGTCGAAATCGAGCCCGTGGGCCAGGGTGCCGTTGGCGAGCACCGCGCTGGCCGCGCCGACCCGGGCCTTGCTGCCGATCAGCGTGCTCTCGGGCGCGCCGCCCAGGCGCTCGGCCGCCTGGATGACCGCACGGCCGAAATCCTGGCGGGAGGACGCCAGGCAGCTTCCGAGCGTGTCCAGCGCGAGCAGGGTCGCCTTCGCGGCGACGGCGGGCGGCACGTCGTCGAGCGTGAGGCCCGAGACGAATCGCGCGAAGCGCCGGGCGACCGACGGGGAAGAGACGGGGGGCTGTGACACGGCGTCGGTTCTTTCTACTGAAGGCCTCTCGCGATGTCAACGGGGAACATCTGCAGTCTTAGGAAGTTCGGCACTTACCTCTGCTTGCGAGCGGCCGGGGCTCCGTCACACGGAGAGCCCGATCTCCGCGCCAACGCCCAGCCGGCCGCGAACCTGACTCCAGCCCATCAGACCGCTCTGACCGACCTTCAGGTGCTCAGTCGGAATCGAGAGCACCGGGATCTCCCGTCCGCGCCGGGCGCAGGGGCGCCCGACGGGGCGGGCGGGAACGGTCGAGGTGCAGTAGAATCCTCCGATCGCGTCTAGGAGGAGCGGAGCCATGAGCTGGCGGACCACAGGGATGCGGGTGGTGGGAGTCATCGGGCTACTGGTCGGCTGTGCGAGCGGGAGGGGCCTGGGCGTGTACGACAAGCCTGGCGCGGCGGAGGCGGACGTGAAGCGGGACCGGTCCGCCTGCCTGCGCGCATCGGCCAGCGAGAGCGACCCGTTTCGGTTCAGCGGGCCCACGATTGATCGAGAGGCCTTCGCGCGCTGCATGGAGGCCAAAGGCTACACGCTTCGAAAATAGCGGCTCACTCGGCCGCCTCGCGATCCACCGGCCCCGGGTGATCCGTTGCCTGGCTGCCGGGACCCGACCGCGGGGGCTGCACGCCGACGTGAGCTGGCGGCTCGAAGCCCGGCCGGGTTGGCTCGACACCTGAGCGGCTCTTAGGTGTGGCGCCCGTGGACGCCCTGGTCGACGCGACCCTCGTCGCAGCGCACTCGCGCCTTCCCCCGCCCGGCCTCCTTCGCGATACCGTCATGAAGATTGGCGAGTCGCCTCATCTCATCCCTCCTCCCTCAGGGCACCGGTCGAGCTGCGCCGCGGTCGCCTTCACGTGGGCCTGCGCGTCCCAGATCAGCGCGCGGTACATCGTCAGCTCGTGGCCGATGCCGCCGGCGCTGGCCGTCGAGGAGCTGCTCGAGCTCGCGCTCGACGCGGGCGAGCGCCTCCTGATGGCGGGCCCGATCCTTCACGGCTTCACCGTATCGGGCAGGCACAGGCTGGTCATGGTCCCCCTCATCGCCTCGCACTGGGCCTTGGTCTCGTAGGCGCTCATCGCGATAAACCCCGATGGGAGATGCCACCACAGCACCCACGCGCACAGCAGGATCCTCGCCAGCGAGGTCATGATGTGGTCGAGGCGTCGGCCTCACGGCGTGATCCGGTAGCCCTTCTGTTTCAGGCAGAGGGTCAGCTTCTGGTTCGCCTCCGGATCTCCCGGGCCCTGCCAGCGGAATGTGCCGTCGGGATTCAGCGCGGCCAACGTGGCCCCGGGATACACGAACCCGCGGCATTCCTCGAAGTCAGCCCGGATCTTGTCTAGCCGTCTCTCGGTCACTTGCCGCTGCCATTGCGCTCCGAGACATTCCTGCATTCGGGCGCGCTGTCCGTCTGGCCCGGTGTAGAGGTAGTGGATGTTGCCGTTCAGGTCGATTCGCTGCAGATGGGCGAAGTGACCCGCCCCCGCCTCACAGGCCTTCCATCGCTCCGCCGCGAGGGCCTGCGCCGGCGTGTCCTGCAGCGTCGCGCAGCCGGCCCGCGGTCCAGACGCCGACTCCTCCGTAGGCCGCCACTCCGAGCGCCATGCCCAGCAGTGCCAGATCGACCGCGTGGCCCACCGGGTTGCAGAACAGGACGATCCGCGAGGTGGGCGAGAGATTCGCCTTCGTCGCGCAGCCGGTCAAGGCCAGCGCGGCGGAGAGGATCAGGAGCAGGAGCCTGCTTGCACTGCTTGCAAATCGGTATCGCCCAGTGCGGTTCAGTGCAGGGTACGCGCCAACCCGGAAGTGCATATTGTCAGTCCTTTCCGGAGTCTACGCCGTCAGGTGGATCTGAACGGGGAACTTCCACTCGAGCGCGTCGCCGCGGCGTGCGCGCGCGGCCGCCCTCTGGCGGAGCCGCCGCGACGGCGCTATGATCCGAGGCCAATGGACGAGACGGCGACCACGCGCGCGACCGGAGTGGCGCAGGTTTTCGATCTACACGCCCTCAAGGCCTTCGCCTCGGACCGGCGCGTGCGCAAGATGCTCTTCAAGACCGACCAGCTCTGGTCCGAGATCGCCTGCTACGAGCCCGGCCAGTCCACCGTGATGCATACCCACCCGAAGGAAGAGGAGGCGATCTTCGTCCTCGAGGGCACCGCCCACATGAGCATCGACGGCCAGAACGTGGTGGTGGAGGCGGGCTCCATCGTGAAGTTTCCCCGGAGCGTCATGCACGATGTGCGCAACCTGGGCCCGGAGCGGTGCGTCATCATGTTCATCAAGGTGAATCCGAAGGTGCTGCGCGATGGGTAACGTCGAGCGTTGCGACAAGACGCTGCCGGTCAACGAGATGATCTTCTATGTTCGGCGTGACGCGATGCTCCGCGCGCGCTGGCTGAGCGATCTGGAGGGCCTCGCCCGGGAGTTCGGGCTGAGCCGGGACGAGTACGAGGCCCTGCGCGACAAGGACGTCCGGCGGCTGAACGAGATGGGCGTGCACCAGTACTACATCCCGCAGATCCTCCGGCTGTTCTACGGCGCCTCCGCCAACAGCAACAGCCATCCCGCGCTGGAAGCCTACAAGCGGGCGTATCCGGCCGAGGCCGCCGCCGCGGAGCGGCTGGCGGGGCGGAAGGCCTGAGCGATGGCGCGCATCGTGACCGCGATGGCCCTCACGCACTCGCCCGGGCTCACCGGCTGGTTCGACCGGGCTCCCGAGGACCAGCGGATCGAGGCCCGGCGCGCCCTCGTCGAGATGCGGGATCGGCTCCGGGTGTCGCGGCCCGACGTGATCGTGCTCTTCAGCAATGATCACCTCCTCAACTGGCCGATCAACAACACGCCCGAGTACACGGTGGGCATCGGGAGCGAGCACGTGGGGCCGGCCGACTGGTACGACGAGTGGCTCGCGCTCGAGAAGTACCGGATTCCCGGGCATCCCGCGCTGGCGCGCTACCTGGTCAACGAGGGAGCCCGGCGCCGGCTCGCGTTCGCCTATCTGCGAGACATGCAGTTCGACGACGGGGTGTCGGTCCCCATGCACTATCTGAACCCGGACGGCGCCATCCCCCTCGTGCCGGTGACGATGAACTGCACGGTGCCGCCGATCCCGACGCCGGAGCGGGCCTATCAGGTGGGGACGACGCTGCGGGAGATGCTGCTCGCGTATCCCGGCGCGGAGCGCGTCGCGGTGGTGGCCACCGGGGGGCTCTCGCACGAGCCGGGCGGGCCGCGCTACTTCTGGGTGGACGAGGAGTTCGACCGGTGGTTCCTCGCTCTCCTGAAGCAGGGCGATCACGTGGCGCTGCTGCGCGAGTGCACGCTCGAGCGCATGGAGGCCGCGGGCTCGGGCGGCACCGCCGAGCTGCTCGCGTGGATCATTGCGCTCGCGTTCACCAGCGGTCCCGCCGAGGTGCTCGCGTACATGCCCGCGGTCGCATGGCGCTCGGGCACCGGCATGGTGGTCTGGCCGGAGGTGAGGACATGATGACAAACTTTTGCAACCGTCGTCCCGTGGACGACCGGAGTGACACTTGAGAAGCGTCGATCAGCGCACCACGGCTAAGTTCACGTCCCGCCTTACCCGTCCGGCTGGCGCCGTTCTTGCTGGTTCCCGATCCGGTGGGAGGAGCGGCATGAGCCGGATGCAGCCGGATCGAGAGGCGTCCGTATTCCGGAAGCCGGCGGCCCCGCCGGAGCGCGCGCCGGCCCGGCGCGGACCCGAGGCTCGCGGTGACCGCAGCCTCACGATTCCGCCCGGGATCGCTTCGTCGCTGTCGCGGACCGTTCGCGAGCAGCTCGCCTACCTCACGCCCGACCAGCAGCGCGCCTTCCTCTGGCGCTACCGGGCGCAGGCGAAGTCGCCCCTCGTCGCCCTCCTGTTCCTGCCGCTCGGCTGGCACTACCTCTACCTGCGCAAGCGCGGGCTGCAGGTGCTGTTCTGGCTCACGCTGGGCGGGCTCGCCGCGTGGTGGGTGCTGGATCTGTTCCGCATCCGCCGCCTCGTCCGGGACTACAACCGCCGCGTCGCGGTCCACGTCATGCGCGCCCTGTGGGGCTAGGAGGCGCCTCCCCCTTCACTCGCGTCAGCGGATGCGACCTCTGCCGGGCGGCCCGCATCACGCCCTGGTACCACGAGGACGACATCTGCTGGATCGCCGAGTGTGACATCTGCGAGGTGCCCATGGTGGTGTGGCGCTACCACGGGACCGAGCCGCCCCCCGAGCATCTGACCCACATGCACGCGCGCCTGCGCGAGATCGCCACCCGCGAGCTCGGCGGCGAGTGCTACGTCGACGACCACATGCGCAATATCCCCGACCACTACCACGCCCACGGCCGACCCAAGGGCGGGTTCTTCGGTCCCGGCGCCCAGGCCACAGTCAACAAGTCGTAGCGCCGGCCCCCCTCACCCAGACCAGGAGGCTCCGATGGCGGACAGCGAGCTGCACCGGAAGGGGAGCGAGATCCGTCGCCGGCTGCTGGGCGACAAGTACGTGGAGCGCGTGAACGCGACGACCTACCAGGATCCGATCATGCGCACGTTCATCGACGTGGCTACCGAGAACGTGTTCGGCGCCCTCTGGGCCCGGCCCGGGCTCGACCTCAAGACGCGCACGCTGGTGTGCGTGGTCTCCGACGCGGCGACCGGCCGCGAGCCCGAGCTGCGCATCCACCTGCGGATGGCGCTGCGCCAGGGGTGGACCGAGACCGAGCTGATCGAGACCCTGATCCACATGTCGGGTTACGTGGGAGTGCCCATCATCCGGGAGGCGCTGCTCTGCGCGCGCGACGTCTTCAAGGAGGTGAAGGCCGAGGGCTGAGCGGATACGGGGGGCGCGTCAGGCCGGGCGGGCGGGGCCCTCCGGCCCGACCGGCAGCTCGACCCAGAAGGTGCTGCCCGCTCCTTCGGTACTCTCCACGCCGATGCGGCCGGCGTGGGCCTCCACGATGCTCCGGGTGATGGCGAGGCCAAGCCCGGTCCCCGAGATGCCCGCGGTCGCGTCGTTCCTCACCCGGTAGAACTTGTCGAAGACGTGGGGCAGATCGCGGGCGGGGATCCCGATCCCGGTGTCGCTCACCCGGATCCGGACGGGCCCGTCGTCGGCCGGGATCGGCGCGTCCACCGTGACGCGCACGCGGCCGCCTTCGGGCGTGTACTTCACCGCGTTGCCGATCAAGTTCATGAGCACCTGCTGCAGCCGCGCCCGCACGCCCGTGACCGGCCCCGCCGCGCCGGCCTCCACCGCGATCACGATGCGCTTGGTCTCCGCCTGCGCGGTCAGCGCCTTCACCGTCTCCTCGACCAGCGCGACGAGATCGATTCCCTCGCGTCCGGCTTCGAGGCCGGCCTCGATCTTGCCGAGGTCCAGGAGATCGGTCACCAGCTCGGTCATCTGCTTGGCGCTGCGGAGGATGCGGAGGCAGCGCTCCAGGTAGCTCTCCACCCCCGCGGGGGGCGCCGCCTTCATCAGCAGCTCCGCGGTCATCGCGATCGCCATGATCGGGCTCTTGAGATCGTGGGAGACGGTGTTGACGAAGTCGTTCTTCATCTGCTCGAGGTTCTTGAGAAGGGTGATGTCGCGCAGGATGGCGGCGAGCCCGACCGGCTCGCCGTACTCGGTGGTGACGAAGACGAGGCTGGCCTGGGCGGTGCGCCCGTCCGGCAGCGGTAGCTCGGCGATCCCCGCGCGCCCGATCTCGAAGAGCCGGCGCAGGGGCTCGTGCGCGACCGCCTCGTGGAGCGACCGGCCGGTCATGGTCTCCGGCGCCACGCCCAGCATGGCCCGCGTGGCCGGGTTGGCGAGGAGCACGATGCCGTCCTGGCCCACCATCACCACCGCGTCGGCGGTGCTCGTCAGCACGGCGGCCAAAGTGCCCCGCTCGTCGGCGAGGGCCTGATAGGCGCGGCACGTCTCGAGCGCGCCCGACACGCCGGCGGCCACCAGCGTGGCGATCTCGAGGTCGTCGAACGTGTACGGCGCGGATCGGCGGGCGAAGAGCAGCGCGCCGAGCACCTGGATGCCGCGGCGAACCGGCACGGTGAGCGCCGCCCGCAGTCCGGCGCCGATCAGGACGCCGTCGAGATCGGGCGCGGCGTCCGGGATCGTGTCCAGCTCGGCCACGAGGTAGGCGCGCCCGGTGCGGAGCGTTCGCCCCGGGAGGCCTTCGTCCTTTGCAAAGACGCGGCCCGGCAGCGGCCCGCCCTCCAGGGCGGAGAGCGAGTGCACGAGGTAGCCCGGCTGCTCGGCATCCTCCAGGCAGACCGCGAGGTAGTCGTGCGGGATCACGGCTTGCGCCTGCTCCGCGAGCGTCTGGAAGAGATGCGTCGGCACCGGGGAGCCCGACAGCCCGATCAGCATTTCCCCGACGCGCCGGAGCCGGCCGGCGAGGCTGGGGGGCGAGTCGTCTGCGCCTGACGCCATGCCGGCCTAACGGCCCTCCATGATCTCCCGCATCCGTCTGAAGGCCAGGATACGCCGCCGATTGGCCTCCGGCATATTCTCCAGGTCCACCGGCTGAGCCACCGTGAGGCCGTAGGCCTCGTAGGTCGGGATATCGGCCTCGGCCAGTCCCGCCGTCGCCCGCTTCCGCTCGAAGGCCGCCGCCACGTACGGGGCCAGGGCTTGCGCCTTGCGCGCGGCGCGCGCCGCATCGCGCTCCTTGAACTCCGGCATCACCGCCGCCGCGAACAGCTCCAGCGCCTCGCAGATGTGCTCGTGCCGGTTCTTGCCGCCCTGCTGGATGAAGATGGTCTGGTCGACGCCGTAGTCCTCGAAGGCGCGCAGGGAGGCGCGCAGCTCCTCGGGGGTCCCGATGCAACCGGTGCCGCCGCCCAGGACCTCCAGGTTCAGCTCGGCGCGCACCGCGACGAACTTGTCCCAGATGTCGGTGCGGCCTGGCCGGTGCTTCCCGAAGACGTAGTGGTGACCGAGGGCGAACTGGAAGAAGCGGAAGCCGTCGGTGCCGCGCCGGCGCGCCTCCTGGCCGTCAGGATGGCATGAAAAGCCAGTAACCATTGCCACGTTGGGATTGACGGCATGGCCGATGGGCACGCACTCCCGCTTGAATGTCTCGTAGTAGTCGTCCACCCAGTGCTTCGCCTCCGCCGGATCGATGAAGGCGAACGTGAGCGCGCCCATGCCGAGCTGCGCGGCCAAATGGATGGTCTCCCGGTTCGAGCACGCCACCCAGAGCGGCGGGTGCGGCTTCTGCACGGGCTTCGGGACCACGTTACGGACCGGCATAGAAAAGTACTTCCCCTGAAAGCCCGGGTAGGGGTCGAGGGCCAGCATGTTGGCGACCTGCTCGGTGGTCTCGCGCCACATGGCGCGCCGCTCGGCGGGCGTGACGCCGAAGCCCTCGAGCTCGGCGCGCGAGGCGGACTCCCCGGTGCCCCACTCCACGCGGCCGTTGGAGACGAGATCGAGGGTGGCCAGGCGCTCGGCGACGCGCGCCGGGTGGTTGTAGCCGGGCGGCATCAGGACGATGCCGTGGCCGAGCCGGATCCGCCGCGTGCGCTGCGAGGCGGCGGCCAGGAAGACCTCGGGCGCGGAGGAGTGGGAGTACTCCTCGAGGAAGTGGTGCTCGACCTCCCAGGCGTAGTCGATGCCGAGCCGGTCGGCCAGCTCCACCTGCGCCAGCGCGTCCTGGAAGAGCCGCTGCTCGCTGCCGTTCTCCCAGGGGCGCGGGAGCTGGTGCTCGTAGAAGACCCCGAATCGCATGCTCGCTCCTTTCGCGCCGGCCCAGCGGGCGCCGGGGCGCCGCCATCGTAGCGCAAGAAGCGGGCGGGAGGCGAGCGAACGGGGACGGCTACGGCGACTGGGCGAGGGGCGCGGTGGGCGCCGGGGCCGGCGGATCGTCCGACGAGGGCGTCGGCGTCCAGGTGCGCAGGGCTTGTCCCGAGTCGGAATCCTGCAGGACGAGCTGCGAGCCTCGCTCCGCCCGCTGCGCGGGCACCGGAATCATGGTCGGGCGCCCGGAAGCCGGCGCGCTCACCATCTGTACTTTCGGGTGGGGCCGCGACGTCCGGGAGATCCACTGGGGCGCGGGGATGGGCTTGGCCAGCACGCGCTCGGCGCCCTTCGGGTCGCCCATCTTGCGGAGCACCCGCGCCACGAAGCGGCGCGTCTCCGGATAGGGCGGGATGCCGTGATAGCGGACCACGTTCTGCTCGCCCGCGTTGTAGGCGGCCAGCGCGAGCGGCAGATCGTTCTTGAACGTGTCGAGCATCGCGCGCAGGTGGCTGGCGCCCGCGTCGATGTTCTCCTCGGGGCGGTGTGGGTCGCGGACCCCGATGAGGGCGGAGGTCTGCGGCATGAGCTGCATGAGGCCGCGGGCGCCCTTGCGGGAGACGGCGGCGTGATCGAAGTTGGACTCGACCGAGATCACCGCGGTGATCAGCTCCTCGGGGAGCCGGTAGCGCTGCGCGGCGGCCTTGATGTGATCGGGGATCGCCGCGAGATCGTATTCGGGCGCGTCGGGCTCCTCGGTCTCCTCGGTCTCGGCCACGGGCTCGCTCAGGGCCACGGTGCGTACGGGTGCCTCAGATGGAGTCCATACCGCGAAGAGCACCGCGAGTCCCAGCGCGGCGCCGACGGCCGGCAGCGGCCTGAGCCATTCCGCGCGCTCCCACTCGGGAAATAGCGGAAGCTGACGGCGATCGGCCTCGCGATATCGGGCCCAGGTTTTGATCAAGCTGGTGAGCATTTGCACACCTCCGGATGCCTGGCAGGTATGCGAGGCGGATGCCAAGGCAGAGGGGTGCGTTAACCTTCATTTTCAAGTTACTTAGCAGGCGTCGGGAGGGTGTCGCGGCGCTCCGGGGGCACTGTCAGGCCCCCGAAGTCACCCGGCTGACAGTGCTAACTTTTCGTGATCTGCGCGATGCCGGGGAGGCGGCCCAGGAAGTTGCCGCTCACGCCGCCGTCGACGACGAGATCGTGCCCGTTGACGTAGCGCGCGTCGGGACCGAGCAGGAACGCGATCACGTCGGCCATGTCTTCCGGCGTGGCCACGCGCCCGAGCGGCACCAGCGCGTCGCGCTCGGCCGCGATCTTCTCGTTCTCGTACACCTTGGCGGTCATGCCGGTGCGCACCATGCCGGGCGAGAGGCTGTTGACACGGATGCCGTCGCGTCCGAACTCCTGGGCGAGGACCTGAACGAGCATGATGAGCGCGGCCTTGCTCGGCCCGTACGGGCCGAGGTTGGCGTGCGCGTTGCTGCCGGACATGGACGCCACCGCCACGATCGCCCCGCGCGAGGCGGCGAGCGCGTCGTGGGCCGCCTTGGCGAGCAGCCACGTCGCGCGCGTGTTGACCGCGAACATCCGGTCCCAGTCGTCGACGGCATAGTGGAGCAGCGGCCCCGGCCGGTTGACGCCCGCGTTGCTGACCACGCCGTCGAGGCCGCCGAAGCGCGCGATGGCCTCGCCGACCACGCGCGCCGGCGCGTCCGTGGTGGCCATGTCGCCCGCGAGCGGCAGCGCCATGGCCCCCATGTTCCCCAACTCCTTCACCAGCGAGTCGAGCGTGGCGGAGGGACCGAGATCCACCGCTGCGATCTGCGCCTTGCGCCCCGCCGCCTGCGCGTCGCGCGCCAGGCGCAGGCAGGTGGCCCGGCCGATCCCGCTCGCCGCTCCCGTCACCAGCGCGCGCACGGCCTCAAGCTCCCGTGAACGTCTTGCCTTCGGTGGCGAGCCGGTTCAGGAGATCCGCCGGCTTCCAGACGTCGCCCTGTGTCTTCTGCCACTCCTGCATGCGGTCGCGGATGGTCTTGAGCCCGATCTGGTCGGCCCAGAACATGGGGCCCCCGCGATAGACCGGCCAGCCGTAGCCGTAAACCCAGATCACGTCGATGTCGCTCGCGCGGATCGCGATCTTCTCCTCGAGGATCTTGGCTCCCTCGTTGACCATCGGGTAGAGGAGGCGGGCCAAAATCTCGTCGTCACCGATCTTCCGCCGCGTGATCCTCATCTCGCTCGCCACCTCGACGATGATCTTCTCCACGTCGGCGTCGGGGATCGGGGTGCGGTCACCCTTCTCATAGCGGAAGTAGCCCGCGCCGGTCTTCTGGCCGAAGCGGCCCAGCTCGCAGATGCGGTCCGCCACCGCCGACTTGACGCCCTTGCCCTTGCGGATGCGCCAGCCCACGTCGAGGCCGGCCAGGTCGCCCATCGCGAACGGGCCCATGGGGAAGCCGAAGTCGGTGAGCACCTTGTCCACCTCGTGGGGCAGGGCGCCCTCGAGGATCAGCTTCTCGGCCTCGCGGCCGCGCTGGTGCAGCATGCGGTTTCCCACGAAGCCGTCGCAGACCCCCACGCACACCGGCACCTTGGCGATGCGCCGGCCCACGCTCATCGCGGTCGCCACCACGTCCTTGGCCGACTTGTCCCCGCGCACGACTTCCAGCAGACGCATCACGTTGGCGGGGCTGAAGAAGTGCATGCCGATCACGCTCTCCGGCCGTCTGGTGGCGGAGGCGATCTCGTCCACGTCCAGCGTGGAGGTGTTGGAGGCGAGCACCGCGCCCGGCTTGCAGATCTTGTCGATCTTCGCGAAGACCTCCTTCTTGATCGGCATCTCCTCGAAGACCGCCTCGACCACGATGTCGGCGTCCGCGATCGCACCCCAGTCGGTGGTGCTGGAGATCAATCCCATCCGCTTCTCGACGTCCTGAGGGGTCAAGCGGCCGCGGGAGGCGGTGGCCTCGTAGTTCTTGCGCACGACGCCGAGGCCGCGGTCGAGCGCCTCCTGGGCCACCTCCACCACCGTGACCGGGATGCCCGCGTTGGCGAAGTTCATGGCGATGCCGCCGCCCATGGTGCCGGCTCCCAGCACCGCCGCCTTCTTGATCTCCTTGCTCGGGGTGTCGCCGGGCACGTCGGGGATCTTGGCCGCCTCGCGCTCCGCGAAGAAGAAGTAGCGCTGAGCCTTCGACTCCGGCGAGGTGATCAGCTCCTGGAACAGCTCGCGCTCGCGCTTCAGGCCCTGGTCGAAGGGCAGGCTCACCGCCGCCTCGACCGCCTTGATGCAGTTCTCGGGGGCCCGGAAGCCCCGCGTCTGCCGCGCCACCGACTTGCGGAACTCGGCGAACACCTCGGGCTTGCCGCGCACCGCCGCGATCTTGTCGTCGAGGTCGCGGATCTTCTTGAGCGGCCGCCTCTCCCGCACGATCTTCTCCGCGAAGGCCACCCCCGCCGCCGCGAGGTCGCCGTCCACGATCTCGTCGATCAGGCCGACCTTCAGCGCCTCGTCGGCGCCGATCGGGTCGCCGCTCACGATCATCGAGAGCGCCTTGGGCACGCCGACCACGCGCGGCAGCCGCTGCGTGCCGCCCGCTCCGGGCAGGATGCCCAGCTTGACCTCGGGCAGGCCGAAGCGAGCGGTCTTCACCCCGACGCGGTAGTGGCAGGCCAGCGTGACCTCGAGGCCGCCGCCGAGCGCGGTGCCGTGGATCACCGCGACGACCGGCTTCGGCGAGCCCTCGATGAGGTCGAGCACCTCGTGCAGGCCCGGCTCCTTCGGCGGCTTGCCGAACTCGGTGATGTCGGCGCCCGCAATGAACGTGCGCCCCGCGCACGTAATCACGATCGCCGCGACATCGCCGTCCGCGGCGGCCTGCTTGAGGCCGTCGCGCAGGCCCTGGCGCACGTGCTGGCTGAGCGCGTTCACGGGCGGGTTGTTCACGGTGAGCACCGCGATGCGGCCGCGGCGATCGAGGTCGACGGACTGGCTGATGGCGGTCATGGCCTTCTCCTCGGGTGAGCGGTGAAAGTGGCGCCCATGATAAGCGCCTTGCCAGGCGCCGGGAAGGGGCAAGCCGGACGTGTAGGAATTACCAGGTCCATCCTTCCTCGCCCGCGCCCCACTGGGGCCCCACACGCGCCCCACCCGGGCGGACCCCGGTGGAGGCCGCCGCGTAACTGCCCGGGTTCATTACCGTTCCCTCCTGGATTCCCGGGATGGGGATCCGGCATCCCTCATGCGTACTCTCAACGGGTAGGAGGATGACTCCTATGCGTATCCCGTCTCTCGCAGCCTTGCTGAGCCTGACGATCCTGCTCGCGGTGCTTCCGGCGGGAGCGTTGGCGGATTCCTTCGATCTCAAGACACATCCCTCCCAGCGCGAGCGTGTGGCGCCGTCCGTGCCTGATCGCGACCTCTACCCGCAGCGGCCGTCGCTGCCGCAGCAGCCGCGGTTCATCAAGCCGCTGTCTCGTTCGACCGCAACCGGCCAGGCGGGCGTCGCCGGTTACACCGCGCCCAATCCTCCGGTGGGCTCCCGAGTGGCGGGTGATCACGACAACCCCGGCTGGCCGAGCCTGGGCTTCGCGATCGAGTGGGGCCGCGCCAGGCCGAACTAGGGGCCGGGCGCGAAGCGCGATCCGCGACTAGCGCAGCTCGCGAGCGGTCTTCTCGACGAAGCGCACGAGCCCGTCGGCATCGAGCGAGCGGGGTGGCATGAGAATGAGTCGATGGACCCCGAGCGCCGCGAGCCGGTCGGCGGTCGGGCGGTTCATCGCCTCGCCGCCACGGGTCGGGCGCGGCGTCACGCTGATCTCGAGCGGGCCGAGCCCGCCCGGCCGCGCGTAGCGGGTGGCCGCGTCGCGAAGCCCATCGAGGCAGTGGCGCGCGCCGTCCTCGTCGAGCGCGAAGCCGTACCAGCCCTGTCCTTGCTCGACCGCCCGCCGGAACGCCGCCGGCGTGTGCCCGCCGATGACGATGGGGGGCCCCGGCCGCTGCACGGGCTGCGGATGGGCCTGCACGCCCTCGAAGGCCACGAAGCGTCCGCGATAGCCGGGTCGGTCCTGGCTCCAGATCGCGCGGATCGCGGCCAGGTAGTCGTCGGTCATCGCGCCCCGCGTCTCGAAGGGGATGCCGAGCGCCCGGAACTCCGCCTCGAGGTAGCCGACCCCCACGCCGAAGACGAGGCGGCCGCCCGAGAGCACGTCGAGGGTCGCGAGCTGCTTGGCCAGGACCAGCGGGTTGCGCTGGGGCACGATGATGATGCCGGTACCGAGCCGGATGCGCGTGGTGTGCGCGGCCAGGTATGCGAGCGCCACGATCGGATCGGTGATGCGGTCCTCGGGCGCGAGCGGTGACGGCGGCGCCTGCGGATCCGGCAGCACCACGTGCTCCCCACCCCACAGGGAGTCGAAGCCGGCCGCCTCGGCGGCGCGCGCGACCCGGGCCGCCCCCTCGGGGTGCGAGCAGGGCCCCGTGGTCATGGAGAACAGGCCGAGGGCGGGCATCAGGACGTGGGTACCCGCAGGCCCTCCGCGCGCTCGCGCAAGGCCGGGGGCAGCGGGACCGGGCGGCGCGCGTCCTGGTCGAAGTGCACGCCGGACTGCTCGAGCGAGGCCACGACCTCCCCGGCCGGCTCCCGGGTCATCACGTGCAGGAGGCGGAGGGAGGAGTTGCCCACGTGCAGGACCCCGGATTGCACCCGCAGTAGATCGCCCGCCCGCAGGGGAGCGCCCAGCTCGAGCTGGAACTCGAAGGTCGAGAAACCGCGATGCTCCTCGCGCATGTAGGCGGGGGTCATGCCGAACGAGGCGATGGCGTGGCCGTTGGCCGCCGAGAAGCGGTGAATGTAGTGCGACAGCGCGGCCGCCCCCGAGACGTCCAGCTCGGACGGCTTCACGGTGTCCCGCGCGCTGTCGCGGAACCCGGCGAGGCCGGCCGGGCGCGGCCGCCGCTCGCGCGCCGGGCCGTCCCAGGCCACTCGCCTCGCCTCGGCGCGCCGCGTGCTCTCGGGCGGCAGCGCGTCCGGCACCCGTACCCGCTGCTCCACGGTGGTGCAGAGCGTGCCCGTGCCCGAGTCGAACAGCTTGTGGCCGAGCACGAGGGCGCCGGGCTCGGCCGCGATCACCCCGCTCTCCACGTGCATGATGTCGCCGACCCGCAGCTCGCGCTGGTAGCGCACGAAGCAGTCGGTGGTGCGGGTGTCGAGCGGGCCCAGGCCGAGGGCGGCGAGCAGCCCGAGGCCCGCGTCGGCGATGCGCGCGAAGTAGTACGCCACCGTGAAGTGGTCGTTGTGGTCCACCTCCCAGCGGAAGACGGTGCCGCGATAGGTCTCGAGCCAGTCGCCCACGCGCGCCGGGCCGGCCTAGATGTAGACCGACTTCATCGCGGGCGCCGGGTAGCGCGTGCCCGCGGCGGCTCCGGCGGGCACCGCCTCCTGCAGCGCGGTGACCTCGGCCGGGGTGAGCGAGACCGCCGCGGCGGCCACGTTCTCGTCGAGACGGGCCCGCCGCTTGGTCCCCGGGATCGGCACGATGTCCTTGCCCAGCGCGAGCAGCCAGGCCAGGGCGACCTGGCCCGGGGTGCAGCCCTTCTGCTTGGCCATGTCGAGCAGCGGCTTCAGCAGATCCAGGTTCTTCTGGAGGTTCTCGTCCTGGAAGCGGGGATGATCCCGGCGCCGATCGTCGGCCGGGATCTCGGCCGCGGTGCGGGTACTCCCGGTCAGCAGGCTGCGGCCGAGCGGAGAGTAGGCCACGAACGAGATGCCCAACTGTCGGAGGGTCGGCAGGGTCTCCTCCGCCTCCACCCGGTAGAGCAACGAGAACTCCGACTGGAGCGCGGCGATCGGGTGCACCGCGTGGGCGCGACGCACCGTGGCCGGGGAGGCCTCGGAGAGGCCGAGGAAGCGGACCTTGCCCTGCTCGACGAGGCGGGACATGGCCCCGACCGTCTCCTCGATGGGCACGCTCGGGTCGACCCGGTGCTGGTAGTAGAGGTCGATGGTCTCGACTCCCAGGCGCTTGAGGCTCGCGTCGCAGGCCTGCGGCACGTACTCCGGCCGGCCGTTGACCCCGGCGGTGCCGTCCGGCTTCCGCAGGTTGCCGAACTTGGTGGCCAGCACCACCCGGTCGCGCCGTCCCCGCAGGGCCCGGCCCAGGAGCTCCTCGTTCTGCCCCCAGCCGTACATGTCGGAGGAGTCGAGGAAGTTGACGCCCAGGTCGAGGGCGTGGTGGACGACCGCGATGGACTCCGCGTCGTCGCACTTGCCGTAGACGTTGGACATGGACATGCAGCCGAGTCCGATGGCCGAGACGGCCAGTGCGCTCTTGCCGAGTGTGCGCTGCTCCACGAGATCCTCCTCCGAGTCGGGAAAGTTGGATAGGATACGGCGACCGATTCTATCCCAAGACGGAGGCCCCGGCGACCGGTGGTCCACGACGTGACGCTGCTCCGCGACATCGCGCTCGGCATCATCTTCGCCGCGGTGCTGGGTCACGCCGCCCGCCTCCTCCGCCAGCCGCTGCTCCTCGGCTACATCGCGGGCGGCATCCTGCTCAGCTCCCAGATGGGCTTCGGCCTCGTCACCGACCCCCAGAGCATCGAGCTGATCTCCGAGATCGGCCTCATCCTGCTCCTGTTCATCATCGGGCTCGAGATCGACCTCCGCGAGCTCGAGCGCCTCGGCCGCTCGATGCTGGCCCTCGGGGTCGGCCAGTTCGTCGTCAACGCGCTGCTCGGGGTCGCCTTCTTCTCCTGGTTGGGTTACCGGGTGGGGGACGGCCGCTTCGACCTCGTCTACCTCGCGATCGTGATCTCGCTCAGCTCGACCCTGATCGTGGTCAAGCTCCTGCGCGAGAAATTCGAGCTCAAGATCCTCTCCGGGCGGCTCACCCTGGGCGTGCTGGTGGTGCAGGACATCTGGGCCATCCTCTTCATGGCGGTGCAGCCGAGCCTGGCCGAGCCGGGCGTCGTGCGCATCGCCCAGTCCATCGCGGGGGGCGGCGTGCTCGTCGGGGTGGCCTTCCTGGCGAGCCGGTTCATCCTGGCCCCGCTGCTCGAGATCTCGGCGAGCCGGCCGGAGCTGGTGCTGATCTCCTCGGTCGCGTGGTGCTTCGGCATCGCGGGCTTCGCGGACCAGCTCGGCCTGTCGCGGGAGATGGGGGCCCTGATCGCGGGGGTGAGCATCTCGGCCTTCCCCTACGGATCCGACGTGATCTCCAAGGTCACCGGGGTGCGCGACTTCTTCGTCACCCTGTTCTTCGTGGCCCTCGGCATGAAGGTGCCCATCCCGACCGGCGACGTGCTCGGCCAGGCGGTCCTGATCGTGCTCTTCGTGCTGGTGAGCCGGCTGGTGTCGGTGGTTCCCACCGCACGGCTCCTGGGCGACGGCCTCTACGCGGGGACGGTGACCGCGCTCAACCTGGCCCAGATCAGCGAGTTCTCCCTCGTCATCCTGACCCTCGGAGCCGGGTACGGCCACGTGTCGGAGCGGGCGAGCGCGGTGGTCCTCACCGCGATGATCCTGACCTCGCTCCTCGCCCCGTACCTGATCACCTGGAACGACCGCATCGCCCGCCTGCTCGTGCGGCCCTTCGGGCGCGGGGTCGCGGTGGCGGCGCCCGTCCCGCGTGAGGTGCGGGGGGCTCCCGAGATCGTGCTGCTCGGGCATTTCCGGATCGCGCAGGCCGTGCTCGACCTCGTGGAGGCGCAGGCTCCCGACATGAAGGCGCGCATCACCCTGATCGACTACGACGCCAACCGCGCCCACGGGGTGATCGCGCGGGGCTTCCGGTGGGAGTATGGCGACCTCGCCAACCCCGACGCGCTCGAGCACCTGGGTATCCAGGAGGCGCGCGTGGTGGTGACGACGATCTCGGATACGTTCCTCAAGGGCATCAGTACCCGGCGGTTGGTCGGAAACCTGCGGCGGCTGGCCCCACGCGCGGTCATCGTGATGACCGGCGAGGAGAAGACCGACGCGGTCGACCTGCTGCGCGCGGGCGCCGACCACGTGCTGATCCCCGGGGAGATCACCGGAGAGCGAATCCTCCAGCTCCTGACCGAGGACAAGCCCCCCGACCGGCGGTGAGGCGCGGGGCCGGCTCCGGCTAGGCGCGGCCCGGCCGAAGGGGCGGCCCGCCCCACCGTTCGAGCATCGAAAACTCCTCCACCGGCTTGCGCTTGAGCCGGGTGAGGCGCTTCACCGGGCGCCCGAGCGGCATCACCGCGGCGAGCGCCACGTGCGAGGGCAATCCGAGCAACGCCTGTACCGCGGGCTCCCGGGCGGCGGCCAGGGTGGTGATGGTGCCGGCGTAGCCCTCGTGGCGCGCGGCGAGCAGGATGTTCCACGCGAACGGGTAGATCGACGCACCGCTGATCACGCCGACGCGCTCGAGCTCGGAGTCCATGGAGGCCACCACCTTGAGGTCCACCCCGATCACCAGCACCACCGCGGCCTTGAGCACCGGCTCGATCAGGCGCGCCGGTGGCGGGGTCCGCTCGATGGTCGCCGCGTCCACCCGGGTGCGGTCGATGGTGTTCCACGGGCTCTCGCCGACCTGCACCTGGGCCGCGTAGCGCTTGGCCGCGGGCTCGGTGGCGGCGGCCAGGCCCTCGCGGGTCTTGCGGTCGCGCACCACGATCACCTTCCAGCCCTGGCGGTTGCCGCCGCTCGGGGCGAAGCGCGCGCGGTCGAGGATCTTGAACAGGGTCTCGTCGGGCAGCGGCTCGTCGGTGAAGTCGCGGCCCGAGAACGTGGTGGTCATCACGTCGTAGAGCTCCATGGGTGGACCCTCCTGAAGGTGGACTGGGCTGAAGGTGGACCGGCGAGGGGTGAATATACACCGCCAACGGCGGTATAGTACGCGCCATGACCACCACCCCCTTCCCGACCTCGTCACTCTCCCTCGACGGCATTCGTGTCATCGATCTCTCGCGCGTCATCGCCGGGCCCTGGTGCGGGGCGCTGCTGGCCGACCTGGGCGCCGATGTCATCAAGGTGGAGGACACCGGCCCCGGCGACGAGTCGCGCACCTGGCCGCCCCACAAGGACGGCGAGGCCGCCGCGTACCTGCTCTTCAACCGGAACAAGCGCGGCATCGCGCTCGATCTGAAGACGCCGGAGGCGGTGGAGGTGGTCAAGCGGCTGGTGAAGGACGCCGACGTGGTCATCGAGAACTTCCGCACCGGCACCATGGAGTCTTTCGGCCTGGGCTACGACGTGCTGTCGCAGATCAACCCGCGGCTCATCTACTGCTCGGTGTCCGCCTTCGGACGCACCGGGCCGCGCAAGGACAGCCCGGGGTACGAGGCGCTGATGCAGGCCTTCAGCGGCATCATGTCCATCACCGGCGAGCCGGGCGGCCAGCCGGTGCGGGCGGGGGTGTCGTTCCTCGACCTGACGACCGGCATCCTGTGCGCGCTCGGCGTCTCCAACGCGATCATCCAGCGCGGGCGCACCGGCCTGGGCCAGCGGGTGGACGGCTCGCTCCTCGAGACCGCGGTGAGCCTGCTCGCCTTCCACGCCGAGGGCTACCTGCTCACCGGCGCGCTGCCGCGGGCGCTCGGGTCCGGGCACCCGTCGCTCTCGCCGTATCGCAACTTCAAGTGCCGCGACGGGCAGTGGATCTTCATCGCGGCGGCCAACGACCGCTTCTGGCAGAAGCTCGCGAAGGCGCTCGGGCTCAGCGACCTGGCCGCCGACCCGCGCTTCGGGAAGAACCAGGGGCGGGTGGCGAATCGCGGGGAGCTGGAGGGCGTTCTCGAGCGGACCATCGGCGATCTCGACCGCGAGCCGCTGCTCAAGCGCCTGGAGGAGGCCGACGTGCCGGCCACCCCGGTCAACACGGTCGACCAGGTGATGAACGATCCGCAGACCGCGGAGCGCGGCATCGTGCAGCGGGTGACCCATCCCAAGCTGGGCGAGATCCCGGTCGTCGGCACCCCGCTCCACTTCTCGCGCATGTCCCCCGGCGTCCGCCGCGCCGCCCCCCTCCGCGGCGAGCACACCGATACCATCCTGGCCGACCTCGGCTACACGGCCGCGGAGATCGAGAATCTCCGCGAGAAGAAGGCCACCGCCTAGATCGGGGTCAGGTCTTACATCCCGACATTGTTCCAGCGCGGAGCGCGAACCTCGCGCGCGGAAATGTCGGAATGTAAGACCTGACCCCTAGCCGAATTTGCGGGATTCTTCGCGACGGTAGGCGCGGAAGGCGACGGCGAGGAACAGCGCGGTGTAGCCCGCGAGCCAGGCCAGGCTCACGGCCATCGGCTCGCTGCCGGCGCCGACCGCGCTCCAGGCGAGCTGGCCGTAGTGGTAGGCGGG
>JBGQHJ010000044.1:0-31250 GCA_041497895.1 Methylomirabilia bacterium
GCCGGCGGGGCTGACCCTGCGGGAGCTGGAGCAGCAGTACATTCTCCAGACGCTGGACGGGGTGGGGGGCAACCGCACGCAGGCGGCGCGGCTGCTCGGCATCAGCCTCCGCTGCCTCCAGTACAAGCTCAAGGCGTACCGTCACGCCGAGGCGGTCATGCGCCCCGAGGGAGCCGCGGGCGAACCCTCGCGGATCGTGCCGCCCGGCGCCCGCCGCGGCGTGTCGTCCATGACCGACGTGATGTCGCTCGGTGATCGCCGCCGGATGATGATGTCCTGATCCCGGGGACCGGGACGGGCGAGCGCGCCGCGCTCGGCTTGTCCCGGTCTTCTCCCGCGGGTATTCTCGGCGGCTGTGACCAGCGCCGGTCGCCCGCCCCTTCCGGATCCTGATGACGACGCCTCCGCGCGCCGTCTCGTGCGCCGCAACGCGGTGGCCCTCGGGATCGACTTCGGGCTCTTCGTGGTCGGGCTGTCCTTCGCGTCGCAGAGCACGATCCTGCCCGCGTTCGCCGCGCATCTCGGGGCGTCCAACCTGATCATTGGCGCCATCCCGGCGCTCATGACGCTCGGGTGGAACCTCCCCTCGCTCTTCGCGGCCGGCTACACCGAATCGCTCCCGCACAAGCTCCCCTTCGTGCTTCGGTACACGGTCTGGGAGCGGCTGCCGTTCCTGGTCCTGGCCGCGCTGGCCTTCTTCGTGGCACGTCCCGCGCCCGCTCTGGCCCTGGCCCTCACGCTGGCGATGCTGCTCACGATCACGAGCGCGGGCGGGCTGCTGATGCCGGCCTGGATGGACATCGTCGGCCGTGCGGTGCCGGTGGGCCTGCGCGGTCGCTTCTTCGCGGTGGCGAGCCTCCTCGGTGGCGCGGGCGGGCTACTCGGCAGCATTCTGACCGCCTGGGTTCTGGCGCGCCTGCCCGCCCCGCAGGGCTACGGGGTGTGCTTCCTCCTCGCCGCGCTGTTCATGGGCCTGTCCTACGCGGCGCTCTCGCAGGTGCGTGAGCCGCGCGCGGTCAAGGTGGAGACCGCGCCGCCCCTCGGCGCGTACCTGCGGCGGGTCGGCCGCGTGCTGCGCACGGATCGCAACCTCGTCTGGTACCTGCTGTCGCGCGCCCTGGGCTTCGTCGGGACGATGGCCTCCGGCTTCTACACCGTCTACGCGCTGCGACGCTTCGGAGCGCCGGACTGGGCGGTGGGCGTCTTCACGACCGCGCTCGTCGCCGGGCAGATGGGTGGCAACCTGGTACTGGGCTCGCTCGCCGACCGCTCGGGGCACCTCGTGCCGCTCAACATCGGCATGGGCGCGCTCCTGCTCGCGAACGTGGTGGCCATGTCGGCGCCCACGCTGCACGTGTTCACCCTGGTCTTCCTGCTGCAGGGCGTCCAGCTCGCCGCGGCCAACGTCTCGGGCCTGAACGTGCTGCTCGAGTTCGCCCCGAACCCGGCTGCGCGCCCCACGTACGTGGGCCTCGGCACCACCCTGATGACCCCGGTGGCGTTCGGAGCCCCGCTCCTGGCCGGGCTGCTGGCCGACGCCCTCGGCTTCCGGGCCGTCTTCGTGACGGCCGGAGTGGGCGCCCTGGGCTCCGCGGCATTGCTGCTCGGCCGCGTGCGCGAGCCGCGTCATCGCCCCTCCGGCGCAGGCTGATCGCCCCCCGCCCCGGGCGTGGTATTTTCGGCGGGCGGGAACCAGCCGGCTCCATGGAGAGTTTGATGCCACGACGTGAGATGCGTCTCGTTCGCTGCGGGCAGTTGGCGGCGGTATTGCTCTTGATGCTGACCGCGGCGCACCCGGCGGCGGCCCAGAGCCGGGAGCAGATCGCCCGCGGGAAATACATCTTCGGCGCGGCGGCCGGGTGCGGATGCCACACCATCCCGAAGGGCGGAGTGCTCAACGCGGGCGGGCGCAAGTACGAAGGGCCGTTCGGCACGGTCTACTCGTCCAACATCACGCCGGACCCCGACACCGGGATCGGCAAGTGGACGGACGAGCAGATCATCACCGCGATCCGGGCCGGTCGGCGCCCGAACGGCGAGCGGCTGATCCCGGTGCACCCGTATACCGTCTTCAACGGCATGGCCGAGCAGGACCTGAAAGACGTGGTGGCCTATCTGCGCTCGGTGCCGCCGGTGAACAAGGCCACGCCGGCGAAGAAGATCACGGTCCCGATGTTCGAGAGCGTGTTCCTGCCCGCCTGGCTGGCCACCTTCGCCCCCCGCGAGACGCCCCCCGCCGCCGCGCCGACCGCGGGCCCGGCCCGCGGCGAGTACCTGGTCCGCGCGGTGTCGCACTGCGGGGAATGCCACACCCCGCGGACCATGACCATGGCGACCGACAACAGCCGGTTCCTCGCCGGGGCACCCAAGGGCAAGGGACCGGAAGGCTCGGCGGTGCCCAACATCACCCCGGACCGCGAGACCGGTCTCGGCAGCTGGAGCGAGGAGCAGATCGCCGACTATCTCGAGAGCGGCAACAAGCCGGACGGTGACGTCGCCGGTGGCTTGATGGCCGAGGTCATCCAGGGCTCCTCGGCGGGCTACAAGGATCTGACCAAGGCCGATCGCCTCGCGATCGCCAAGCACCTGAAGTCCATCCCGGCGGTCAAGAACAAGATCGACTAGAGCCACACTTTCACCAGCCGGACCGGGAGCCGCCGGACGCGGGCCGGTCCGCCACAGGAGGCGAGATGAACGGTCGACTCACTCTCAGCGCCAGCGTGATCGTCATCGGCGGCTTGGCCCTCGGCCTCGTGGCCGGATGCGCGAGCAAGTCGATGTCCAAGATGGGCAGTGGAGACGTGGTCGCGGACCGCCAGCGCCTGATGAAGCTGCAGGGCGCGAGCTGGGCGGACATCCAGGCCAAGGCGAAGGCCGGGAACATCGAGGCCATCGCGGTGAACGCGGAGACGCTCGCGCTGACCGCCCAGCAGATCCCGGCCCTGTTCCCCGAGGGCTCGCTCACCGACAAGTCGAAGGCCAAGCCCGAGGTTTGGCAGAAGTGGCCCGAGTTCGAGAATGCGGCCAAGAATCTAGGTGTCGAGGCCGAGAAGCTGCGCGACGCGGCCAAGGCGAAGAACGAGCAGCTGACGCAGCAGATCGTGAAGGACTTCGGTCGCAACGCCTGCGGCACCTGCCACACCCCGTTCCGCCAGCCCCCTCCGCAGCAGCCGCGCTCGTAGCGCGCGCCCGCGTGTCTCTCGGGGTCGGTCTCACCCGCGCAGCCGGGTGGGCCGGCCCCGCAGTTTGTCTGCTAGACTCGCTGCCAGGCCGATGACGCGAGACTTCAAGGTGCTCGTCGTCGACGACGAGCCGGACATCGTCCGGTATCTCGAGCACGTCCTCCACCGGCTGGGCTACGTGACCGCCACCGCCGAGGACGGGGCCCAGGCCATCGAGAGGGCCGCCGCCGACCCGCCGGATCTGATCCTCCTCGACGTCATGATGCCGGTCATGGACGGCTTCGCGGTCTGCCGCCGCCTGCGCGAGCGCGAGGCCACGCGACTCATCCCGGTGATCGTCATGACCGCGCTCGCCGGCATCGAGAACCGGGTGAAGCTGCTCGAGCACGGGGCGGACGACGTGCTGGCCAAGCCGGTGGACGAGCGCGAGCTGGTGGCCCGCGTCCAGGGGGCGCTGGCTCGGAAGCGCGAGCTCGACCACCGCCTCGACGATCTGGTCCGGGTGCGCGATCACTTCGCCAAGTTCGTGCCGGAGGCGGTCCGCCGCCTCGTGCTCGCCAACCCGGACGCGCCCGAGCTCGACAAGCACGAGCGCGACGTGACCGTGCTCTTCGTCGACATCAGCGGCTACGGCCGGCTCGCCGAGAGCGTCGCGCCCGCCGACCTGAACGCGCTCGTCGAGCGCTACTTCGGGAGCTTCCTCGACCGCATCACCGACGCGGGCGGCGACATCAACGAGACCTCCGGCGACGGGTTCATGGCGATCTTCCAGGACGGCGATCCGGCCGCCCACGCCGCGCGCACCGTGAACGCGGCGCTCATGCTGCTGGCGCTCACCGAGGCGCTCAACCAGACGGAGCACGACCACCCGCTCGCCATTCACATCGGCATCAACTCCGGGCCCGCTCTCGTCGGCTCCACGCGCTTCGAGGGCCGGCGCGGCACCCGCTGGACGTTCACCGCCAGTGGCATCGTGACCACGATGGCCGCGCGGCTCGCCGCCGCCGCGAGCGACGGCGAGATCCTCGCCGGCCCGGAGACCGTCCGCCGGCTCGGCGGGCGTTACCGGCTGGAGCGGGTGGGGCGCGAGCGGCTCAAGAACCTCAGCGAGGCCATCGAGGTGCACCGCGTCATCAGTCCGCCCTCGCGTCGGTGACCCGTGGCCTGGGGACGGCGGGGCGGCGGGGCCGGGCGGGGGGCACGCCCTCCGCGGGACACGCTGCGTTGCTGCGCGGTGCGCCGTCTCGGGCGGGCCACGAGATAGGAGGGATTCGCTTCGCTGACCCGCAGAAGCCACGGTCCCGGGGAGGGCGTGTCCCCCGCCCGGCCCCGCCGCCCCGCATGGTCGAGGTCCTCGCGTCGGGCGTGCCCGCGGAGGAGACTCCTCCACCTCGGCTCTCTTGCACTCCGGTTGACCTACGGGACTGGCCCTCGGGGTCAGCGGGCGAGGATGAGGGGTAGGAAGCCTCGGGTGGTGAGGGATCGGGCGGTGGTGGTGGCCTGGGCGCGGTCGGTGAACGAGCCGATGCGGACTCGGTAGAGGGTCTGGCCGGCGACGGTGGACTCGGTGATCACCGCGTCGCCGCCCACCACGTCGCGCAGCGCCTCGGCGCGGGCCCGGCTGGTGAACGAGCCGACCTGCACCGTGAAGCCGCCGTCGCCGCCGGGCGCGCCGGCCCGGGTGCCGGGCAGGGAGACCACGCGGAGCTTCACCGGGAAGATCCCCGCACCCACCGCGCCCAGCTGGCGGGCCGCGGCGTAGGAGACGTCGAGGATGCGCCCATCCACGAACGGCCCCCGATCGTTGACACGCACCTCGGTGGACTGGCTCGTGTCCCGGTTGGTCACCAGCAGCCGCGTGCCGAAGGGCAGGGTCCGATGGGCCGCGGTGAGCTGGTTCATGTCGAACACCTCGCCGCTGGCGGTGCGCCGCCCCTGGTGCTGCGCCCCGTACCAGGAGGCGAAGCCGACCTCCTCGAGACCTGCGGCGGGGGGCACCGGCGGGCTCGTGACGACTGCGTGCGAGCAGCCGGCCAGGAGTGCCAGCATCGCCACCGCCGCCGTCGGCAGGAGATGCGCGCGTTGCATGGGATCCTTCTATCCTGCCATCGAGGCCCGGATAGGGCCAGGGGAGTCCGGCGCGAGTGCTAGACCCCTTGTCTTGCCGGGGGTTTCCTGGTACTCAGGTAGCCCAGCTTCCGACCCGCGAGGAGGGCGCTCGCATCATGATGATCTCCCGATCGACCGTCCGAGCCCGGTCCCGCACCGCCTGCGCCCGCCCGGCCCGGGGCTGATCCGTGCGCCTGAAGCGGGAGGACGTGGAGCGCATGATGGAGGGACGCCCGGCCGGCAGCACCCTCGAGGAGGCCCTCGAGGTCTTCGAGGTCTTCGCGAGCGGCAGCCTCGCCGACGAGATCTACGTGCTCGACGACGTCGGGGGTAAGCGCATCGCCATCGCCCCCGCCGCGTTGAAGGCGAAGTACCGGAAGGAGTGACACGCCATGGCCATCGTCACCATCTCCCACGAGATCGGCGCCGGCGGCCCGGAGATCGGCCAGCAGCTGGCCGACCGCCTGGGTTACCGCTACGTGGACCACGAGCTCATCTCCAACGCAGCCACGCGCTATGGCCTGCTGGAGGAAAAGCTCTCGCACCTCGACGAGTCCAAGCCGTCGCTCTTCGAGCGCTTCGACGCGGAGACGCGACGCTACATCACGGTGATCCAGACCGCGCTCTACGATTTCTCCGAGCAGGACAACGTGGTGCTGATGGGCCGCGGCGGGCAGTGGCTGCTGCGCGGCATCCCCCACGTGCTGCGCATCCGGGTGATGGCCCCGTTCGACGTGCGGGTCAAGCGGCTGACCAAGAAGCTCGCCGGCCCGATGGGGGAGCAGACGAACCCCCGGACCGTCACCGAGCTGGTGCGCCGCGACGACGCCGAGAAGGCCGGGCGGATGCGCTACCTGTACGAGGTCAGCGTCACCGACCCGTCGCTCTACGACCTCGTGATCAACACCGAGAAGCTCTCGATGGCGGCCGCGGTGGGCCTGCTCGCCGGAGTGGTCGGGCAGCCCGAGCTCGGCACCACCCCGGCCAGCTCCCAGCTCGTGGCCGACCGCTCGCTCGCCTCGCGGGTGCAGGTCGCGCTCGCCACGCATCCGGAGACGCGCAAGTATCGCATCACGGTCGAGGCCCGGAGCGGCGTGGTGACCCTCGAGGGCACCGCGGCCATGGACGAGGCGATGGACGTGGCGCGAAGCGTTGAGGGCGTGCGGGACGTCAAGGCGCGGCAGGTCGACATCCCGCCGATCCCGCCGTTCGTGGCCTAGGCGGGCTCGCCCGCGCGATCAGTTCTTCGAGGAAGGGCCGGGACGCCGGCCCGAGTCCTCCGGCACCTCGGCGATGGTGACGGTCAGGTCCATCTTCTGCTTCTTGCGGACGATCTGGAGCTGGACGCTCTTGCCGACCCGCGCCTCCGCGACCAGGCGCTGCACGTGCCGGTAGTCTTCCACCGGGGTCTTGTCGAAGGCGACGATGACGTCGCCCTGCTCGAGCCCGGCCTGCGCGGCGGGGCTGCCGGTGATGGTGGAGCCCACCACCGCGCCGTTGGTCCCCTCGAGGCCGAGGCTCTGAGCCAGGTCCGGCGAGAGCGGCTGCAGCGCCACCCCGAGCCAGCCCCGGACCACCTTGCCCTTGTCCACCAGCTGGTCGACCACCCGCTTGACCATGTTGATCGGGATGGCGAAGCCGATGCCCTGCCCCGCGGCCACGATCGCGGTGTTCACCCCGATGACCTGGCCCTTCAGGTTGACGAGCGGCCCGCCGGAGTTGCCGGGATTGATCGAGGCGTCGGTCTGGATGAAGTTCTCGTAGGTGGCGATGCCAACGTCCGAGCGGCCGGTGGCGCTGATCACGCCGACGGTGACGGTCTGGTCGAGCCCGAACGGATTGCCGATGGCGATGGCCCACTCGCCGACCCGGAGGGCGTCGGAGTTGCCCAGGGTGGCCACCGTCAGCTCGTGGTCGGGCTGGAACTTCACCACCGCGAGGTCCGTTTTCGGGTCGGTCCCGAGGATCTGTCCGCGGTATTCTCGTTTGTCGGAGAGTCGGATCAGGATCTCGTCGGCGCCCTTGACGACGTGGAAGTTGGTGAGGACCAGGCCGCGCTTGTCGATGATCACCCCGGATCCGAGGCCGGGCCGGCGAAACTCGGAGCGCGAGTCGGGACCCTCGGAGCCGAAGAACTGATTGAAGAAATCACGGAAGAACGGGTCGTCGTTGCCCTGGGGCAGGTTGGGGCCACGCCGGGTCTTCGCGCGCTGGATGGTGCCCAGGTGAACCACCGCGGGCCGCACCTGCTGCGCCACGTCCACGAAGCCCATCTGCAGCGACTCGGCCAGCGCGACGCTGGTGGCCGCCGGCGCGGCGGTCGGGGCGGGCGCTCCGGGACGTCCGAGGTGACCGCGCACGAGGTACCCACCGCCCGCCGCGGCGGCCAGCAACGCGGCGACCACCGCGATCAGTACCAGGCGACGGCTCATGTCTGTACTCTAGCAGGGAGCCCACGCGACATCGACCGTCGGATGATAGCGACTGCCGTCTTTCACTGTCAAGGAAGCCAGTGAGATATCGACACGTCTGGCCCGGGATTCTCCTGCTCGCGGCGCTCGCGCTGTTGCTGGTGGGCCTGCTCCGCTGGGGCGACCATTTCCTGTCGCCGGGGCCGAGCGGCGGGATCCACCGCCTGCTGCAGCTCTGGGCCGCCTCCCGCCCGCCCGACGAATCGGCGGCGGCCCCGCAGGTCTCGACGGCCCCGCCGCCCTCGACCGACGCCCCGGCCAGCTCGTCCGGCACGCCGACGGTCCCCGCGCCCAGTCCGGAGCCGCCCCCGCCGACGCCGCCCGTGGCATCGGCTCCGGCTCCGCCCGCTGCCCCGTCCGCGGCCCCGGTGGCGCCCGCGCCGGCGACGACTCCGCCCGCGGCCCCGACTCCGGCCCGCGAGCGCTCCGAGGAGCCTCGCGAAGCGGCTCCGGCCGCGCCGGCTGCCCCGAGCCCACCCACTCCGCCCCCGGTTCGCTATGCCCTGGCCCTCGGCACCTTCGCGGTCTCGGAGGACGCCGAGCGCGTGGAGGCCAAGCTCAACCAGGCCGGTTTCTCCACGGTGCGCTTCCGCCAGCAGGTGCCCGCCAAGCTCTTCGCGGTCCTCGTCGCCTCGCTCAAGGACCCCGAGGAGGGGCAGGCCACCATCGAGCGCTTGACGAAGGACGGCTACACGCAGAGCGTGCTCCTGGTGGGACGCACCGGGGTCACGGTGCGGGTCGGCGCCCCCACCCCGCTGCGCACCGCGGTGCAGGTGGCGGAGAAGCTGCGCGCCGCCGGCTACGATGCGCGCGTGGCGACCGAGCCGACGCGCGCGGGCCAGGTGAGCCTGCGCCACGGCAACTTCGCCTCGCGGGCCGAGGCCGAGGAGGCGAGCCGCGAGGTCGCGCGTCTCGGTGTCCCGAACGAGGTGATCCAGATCCGCTGAGGTCGCCCGGGCGGGTCTCCGTCCGCAGAGTTTGACCGGAAAACCGGCGCAAGGGTACTATCGACCATGCCCGCCAAGAAGATCCTCGTGGTCGACGACGAGCCCGAGGTTCGCAAGCTCATGGAGCACTTTCTCACCACCCAGGGCTACGAGGTCCGGCTGGCCGAGAACGGGCGCGTGGGTCTGGCCGCGCTCGACACCTTCACGCCGGACCTCGTCCTGCTCGACATGCACATGCCCGAGATGGACGGCGCCGAGACCCTCCGGGCGCTGGCGCAGCGGTCGCCGGGCCTGCCGGTGATCATGGTCACCGTGAACGAGGACGTGGAGACGACCTCGCGCCTGCTGCAGTTGGGCGCGGCCGACTACGTTCCCAAGCCGTTCAACCTCGAGTACCTCGAGCAGGCGATCAACATCCAGCTCTCCGTCGTGCGCGGATAGCGTCTCGCGCGGCGGGGGGCGGGGGTGGCCGGGCTCCCTCCCGGGAACGCGCTGAGTCGCATCCCGCGTTTCCGTCTCGTGCGAGCCACGAGATAGGGCGGGTTGCGCTTTGCTGCCCCGCAGAAGCCACGGTTCCCGGAAGGGAGCCCGGCCACCCCCGCCCCCCGCCGCGCGAGACTGGGATTCTTTCCCAGCCGAGTCGCACCCCGGAGCTGCCGGGAGGGAGGCTGGCCGCCCCCAGCGCGGTTAGGTGCGGGGGGTGAGGGTGTCGATGGCGGCGCGGGCGGCGGGGGAGAGGTCGACGAAGCGGAGGCCCGCGGTGTCCTTGCGGGACCACATGACCTCGGCGCGGTCGACCGTCACCGCGGGCGCCCCCGGCTCGAGCTCCATCTGGAGCTTCACGACCTCGCCCGGCTCCAGGCGCCGGGGAACCGCGCGCAGGGCGATGCCGGTGCGCGAGAGATCGCTCGCCTCCGCGACCACGGTGAGCTCGCCGTCCGAGATGGAGACGCGGCCCTCCTGGTGGTGGCGCGGGGCGCTGCGGGAGTTGAACCCCGCCGGCTCCCCGGTGGCGGGCGCGGCGCCGATCTCGCCGAGCACCGCGTAGATCTTCACCGGGATCACCTTGCCCTTGACCGTGACCTCGCCGAGGTCGCGGACCCCGAAGTGCTCGCGCACCTCGGCGTAGGTGGCCTCGCTGATGATGATCGGCACGCTGAACTCCTTGGTGATGCCCTCGAGCCGGGAGCCCAGGTTGATCGTGTCGCCGATCGCGGTGTACTCGAGTCGCTGCTCGGAGCCGATCGTGCCCACGACCGCGTCGCCGGTGTGGATGCCGACCCCGCAGGCGAGGTGGCCGCCGTGGCGGGCCGCGAAGCGCTCGCCCAGCGGCCGCACCCGCTCCTGGAATTCGAGCGCGGTCCGCACCGCGCGCAGGGCGTGGTCCGGCGCTTCGAGCGGCACGTTGTAGAGCGCCATGATCGCGTCGCCGATGTACTTGTCGACGGTGCCCCCGTGCTTGAACACCGCCTCGGTCATCACGGTGAGGTACTCGCGGAGGAAGGTGACGACCTCCTCCGGCTGCATCTTCTCCGACATGGACGTGAAGCCGCGGATGTCGCAGAACAGCACGGTCACGCGGCGCCGGGTGGCCGCGAGCTTGCTGTCGTCCTTGTGCCGGACGATCTCGGCCACCACGTCCGGCGAGAAGAAGCGCGAGAGCCGGCGCTTCTCCCGCTGCTCCTGGGTGAAGTTCTTGGCCACCGTGCCCGCGTAGGTGACGAGCAGCGCCAGCGGCACCGGCACCACCTCGACCCAGTAGCGGGCCCACAGGAAGGCGGCGTGGCTGGCCGCGAGGTAGGCGCCGACCGCGGCCGCGACGGTCCCGAAGGCGGGCAGGGGGCGGAGCGCGGTGGCGGTCCACGCGGCGGCCGCGCCCGCGACCACCGCCACCGCCGGCACGAGCCACATCGGGGCCCGGCGCAGGGGAATGCCCTGCAGCAGGGTCTCGAGGGTGTGCGCGTGGATCTCCACGCCGGGCATGCCGGACTGCGAGGCGTACGGGGTCGGGAAGATGTCGTGCAGGGTGGGCGTCGTCGCGCCCACCAGGACGATCTTGCCCTCGAAGACCTCGGGCGGCACCTCGCCGGTGACGACCCGGTGGTAGGCGACCATGGGGAACGTCCCCGGCCCGCCGCGGTAGTTGACGAGGAGCTCGCCGCCGGTGGGGGCGGGAGCGTGGGCCAGACCCGCCTTCTCGGCGAGGCGGAAGATCAGCATGTCGAAGCCGGGCCAGTGCCGGTCCTGGAAGTCGCGGCGGAGGGTCGCCCGGCGGACGAAGGCGTCGGCGTCCGAGTCGTAGTCGGCCGAGCCGAACGCGGCCTTGCCGCGAATCTCCGGGATGGGCGGGTTCAGCGCCTGCTTCACGAACGAGGCGTCGCCGACGGTGGTGAGCGCCGCGGCCAGGACGATCCGGTCCCGGATCCGGTCGACCGCGGCGCCGAGCGCGACGTCGTCGGCCGGGCCGTGCAGCGACGGCTCGGTGAACAGGATATCCATGCCGATCGCGGCCGGCTTCCCGCGTCCCACGATGTCGAGGAACTTGGCGTGCACCGCGCGGGGCCAGGGCCAGGCGAGGTTCAGCCCGTCGAAGTCGTCCTCGTCGATGGTGACCACGACGATGGGGGAGGCCGGGGTCCGTGGGCCGCGCACGGTGAACTGCGCGTCCAGGGCCTTGAGCTCGGCGATCTCGAAGAAGCGGAGCGGGTTGACGGTGGCCAGCACCACCACGGCCAGGCCGGCCAGGCTTCCGGCGAGGAGCACGCGCCAGGAGGTGGTGAGGGATCGCACCGGGATCAAGCGTAGCACAACGGAAGTTGCCGCCGCCGCGGGGAAACGTCTACACTCGTCTCATGCGGGTTCGCTCGATCCTGCTCGCCGCGTTCTGGGTCGCCTTGTTTCTCTGGGTCGGCTACAACGGCATGCAGGCCGTCTCGTCCTACTTCCAGACGAACGACGTGGCCGAGCAGGCCTTCCGCGAGGCGTCCGAGCGGCAGCGCCAGCGCAACCCTGGCGATCTCTTCTCCAGCGACTTCCTCGCCGATATCCGCACCACCGTCCTGGCCGGCGCCCGGCGGCGGGGTGTGCTGGTGGATCCCGCGAGCCTCAAGGTGACCGCCGAGGGCGGCCTCGTGCGGGTCAGCGTGGGCTGGACCTATCGCACCGAGCCGCTCACGCTGGGCGGCTGGGATACCGCGGTGCCGGTGCCGATGTGGCTCGGCCGGAGCTTCGACCCGCAGCTCGGCATGCGGCGGATCTTCTGATCCGCCCGGCATGAACGAGCGCATCGTCATCGCCGAGGACGACGAGGACCTCGCCTTCGTTCTCCGCGAGGCCCTTCGCCGCCAGCGCTACGACATCGAGGTCTCCCCCACCGCGACCGGCATGCTCGACCGGATCAAGGCCGCGCCGTACGACCTGATCCTCCTCGACGTCCGGCTGCCCGACATGGACGGCCTCGACGCCATCCCGCGCTGCCGCGAGCTGGCGCCGGATACGCCGATCATCGTGATGACCGCCCACGGCACGCGGCAGACCGCGATGGACGCCATCACGCGCGGGGCCTACGACTTCTTCACCAAGCCGCTCAAGATGGACGAGTTCCAGGTCGTGGTCGCGCGCGCCCTGGACCGCCGCCGCCTGCAGAAGCAGGTCACGGCCCTCCGCGAGAGCCAGCCGAGCGGGCTCGAGGGGCTCATCGGCCAGAGCGAGCCGCTCAAGCGCGTCGTGGACATGGCCCATCGCGCGGCGCCCACCGACCTGACCATCCTCATCCAGGGCGAGAGCGGCACCGGCAAGGAGGTGCTGGCCCGGGCGATCCACCGGCTGAGCGCCCGCAAGGACGGCCCGTTCGTGCCGGTCAACTGCGCCGCGATCCCGGAGGGTCTCCTCGAGTCCGAGCTGTTCGGCCACGAGCGGGGCGCCTTCACCGGCGCGGTGCGGGCCCGCCCCGGCCGCTTCGAGCTGGCGAAGGAGGGCACGCTGTTCCTGGACGAGATCGGCGACATGCCGATGTCCATGCAGGCCAAGATCCTGCGCGTCCTGCAGGAGCGCGAGTTCGAGCGGGTGGGCGGCACGCGCACCATCACCGCGGACGTGCGGGTGATCGCGGCCACCCACCGCGACCTCGAGGCGGCGGTGGCCCAGGGCACGTTCCGGCAGGACCTCTTCTACCGCCTGCAGGGCGTGGGGATGGTGCTCCCGCCGCTGCGCGAGCGGGTCGACGACCTGCCGTTGCTGGCCACCCACCTCCTCGAGCGGGTGGCCCAGCGTCTCAACCGCCAGCCCGCGGTGCTCTCGCCGGAAGCGCTGCGCTGCCTCTGGACCTACGCGTGGCCCGGCAACGTGCGCGAGCTTCAGCACGTGCTCGAGGGCGCCATGGTGCTCTCCGACGGCGTGATCCGGCCCGAGCATCTCCCGCCCGCGGTGCAGCGGGCGGCCCAGGCGCGGCCCGCCGCCGAGACCGCCCCGGTGCTGACCGGCTCGCTCGACGACGCGCTCGAGGAATGGGAGCGGCGCATGATCCTGGACGCCCTCCAGCAGACCCAGGGCGTGCAGGCGCGCGCGGCCAAGATCCTCGGGGTCTCGGAGCGCAGCCTCTGGTACCGGATCAAGAAGCTCGGCATCCAGGTGCGCACTCCCGACGACGCGCCGTCGGCCTGACCCGGGTTTCCTTTCCCACTCCCCTCGTGTATCTTCAGGGTCGATGAAGGTGCAAAAGGCCGTCTTCCCCGCCGCCGGCCTCGGTACCCGCTTCCTGCCCGCCACCAAGGCGCAGCCCAAGGAGATGCTCCCCCTCGTGGACAAGCCCACCATCCAGTACGTGGTGGAGGAGGCGGTGGCCTCCGGCCTCGAGGAGATCATCCTGGTCACCGGGCGGAACAAGCGGGCCATCGAGGACCACTTCGACGCGGCCTTCGAGCTCGAGTACTACCTGCAGGATCGGGGCAAGGTGGAGGAGCTGGCTCTGATCAAGACGATCTCCGAGCTCGCGTCCGTCTGTTACGTCCGGCAGAAGGAGCCGCTCGGGCTCGGCCACGCCATCCTCTGCGCCAAGCCACTGGTCGGAGACGCGCCGTTCGGGGTATTCCTGGGCGACGACATCATCGTCTCGCGCGTGCCATGCATGCGGCAGCTCATCGACGTGTTCGAGCGTCACGGCGGGCCGGTCCTGGCCGTGATGCGGATGCCGCGCGAGGAGATCGGCCGCTACGGGGTCATCGCGGCCCGGGGCCTGGGGGCCAACGTCTACGAGGTCCAGGACCTGGTCGAGAAGCCGGATCCGCGCGACGCGCCGTCGGACCTCGCGATCATCGGACGCTACGTGCTCACCCCGGACATCTTCGGCATCCTGAAGGAGACCGCGCCCGACTCCCGCGGCTAGATCCAGCTCACCAACGGCCTGCGCGCGCTCCGGGGCCGCCGGCCGATCTATGCCGTCGAGTTCGAGGGCAAGCGCCACGACACCGGCGAGAAGCTGGGCTTCCTCAAGGCCACCGTGGAGTTCGCCCTGGCCCGGCCGGACCTCTCCGATGCGTTCCGCGAGTACCTGAAGAGTCTGCGGCTGTAGGGCGACCGGGAAATGTCTTGTGGGGCGCCACTTTGGCCCCCGTTCCCCCGTCTCCATTGATTGACTTCCCCCGGGGATTCTGGGACAATCCCTGCACTTTATTTCAGGGCCGGGAGGTGTCGGCACCCTATGAAGAGCCAGCCCAAGCGCGCCTTCCACACAGCTTCCGAGCCCGAGATCAAGGCGGGTGAGGTCTCCGATGTCTACTTCGACCGCACCGTCGAGATCCTGCACGCCAAGGGCCTCAACAAGCACGTCAAGGCCGAGATCCGGCTGAAGAGCTTCCCGCAGCCCGACTGGACCTTCGGAGTTCTGGCCGGGATCGAGGAGGCCGCGGCCCTTCTCGAGGGCCTGCCGGTCAACGTGTGGGCCATGGACGAGGGCACCCTCTTCGGCCCCGAGGACACGGTGCTCCTCATCGAGGGCATCTACCCCGAGTGGGCGAAGTACGAGACCGCGCTGCTCGGCTTCCTCTGCCAGGCTTCCGGCATCGCCACCAAGGCCGCGCGCTGCAAGCGCGCCGCCGGCCCGCGCCAGGTCATCTCCTTCGGAGCGCGTCGCATGCACCCGGCGCTCGCGCCGATGATCGAGCGCAACGCGTTCGTGGGCGGCTGCGACGGGGTGGCGGTCACGAAATCGGCCGAGCTGATCGACGCCGATCCCACCGGCACGATCCCGCACGCCCTCGTCCTCCTGTTCGGCGACACGGTGGAGGCGCTCCGCGCCTTCCACGAGGTGGTCGACCCGAAGGTGCGCCGGGTGGCGCTGATCGACACGCTGCAGGACGAGAAGTTCGAGGCGATCCGCGTGGCGAAGGCGCTCGGCCGCGACCTCTACGCGGTCCGCCTCGACACGCCCTCCTCGCGCCGCGGCGACTTCTTCAAGATCCTCGAGGAGGTCCGCTGGGAGCTCGACCTGCGCGGCTACGACTACGTGAAGATGCTGGCCTCGGGCGGCATCGACGAGTACGAGATCCTCAAGCTGAACGCCCTCGTCGACGGCTACGGCGTCGGCACCTCGATCGCGAACGCGCCGGTGCTCTCGTTCGCGCTCGACATCATGGAGATCGAGGGCGTGCCGATGGCCAAGCGCGGCAAGCGCTCGGGGGCCAAGCAGGTGTGGCGCTTCCCGGGCACCGTCCACAACACGGTGCTTCCCGCGGGGGCTCCCGCGCCGATCGGCCCCGACGGCCGCCCCGCCGAGGCGCTGCTGAAGCCGCTGATCACGGGGGGCCGCCTCGTGCGCGACCTGCCGCCGCCGCGCACCCTGCGCGAGTACGTGATGGAGCAGATGGCGCGCATCGACATCACCGCGGGACGGAATCCCGGGCTGCGCGGCGACTACTAGCCGCATGGGCGTCCTGGATGAGATCGTCGCCCACAAGCGCGCCGAGGTGGCCGCGCTCAAGGCGCGACGGTCGGTGGGGACGGTGGCGGCGGCCTGCCGCGGTCTGGCGCCCGCCCGCGACCTCGAGGCGGCGCTCCGGCCCCCGGCCGGGACGCGGGTGCGACTGATCGCGGAGGTCAAGCGCGCCTCGCCCTCGCAGGGCCTCTTCCGCGCCGACCTCGATCCGATCGCCCAGGCCTCCACCTACGCCGCCGCCGGCGCCGCCGCGGTGTCGGTCCTGACCGACGCACGGTACTTCCACGGCAGCCTGGACGACCTGGTGCAGGTGCGCCGCGCGGTCCCGGTGCCGGTGCTCCGCAAGGAGTTCATCGTCGACGAGTATCAACTCTGGGAGGCCCGCGAGGCCGGCGCCGACGCGGTGCTGCTCATCGTCGCCGCCCTCGAGGACGCGGCCCTGCGCGACCTGCTCGGCGCGGCCAAGGGCGCCGGGCTCGCCACCCTGGTGGAGGTGCACACCGCGGGCGAGCTGGATCGGGCCCTCCGCCTCGGCGCGCCGGTGATCGGGATCAACAATCGCGACCTGCAGACGCTCACCACGACCCTCGCGCCGTCCCTCGCGCTCCTGCCGCAGATCCCGCCCGGGCCCATCGCGGTGAGCGAGAGCGGGCTCCGCACCGGCGCGGACGTGGCGCAGGTGGTGGCCGCCGGCGCGCACGCGGTGCTGGTGGGCGAGACGCTCCTGCGCGCCGACGACGTGGCGGCCAAGGTGCGCGAGCTGTCGCTCCGATGAGGATCAAGATCTGCGGCATCACGAACCTGGAGGACGCGCGGCTCTGCGTGGCCGCCGGCGCCGACGCGCTCGGCTTCATCTTCGTGGAAGGCACGCCCCGCTGCGTGACCGCGGAGGCGGTCGCCCGCATCGTGGCCGCGCTGCCGCCTTTCGTGACCCCGGTGGGCGTGTTCTGGGATCACGCGCCGGGGCAGGTGAAGGCGGTGTCCGAGCAGTGCCGGCTCGGCGCGCTGCAGTTCCACGGCGACGAGGCGCCGGAGGACCTCCTCGACTACCGCCTGCCGGTGATCAAGACTCTCAAGGTGACGGGCGCCGCCGACCTCGCCCGGATGGCCGACTATCGCGTCTCCGCGTTCCTGCTCGACTCGCCCGCGAGGTGGAGCGAAGGGCTTGCCCGTCCGCCCATTCCCTGGGACGTGGCCGCGGACGCGGCGCGCCGCCACCCGGTGCTCCTCTCCGCCGGGCTCACCCCCGACAACGTCGGCGTCGCGGTCCGGCGCGTCCGGCCCTACGGGGTGGACGTCAACTCCGGGGTGGAGGCCCGCCCGGGCCGCAAGGACGAAGCCCGCGTGCGGCGCTTCGTGGCGGAAGCGCGCGCCGCGGCGGCGGAGCAGCAGCCGTGAGCGCGACGCGCGTACGGCCCGGCGCGCTGCCGGACGCGAGCGGCCACTTCGGGCGCTTCGGCGGCCGCTTCGTGCCCGAGACCCTCATGCAGCCGCTGGTGGATCTCGAGAAGGCCTACCGGGCCGCGCGCGCCGACGCGCGCTTCCGCCGCCGCCTGCGCGAGCTGCTCCACACCTACGCCGGGCGGCCGACCCCGCTCTACTTCGCCGAGCGCCTGACCCGGCACGTGGGCGGCGCGCGCATCTACCTCAAGCGCGAGGACCTCTGCCACACCGGCGCCCACAAGATCAACAACGTGCTGGGCCAGGCCCTGCTCGCGCAGCGGATGGGCAAGGCGCGGGTGATCGCGGAGACCGGCGCGGGCCAGCACGGAGTGGCCTCCGCCACCGCGGCGGCCCTGCTCGGGCTCGAGTGCGAGGTCTACATGGGCCGGGTCGACGTCGAGCGCCAGGCGCTCAACGTCTTCCGCATGAAGCTGCTCGGCGCGCGGGTGATCCCGGTGGAGAGCGGCTCGAAGACCCTCAAGGACGCGGTGAACGAGGCGCTCCGCGACTGGGTCACCAACGTGCGCACCACCTACTACCTCCTCGGCTCGGTGATGGGCCCGCACCCGTACCCGATGATGGTCCGCGACTTCCACCGGGTGATCGGCGAGGAGGCGCGGGTGCAGGCCCGGCGGGCCACCGGCCGCCTCCCGGATCTCCTGGTGGCCTGCGTGGGCGGCGGCTCCAACGCGATCGGCCTCTTCTGGCCCTTCATCCAGGACCGGCGGGTGCGCATCGTGGGCGTCGAGCCGGGCGGCCACGGCATCAAGAGCGGCAAGCACGGCGCCTCGCTCGGCTCGGGCGCGGTCGGGGTGCTGCACGGGAGCATGAGCTACGTGCTCCAGAACGACGACGGGCAGGTGGCCGAGGCGCACTCGATCTCGGCCGGCCTCGACTATCCCGGGGTCGGGCCCGAGCACTCCTACTACAAGGACACCGGCCGCTTCGAGTACGTCTCGGTGACCGACGACGAGGCCCTCGCGGGGTTCCAGGCCCTGACGCGCCTCGAGGGCATCATGCCCGCGCTCGAGTCCGCGCACGCGGTGGCCCACGCGATGCGGGCCGCCGCGCGGATGAAGAAGACGCAGACGGTGCTGGTGGGGCTGTCCGGCCGCGGCGACAAGGACGTCCACACCGTCGGCCAGGCCCTCGAGGGCCACGCGGGCAACGGGCGCGGGGTCGTCGGCCGCGGGGGCGCCGGGTGAAGCCCGCGGCGGGCCGCGCGCCGTCGCGCCTCGACGCCACCTTCGCCGCGCTGCGGGCCCGTCGCGAGCGCGCCCTCGTCGCCTACTTCACGGCCGGCGACCCGTCGCTCGCGATCACCCGGCGGCTGGTGGTGGAGGCCGCGCGCCGCGGCGCCGACGTGATCGAGCTGGGCATCCCGTTCTCGGACCCGCTCGCCGACGGTCCGGTGATCCAGCGGGCCACCCAGCGCGCGCTCGCCGCCGGCGTGACCCTGCCGCGGGTGCTGGAGCTGGTGCGGGAGATGCGGGGCGAGGTGTCGGCGCCGCTCGTCTTCCTCACCTACTACAACCCGATCCTGGCCTTCGGGCTCAAGGCCTTCTGCCGGACCTCGGTGGAGGCGGGCATCGACGGGGTGATCGTCGCCGACCTGCCCCCCGAGGAGGCCTCACCCCTGCGGACCGAGGCGGTCGCGGCCGGGCTCGACCTGATCCACCTGGTGGCGCCGACCTCGACGCCGGAGCGCATGCGCAAGATCGCGCGGGCGAGCGAAGGCTTCATCTACATGGTCTCGCTCACCGGGGTCACCGGGGAGCGCGCCGCGCTGGCCCCCGACCTGACCCAGCAGCTCCGCGCCCTCCGCGCGATCACCACCAAGCCGGTGTGCGTGGGCTTCGGGATCGGCACGCCCGAGCAGGCGGCCCTGGTGGGCCGAGCCGCCGACGGCGTCATCGTGGGGTCGGCCATCGTGCGCCTGGTCGAGCAGCACGGAGGCTCGCCCGAGCTCCTCGCCCGCGTGGGCGACTTCATCGCGGGGCTCAAGGCCCCGCTGCGGGGCGGGGGCTAGGCGTGGCCTGGTTCTGGAAGAAGAAGGAGGAGGGCGACGAGGACCGGCCGAAGAAGGTCGTCATCGCCGAGGGCCTGTGGGTCAAGTGCGACTCCTGCCGCGAGATCGTCTACCGCGCGGAGGTCGAGCGCGCCGGCCGGGTCTGCCCCAAGTGCGGCTACCCGTTCCGCATCTCGGCGCGGGAGCGCATCGCCCTCATCACCGACGAGGGCTCCTTCGAGGAGCGCGAGGCCGGGCTGCGCTCGAAGGACCCGCTCGCCTTCAAGGACACCAAGCGCTACACCGACCGGCTCAAGGCGGCCCGGGCGAAGTCCTCGATGGAGGAGGCGGTGGTCACCGGCACCGCGCGCATCGGCGGCTACCCGGTCGCGATCGCGGTGTTCGAGTTCGCGTTCCTCGGCGGCAGCATGGCCTCGGTGGTCGGCGAGAAGCTCACCCGGGCGATCGAGCTCGCGCTGCAGAAGCGGATCCCGCTCCTGATCGTCTCGGCCTCCGGGGGCGCGCGCATGCAGGAGGGCATCCTCTCGCTCATGCAGATGGCCAAGACCTCGGCGGCGCTCGCGCGCCTGGCCGCCGAGCGCGTGCCCTACATCTCGCTGCTCACCGATCCCACCACCGGCGGCGTCACCGCCAGCTTCGCGATGCTCGGCGACCTGATCCTGGCCGAGCCACGCGCCCTCATCGGCTTCGCCGGCCCCCGGGTCATCGCCGAGACGATCCGGCAGCCGCTGCCCGAAGGCTTCCAGCGCTCCGAGTTCCTGCTCGAGCACGGCCAGCTCGACCTGGTCGTCGAGCGGCGGGAGCTGCGGGCCACGCTCCGACGCATCCTCGCCTTCTTCGGCGGACGCGACCCCGCGCCCGCCCCATGACCTATGCGGAAGCCGTAGCCCGCATCCTCGCCCTCCGCGGTGGGGAGCGGGCCGGCATGCGTCCGGGTCTCGAGCGCATCGAGGCGCTGCTCGACGCGATCGACCGACCCGAGCAGAGCTTCACCATCGCCCAGGTCGGCGGCACCAACGGCAAGGGCTCCATCTCGGCGATGCTGGCCGCGATCCTCCAGGCCTCGGGGCGCCGCGTCGGCCTCTACACCTCGCCGCACCTGCGTCACTACCGGGAGCGCATCCGCGTGGACGGCCGCCCGATCTCCGAGGCCGACTTCGTGGACGGGGTGGACGCGCTCGGCACCCTCATCGCGCGGCTCGACGCCACCGTCTTCGAGGCGGGCACCGCGCTCGCCCTCGACCACTTCTGCCGCGCGCGGGTGGACGTGGCGGTGCTCGAGGTGGGGCTGGGCGGCCGGCTCGACGCCACCACCGTGGGCCGGCCGGAGGTGGTGGTGCTCGGGCCGATCGACTACGACCACCAGCTCGAGCTGGGCGACACCCTGACCGCCATCGCGGGGGAGAAGGCGGCGATCATCCGCGGCGGGGTGGCGTTCTCGGCCCGGCAGGATCCCGAGGCGGCCGCCGTCGTCGAGCGGCGGGCCGACCAGATGGGCGTGCCGCTCCAGCGCGAGGGCCACGAGCTGCGCGTGGTGCCGCGCGGCTTCACCCTCGAGGCGCAGCGGCTCGACCTCGCCGGGCCGGACTGGGGTCTCGACGACGTGGCGTGCGGTCTCCTGGGCGTCTTCCAGCCGGGGAACGCGCTGCTGGCCGCGGCGGCGGCCCGGGCCCTGGGCGCGGGTGATCCGGCGATCCGCGCCGGGCTCCGGGGGGCCCGCTGGCCCGGGCGCTTCCAGGTCTTCCGCCACGACCCGATCGTGATCCTCGACGGCGCCCACAATCCGGCCGGGGCCCGCGCCCTGGCCGCGTCGCTCTCCGCCTACTTTCCGGGCCGGCCGGTCACCTTCGCGATCGGCATCCTCGCGGACAAGGACGCGGGCGGGATCCTCTCCGCGCTCTCCCCTCTCGCCGCGCGCATCGTGCTGACCGCCTCCGGGAACCCGCGGGCCGCCCCGCCGGAGGCGCTCCGGGCGCTCCTGCCCGCGGATCTGCCGGTGGAGGTGGCCCCGTCGCCGTCGGAGGCGCTCGCCCGGGCCACCGCCGGGGCGGCCGGGGGCATCGTCTGCGTGGCCGGCTCGCTCTCGCTGATCGGCGACGTCCTGGCCGCGGCGGCCGACGGGCAGGATGTCCTTTTCACCGCGGGGGCCCGCTGCTAGCATGAGCCTTCATGCCGCCGGTCTCGGCTCCCGCCCGTTCGATGTGCGGCTCTAGGCGGCTCGCGCGCCCCGCGCGCCCTCTGCTCCGGCTGGGCCTCGTCACGGCCCTCGTCTGGGTCTGGCTCGGCGCCGGGCCCGGCTGGGCCCAGCAGCCGGCGAACGGCGGCGTCACCCTGAGCGCGGGGGGCGAGGAGGCGAGCGTCGTCGCGGATCAGATCCAGCAGGTCGGCGGCACCTCGGACCTGCTGATCGCGATCGGCAACGTCGAGATCACCCGCGGCCAGAGCCGCCTGCTCGCCGACCGCGTCGAGCTCAACCGGGACACCGGGCAGGCGATGGCCCAGGGCAAGGTGGTCTTCTACGACGGGCCGGACCGCCTGGTCGGCGAGCGCATCGACTACAACCTCAAGACCGGCACCGGCGTCGTCTACAACGGCTCCGCGGTGTCGGCGCCCTACTACCATCTCTCCGCGGAGCGGATGGACCGGGTCGGCGACAGCGTCTACGAGCTGCGGCGCGGCGTCTTCACCACCTGCGAGGGCGACGATCCCGCGTGGTCGTTCCACTTCGCCTCCGGCAAGGCCGACCTGGACGACATCGTCTACGGCCGGGACGCCTCGTTCTGGATCAAGAGCGTGCCGGTGTGGCCGTGGGTACCCTTCTTCGCGGCCGCGCTCCGGCGCGAGCGCCAGTCGGGCTTCCTCTTCCCGGAGTTCGGCCAGTCCTCGCGCAAGGGCTTCTTCACGCGGGTGCCGTACTTCTGGGCGATCGACGATAGCCAGGACCTCACGGTCACCCTCGACGCCTTCAGCCAGCGCGGCCTCGGCGTCGAGGGGCAGTACCGCTACGTGCTGTCGCGCGAGCAGCGGGGAGATCTGAACCTGTTCGGGGTGAACGAGGCGCTGCGCAACGACGCCCACGCGCACGTGCCCGAGAACCGCGGCTGGGCGTCGTTCCACCACGACTGGCAGATCACCCCGCGGCTGTCGTTCAAGGTCAACGCCAACGTGGTCAGTGACGACGTCATCTTCCGCGACTACGGCAACCGGCTTCCCGACCGGGCCACCCAGCGGGCGGAGACCAACGTCTTCGTGACCCAGGTGTGGGACGCGTGGAGCCTCCTCGGCAACGTGAAGTGGTACCAGGACCTCACGACCCCCGCGCCGGTTGAGCTCCAGCGGGTGCCCGACATCCAGATCGTCGGCATCCGCCAGCCGCTGCCCGGCGTGCCGGGAGTGCTCTACGAGGCCAACGCGAGCTTCGTCAACTTCATCCGCTTTCTCGGACCCGAGGGTGTTCGGGCCGACTTTCATCCGCGCGTCCTCATGCCGATCCCGGTGGGCGGGCTCCTGACGGTGACGCCTTTCGCGGGCGGCCGCCTCACCTACTACGACCAGCGTGTGGTCGGCCAGCACATCTCGCTCGCAAGCGGCCAGCCGGTCGAGGATTCCGTTGAAGATCCGCGGGTGCGGCGCCAGGTCGAGTGGGGCGCCGACGTCGAGAGCCGGGTCTCGCGCGTCTACACCACCGACGGCAGCGGGAGCGTGGCCGCGTACCAGCACGTCATCGAGCCGCGGGTGCGGGTCGTCGAGATCCGCGGGATCGACCAGAAGGCGTATCCCAACTACGATCCGGGGGCCAGCACCACCACCGGGATCGACCCCGGCTACGAGCGGCGGACCGGGATCGACCGGCTGGGCAAGGCCAACGAGGCGACCTACTACCTCACCAACATCCTCAACGCCAAGACGGTGGCCGGGCCCGACCAGACCCCCGTCCGCTGGGAGATGGTCCGCTTCACCCTCAGCCAGACCTACAAGATGGATCCGATCGCCCAGCCCTTCAAGGACCTCTACGGCGACCTCACGTTCCAGCCCAACCAAAGGATCGGCTTCCACGCCGATGCCCGGTACAATGTGTACAACTTGGGGTTGCGCGAGGCCAACGCGGACATCCGCCTCATCTACCCGCGCGTGTCCGTCTCGGTCGGCCCGCGCTTCAACGAGCAGGCCAATACCCAGTACCTGCGCGCGGAGACCCTGGTCAAGGTGCTGAACAACCTCGACGTCCGCGGGGCCACCTCGTGGGACGTCCAGAAGGGGCGGGCGATCGAGAACCGGATCGGCATCGACTGGCGCTTCAGCTGCTGGTCGGTGACGGCCGAGTACGTCAACCGGCATAACAACGAGAGCGAGTTCCGGATCATGGTGAATCTGCTGGGCGTGGGACAGGTGGGTACCTCGGCGCGGGCCGGGTTCTGATGATCCCGCAGATCGACCTCAAGCGGCAGCACGAGGCCCTGCGCGGTGAGCTGACGGAGGCCTACACCCGGGTGATGAATTCCTGCCGCTTCATCCTCGGGCCGGAAGTGCAGAGCCTCGAGCGCGAGCTCGCCGCCCTGTGCGGCGCGCGTCACGGGGTGGGGACCGGCTCCGGCACCGACGCGCTGCTGCTGGCCCTGAAGGCGGTCGGGGTCGCGCCGGGCGACGAGGTCATCACCTCCGCGTTCTCCTTCGTGGCCTCCGCCACCACCGTCATCATGGCGGGGGCGACCCCGGTCTTCGTCGACGTCGATCCCGCCACCTACAATCTCGATCCGGCGCGGGTGGAGCGGGCGATCACCCCGCGGACGCGGGCCATCCTCCCGGTGCACCTCTACGGGCAGCCCGCGGCGATGGACGCGATCTGCGAGCTCGGGCGTGCGCGCGGGCTGGCGGTGGTGGCCGACGCGGCCCAGGCGGTGGGCGCGGCCTACGGCGGCCACCCGGTGGCCGCGTGGGGCGACGTCGCGACGCTCTCGTTCTACCCCACCAAGAACCTGGGCGCCTGCGGCGACGGGGGCATGGTGCTGACCACGCGCGACGACGTGGCCGAGCGGGTGCGGCTGCTCCGCGATCACGGCGCGCCCCGCCGCTACACCCACGTCGAGCTCGGCGGGTGCAGCCGCCTCGACGAGCTCCAGGCCGCGCTGCTCCGGGTCAAGCTCAAGCGGCTCGCCGGGTGGAACGACCGCCGCCGCGCCATCGCCGCCCACTACTCCGCCGCGCTGGCTGGCCTGCCCCTCGGGCTCCCGGTCGAGGAGCCACCCGCGTATCACATCTACCACCAGTACACCGTGCGGTCGGCCAAGCGGGAGGCGCTCGCCGCGGCCCTGGCCGCGCTCGGCGTCGGGACGTCGATCCACTACCCGAGCACGATCCCGGCCCAGCCCGTCTTCTCGCGGCCGAACGCCGACCGCGAGTTCCCGGTGGCCACCCAGGCCGCGGCGGAGGTGCTCTGCCTGCCCTGCTTCCCCGAGCTGACGGACGCGGAAGTGCAGCAGGTGGTGGAGGCGGTGAAGCGCTCCGTCGCCGAGGTGATGTGAGGTGACCCCGCTCGGTGCGCTCGGGGCCCGGCTCGAGGAGCGCCTGACGAAGCATTCCGCCACCGTGGGCGTGGTGGGCCTGGGCTACGTCGGGCTTCCGCTGGCGGTGGGCTTCGCGCGGGCCGGCTTCACGGTGGTCGGCGTCGACGCCGATCCGGCGCGCACCGCCCTGCTGGCCCATGGGACCAGTCCCGTCGAGGACGTGCCGACCGCCGAGCTGCGGCCGCTGGTCGAGAGCGGGCGTCTCCTGGTGCGCTCGACGCCCGAGGCCCTGGCCGACGCCGACGCCATCGTCATCTGCGTGCCCACCCCGCTCGGCAAGTCGAAGGAGCCCGACATCTCCTTCATCGTGGCCGCCGCGGAGGGCGTGGCCTCGGTCCTGCGGCCCGGCCGGCTCGTGGTGCTCGAGTCCACCACGTACCCCGGCACCACCGACGAGGTGCTCCTGCCGCGCTTCGCTCGGGGCGGGCTGCGGGTCGGGGAGGACTTCTTCCTCGCCTTCTCCCCCGAGCGCATCGATCCGGGCAACCGCACCTGGGAGCTCGCGCGCATCCCGAAGGTGGTGGGCGGCGTCACCCCGGCCTGCCGTCACCTGGCCGAGACCCTCTACCGCCAGATCATCGAGCGGGTCGTCCCGGTGTCGTCGACGCAGATCGCGGAGATGGTGAAGCTCTTCGAGAACACCTTCCGCAGCGTCAACATCGCGCTGGTCAACGAGCTGGCCATCATGTGCCGGCGGCTCGGCATGCCGGTGTGGGAGGTGATCGGCGCGGCCGCCACCAAGCCCTTCGGTTACATGCCGTTCCAGCCCGGGCCCGGGATCGGCGGCCACTGCCTGCCGAGCGATCCCCACTACCTCTCCTGGCGCAGCCGGCTGGCCGGCTACGAGGCGAAGTTCATCGCCTTCGCCGACGAGATCAACGGGGGCATGCCGCGCTACGTGGTCGACCTCGTGCGCGACGCGCTGAACGAGCAGACCCGGGCGGTGAAGGGCTCGCGCCTCCTGGTTCTCGGGGTCGCCTACAAGGCGGGGGTCGGCGACGTCCGCGACTCGCCCGCGCTCGAGATCATCGAGACCCTCCAGACCCTCGGCGCGCACGTCGAGTACGCGGATCCGCGGGTGCCGCAGGTCACGGTGGGGGGCCACCGGCTCAAGGCGGTGGACTGGACCGAGGCGGACCTCGCCGCGTACGACCTGGTGCTGCTGCTCACCGCTCACGCCGAGTTCGAGCCGCAGCGCCTGGTCTCCGAGGCACGGCTCGTGGTGGACACCCGCAACGCCACCGGCGGACTCGGCGAGTTCCGGCACGTGGTCCGCCTCTGAGCACCCCGATCGCGGTCCTCGCCGCGCTGCGGCCCCGGCAGTGGGTCAAGAACCTCTTCGTCTTCGCCGGCCTGATCTTCTCGCAGAGCCTGTTCACCCCGCTGGTCTGGCCCGCCCTCGGCGCCTTCGTGATCTTCTGCGCGCTCTCCGGCGCGATCTACGTCTTCAACGACGTGGCCGACGTCGAGAAGGACCGGCTGCATCCCACCAAGCGCCATCGCCCGATCGCGCGAGGCTCGATCCCGATCCCGGCCGCGCTCGTCCTGGGCGTCCTGATCCTGGCCGCCAGCCTGCTGGCCGCCTTCCGCCTCTCGGTGCCGTTCGGGCTGGTGGCCACCGCCTACGCGGGGCTGCTCACCGCCTACTCGGTGTGGCTCAAGCACGTGGTGATCCTCGACGTGCTCACGGTGGCGGCCGGCTTCGTGCTGCGCGCGGTGGCGGGGGCCGCCGCCATCGCGGTCGAGATCTCGGGCTGGCTGGTGATCTGCACGATCCTGATCGCGCTGTTCCTCGCGCTGGGCAAGCGCCGCCACGAGTACCGGACCCTGAAGGGTGACGCGGCGGCGCACCGGCCGATCCTGGCCGAGTACAGCGAGGGCTTCCTCGATCAGATGGTGGCGGTGGTGACCGCCTCCACCGTCACCGCGTACGCGCTCTACACCATGTCGCCGGACACGGTGGCCAAGTTCCACACCCGGTTGCTCCCGGTCACGCTCCCCTTCGTGCTCTACGGCATCTTCCGCTACCTCTACCTGCTCTACCGGCGGGAGATGGGCGGCAATCCGTCCGACCTCCTGCTCAACGACCGCGCCCTGCTCGTGAACACCGTGCTCTGGATGGGCGCGCTGCTCGTGATCATCTACGGGCCCCAGTGGGGGCCCGCGTGGCTCGCCCGGTGGAGCGGCTGAGCGTGACGCCGGCGGTCCACGGCGGGCCGGCGGTGGAGGACGTGGCGGGCTGGGGGCGCCACCCGGTGATGCCGGGGCGGGTGCAGCGGCCGGAGGACCTGACCCTGCCGGAGGACGGCGAGCCCCTGGTGCCGCGCGGGCTCGGGCGCGCCTACGGCGACGCGGCGCTGCCGGCCGCCGCGGGCGGCCTCGTGCTCGAGAGCACGCGCGCCGACCGCATCCGCTCATTCGAGCCCGCGACCGGGCGGCTCCACTGCGAGGCCGGGCTGAGCCTCGCCGAGATCCTGCGCCTCTTCGTGCCCCGCGGGTGGTTCCCGCCGGTCACGCCGGGGACCAAGTTCGTCACGGTCGGGGCGTGCGTGGCCTGCGACGTCCACGGCAAGAACCACCACCGCGACGGCTCGTTCGCCAACTTCGTCGACCGGATCACCCTGCGCACCGCGACCGGCCGGCTCGTCGAGTGCGGGCCGGACCGGGAGCGCGAGCTCTTCCTGGCCACCGTGGGCGGCATGGGGCTCACCGGCCTCATCGTGGACGTCACGCTGCGGCTGCGCCGGGTCGAGAGCCCGTGGATCGTGCTCGAGACGCAGGGCGTGGCGAGCCTCGACGCGATGCTGGAGGGCTTGCGCCTCAGCGCGACCCACTGGCCCTACACGGTGGGCTGGATCGATTGCCTGGCCCGGGGCCGCCACGTCGGGCGCGGGATCCTCATGCGGGGCCGCCACGCCACCCAGGTCGAGGCCGGCACCCGCCGGCCCCGGCCCGCGCTGCCGCTGCGGGTGCCGTTCGACGCGCCGGAGTGGCTGCTGAACCCGCTCTTCATGCGCTGGTTCAACCGCCTCTACGCGTGGAGCCACGGGAGCGCGCTCAAGCGCCGGATCGTCTCCTACGACGCGTTCTTCTACCCGCTCGACGCGGTGGGGCAGTGGAATCGGCTCTACGGCCGGCGCGGATTCCTCCAGTACCAGTGCGTGCTGCCGCGCGCGGCCGGGCCCCGTCCGGTGGCGGCGCTGCTCGAGCGGCTGGCGGTGGCGGGCGCGGCCTCGTTCCTGGCCGTGATCAAGGACTGCGGCCCCGCCTCCGACGCCTACCTGTCGTTCCCGATGGAGGGCACGACGCTCGCGCTCGATCTGCCCAACCGGGGCGCGGTGACCGAGGCGCTGGTCCACGACCTGAACGCGACGGTCATCGAGCACGGCGGGCGCGTCTACCTGGCCAAGGACGCGGTGACGCGGGCCGAGGACTTCGCGCGCATGATGCCGCGCCTCCGCGAGTGGCGGGCGGTGCGGGACCGCTGGGACCCGGGGCACCGCTTCCGCTCCGCCCTGTCGGTGCGCCTCCTCGGGGATCGCGTGTGAAGGTCGCGCCCGCGTGAAGATCGCGATCGTCGGCGCGACCCGCGGCATGGGCCGCGCGCTCGCGCGGCGCCTCGCCGAGCGCGGCGACGTCCTGTTCCTGCTCGGGCGCGACGACGTCCAGATGGATCTCTCCGCGCGCGACCTCGAGGCGCGCGGCGCGCCGTCCTCGGTGGGCCAGGCGCGACTCGACCTGGGCGAGCCCGACGGCTTCGCCGCCGCGCTCGACGCGGCCGACCGCGGGCTGTCGCGCATGGACGCGCTCGTGGTCACCGGCGGCGTCTTCGCGCGCCCGGAGGAGCTGGCCGCGGATCCCGCACGCCTCGCCGCGCTGCTGCACGCCAACTTCACCGGCACCGTGCTGCTCTGCCAGCAGGCGGCGGAGCGGCTGGCCGCGCGGGGCGGCGGCCTCATCTGCGTCTTCGGCAGCGTGGCGGGAGACCGGGCCCGGCGCAGCAACTACCTCTACGGCGCGTCGAAGGCGGGGCTCGCGGTGTTCCTCGACGGGCTCGACCTCGCCTACCGCGGCCGCGGAGTGCGCGTGCTGTGCGTGAAGCCCGGCTTCGTGCGGACCTCGATGACCGAGGGGCTGCCGGTGCCGCCCTTCGCGGGCGAGCCGGACGCGGTGGCCCGCCGCGTCGTGGCCGCGATGGACGCGGGCCGCCACCAGGTCTACGTGCCGGGAGTCTGGCGGGTCGTCATGCTGATCATCCGCGCGCTGCCGCGGGCGGTGCTGCGGCGCGTGCAGTTCTGAGAGAGGGAGCCATGCCCAGGATCTGGCGGGTCTACAGCGGCGCGGACGGTCGGTCGCACGTCGAGGAGATGCCACTGGCGATGAAGCCCTTCACCGACACCGAGGGCGCGCACGGGGAGGGCACCGCGGTGCAGCCCGCCGCCGGCATCGTGTTCCGGGTCTCGCCGCCGGGCTACGTGCTGGACTGGCACTGCGCGCCGCGCCGGCAGTACTCGATCACGCTCTCCGGCCAGGCCGAGATCCAGGTCGGCGACGGCACCGTGGTCCGCGTCGGCCCGGGCGACGTGCTGCTGGCCGAGGACCTCACCGGGCGGGGCCACGTCACCCGATCGGTCGGCCGCGGACCCCGCTTCTACGCGATCGTGCCGCTCACCTGAGCCGACCCCGGCTCAGGGCTTCTCGGGCGGCGCCACCGGCACGCCGCGCACCCCGGACTTCTCGAGCGAGCGGGCCACGAAGCCGGATGCCTTCACGTCCTCGATGAACTCCTTCGCGTACCGAAGGCCCGCGTCGCGCCCGCGCGGCATCCCCATCGCCTGCTCGATCACCATGAAGCGGTCCTCGAGCACCTTCGAGCCCGGCAGCTTCGTCTGGTCCATCAGCAGGAGCTGGCGCACCCCGGCGATCACGTCCGCCTTCCCCGCCTGCAGCAGGCCGAGCCCCGCGCTGTTGCCCGCTCCGCGCACCAGCATCGCGTGCTTGATGTTGCGGGTCAGGAAATGATCGTAGGCGCTCTTCTCGGACACCGCGATGCGCACGCCCTCCCGGTCGACGTCGGCGACGCGGGCGTAGGGCGATCCGGCCGGCACCAGGTAGGTGCCCTCGATCAGCAGGTGCGGAGCGGTGAAGCCGATCTCGCCCGCCCGGCCCGGCTCGCGGGCGAGGAAGGCCACGTCCCACGCGCCGGTGGCGAGGGCGTCGGTCATCTGGCCCGCCGAGGTGTACTGGACCAGCACGACCGGCAGGTCGAGCCGGCGCCCCAGCTCGTTGGCCATGTCGACCGCGACGCCTTTCACCTCGCCGGTGGTGGGATTCTTCTGGGCGAGGACGAGGTTGCCGTGGTTGACGCCGACCCGCAGCGTGCCGGTCGGGGCGAGATCAGAGCGGACAGCCGAAGAGACTGGTGACATGGTCGTTACCGGGCTCCTAGTGGGAAGAGGGTGGGGATCAGGCGACGCACTGGCCGTCCCGGGCCACGACGCGCCCGCCGCTCACCACGAGCGCGCGGGCCGGCCGCATGGCCACGATCTCGCCGAGGGTCTCGCCCGGCACCACCACCAGATCGGCGCGGCAGCCGACCTCGAGGCCGTAGCCCTCGAGGCCGAGCACGCGGGCGTTGGCCCGGGTGACGATGTCGAGCGCGTCGTGCAGCAGGGGATCGGCGCGATAGCCGTTGCGGTAGGCGACCAGCATCGCGCGCTCCAGCATGTCGGCGTTGCCGAACGGGGTCCACGCGTCCCGCACGCCGTCGGAGCCCGCGCCCACCGTGACGCCGGCCTCGCGAAGCCGGCGCACCGGCGGGGACGGGCGATCGCCCGGTGCGGTGGTCATGATCGCGATGCGCTGCTCGCGCAGCAGGTCCAGCAGCCCCACGAGCCGGCGCTCGTCGACCATGCCCAGGCAGAAGGCGTGGCTCACCGCCACCTTGCCCGCGAGCCCGAGCGCCCGGGTGCGCTCCGCGATCAGGTGGATCTGCTCCGCGCCTTCCTCCCCGCCGTCGTGGAGGTGGATGTCGACCCCGGCCCCGTGTCGCCCGGCGATGCCGAAGACGACGTCGAGCTGCCCCGCCGCGTCGCCGTCGATGCCGCTCGGATCCACGCCGCCGATCAGCTCCGCGCCGTCCTTCACCGCCTGCTCCAGCAGCTCCGCGGTGCCGGGGCGGGAGACCACCCCGCTCTGGGGGAAGGCCACCACCTGGATGGACACGACGTCCCGGAGACGGCTGCGCGCGGTCATGACGCCCTCGAAGCCGCGCAGGCCGACCTCGGTGTCGACGTCGACGTGGCTGCGGATGTGGAGGGTCCCGCGGCTCACCGCCTGCCGGGCCAGCCGCTCCGCCTGCACGTCCGCCGGCAGCGCGAGTTCCCGGCGCAGCCGCCGCTCGTTCTCGATGCGCTCGCGCGTCGTCGGCCCGGCCTCGTGCGGCCGCCACGGCAGGCCCCAGAACGTCTTGTCGAGGTGCATGTGCGCGTCGACCAGGGCCGGGAGGAGGATGCCACCGCGGCCGTCGATCACCGCCGCGCCAGGGGGCGGCACGATCCCGGGAGCCCCGCGC
>JBGQHJ010000045.1:0-30965 GCA_041497895.1 Methylomirabilia bacterium
AGTTCGACCACGCGTTTCAGGCGATCGTCGGCCAGCGGTCCGGGGCGCTCGTCATGCTGGCGGATCGGCTCTTCCTGCATCACCGGGCGCGAATCGTCGAGTTCACCGCCCGGCACCGGCTCCCGGCGGTGTACGCCTACAGTGAGCTGGTGGAGGTCGGCGGGCTGATGTCCTTCGGACCGAGCTATCCCGAGATGCACCGGCGTGCCGCCTACTACGTGGACAAGATCCTCAGGGGCGCGAAGCCCGCCGACCTCCCCGTGGAGGAGCCCACCACGTTCGAGCTGGTCATCAACCTCAAGACCGCAAAGGCCCTCGGCCTGACGATCCCGCCGTCGCTCCTGCAGCGGGCGGACCAGGTGATCGAGTAAGCCGGGAGGGGAAGTGATGGCTGACAGCCTCGGGCTCGACGCCTGGTGGGACGAGCCGGCCTACAAGGCCGCGCAGGGCACCTTCACGGAGCGCGGCGCGTTCATCCTCGCCAAGCTCGAGGCCCACGACAGCCGCCAAGCTGAAGGACGTGCTGGCCGATGTGTACCGCGACGACCTCCCGGACCCGGCAGAACAGCGCGAGAGCCTGGCCCTCCGCACGGCGATCCTGCTCACCGGCCGGCCCCCGGATGCCGAGCCGAAAGTGACCGACCTGACCGTGTCCGCCGCGCTCAAGCGCTTCGAGACCGGCGCCTTCCCCACGCTCGAGCCTCGCACGCGCGTCACGTACCGGGCGCTGATGATCCCGCTCCGCGCCCACCTCGGCGACCGGCGCCTCTCCGCGCTCGCCCCGCTCGACCTGGAACGCTACAAGCGCGACCGCACCGCGCCCGCGCCGAGGCGCCGGAACACGCACACTGGGACGGTCTCCTGCAATCGAGAGCTGGCCCTGCTCAGTGCCGTGATCGAACGCTGCAAGACCTGGGAGCTGACGACCCGCACCGATAACCCCGTGGCGAAGGTCCGACGGTTCAAGGAGCCGAAGAGCCCCGAACGCATTTTGAGCTACGCGGAGGAGGATGCCCTGCTTGCCGCGCTCCCCGAACCCCACCGGACGCTGACCAAACTCGCGCTAGAGACCGGCATCCGCCTCCAGCGGGAGGGCATCCCGCTGACCTGGACCGACTTCGATCTCACCAAAGGGCACCTGCACATCAAGGCCCGCAACGCCAAGAGCGGCCGCGAGCGGTGGATCCCACTGAGCGCCAGCATGGTGGCGCGCCTGCGCGAGATGCAGGCGGCCAGCACCAACCCGTTAGCCTTTCCGGCCCGCCGCGGCGGCCTGCTCCGTCGGTTCCGAACGACCTACTTCGAGACCGTGCGGAAGCTGGGACTGGCGGGGACCAGGCTCGGAATCCACACGCTCAGACATACCTGGGCAACCAGGTTCTATGAGGCGACGGGCGACCTGCTGCTCCTCCAGCGGTTGGGAGGGTGGGCGAACCTCGCCATGGTCCAGCGGTACGCCCATGCCCGACAGGAGCGGGCCGCAGCCGCGATTCAGCAGATGGTGAACGCTCGGGAGGCCGCGGAGCGCCACGAGCCCCCGCAGATCTCCCCACGCGCGATGGAGGCGGTGCCGCGATCCTCGTGATCTCACTGACCAGAACGCGTCTGCGGGCCGCCGTCCGCTATACTGTGCCATGGATGCTCCGGGTCGTCGCCGTACCGTTGGGCGCGCTCCTGTGCGCGCTCGCGCTCCTCGCGCCGGCGGGTCCCGTCCGCGGCGTCGCTCCGGCGGGCGCGCAGACGGACCGAAACCTGGCCGGGCAGCTTCTGGTCGCCACCGAGGGGCTCCAGGATCCGCGCTTCGCGCGCACCGTGGTCTATGTGGTCCGCCACGACGCGGACGGCGCGTTCGGGCTGGTGGTCAACCGGCCCGGGCCCGAGATGCCGCTGGCCCCTCTGCTGCGCCAGTTCGGCCTCGACGACCGGGGCGTCACCGGCGGAATCCGCGCGCACTACGGCGGGCCGGTGGAGCCCGGGCGCGGGTTCGTGCTGCACACCGCGGAGTACGCGACCGCGGGCACCGAGCACCTCGCGGGCGACCTGGCGCTGACCTCGCAGCCGGCCGTGCTCGGCGACATCGCGCGGGGGACGGGGCCGCGCCGCTACCGGCTCCTGCATGGCTACGCGGGCTGGCGCGGCGGGCAGATCGAGGGCGAGATCGACGCCGGCGCCTGGATCACCGCGAGCGTCGACGCCGACATCCTCTTCGACGACGACTACGCCACGAAGTGGGACCGCGCGATGGCTCGCCGCCGCCTCACCATCTGATCGGGGTCAGGTCTTACATTCCGACATTTTCGTGCCCGGGGGCCTCGCCTCCCGCCGGAAAAATGTCGGAATGTAAGCCCTGACCCCACTAGTAGGTGGGAGCGGCGAGGCCGACGATCGGGATGTTGACGATGGCGGGGATGCCGGCGCGCAGCGCGCGGTCGAGCGCGGGCTCGAGGTCGGCGGCGCGCTCGACGTGCTCACCGTGGGCGCCGAGGGCCGCGGCCATCTGGTCGTAGCGCGACGCCCTGAGCTCGCAGCCCACCGTCCGGTCGGCGCCGTAGTGCTGGAGCTGGAGCTGATGCTCCGCGTTCCAGCGCGCGTCGTTGCCGATCACCGTGACCACCGGCAGGCGGTAGCGCACGGCCGTGTCCAGCTCGAAGGCGTGAAAGCCGAAGGTGCCGTCGCCCAGCGCCGCGATCACCGGGCGGTCGGGGTAACGCAGGCGCGCCGCGATGGCCATCGGGATCGCCGCGCCGATGGCGCCGGCCACGCCGTTGATCAGCCGCGGTGACGCCTCGACCCCCGCCTGGACCCACTGGCCGAACTCGCCGCCGTCGACGACCAGGATCGCTCCGCGGTCCACGTGCGGCTGGAGCGCCGCGCATACCCGCAGCGGGTGGATTGGCGCCTGATCCGATCGCCGCGCCGCTTCCCACCCCGCCGGAGCGGTGGCGCGCGCCCGCCGTACCTCCTCACCCCACGCGTGATGCGACCACGCCCGCCCGCGCGCCGCGACGGCGAGCTGGTCGGCGATCGCCGCGGGGTCGGCCACGATGCCCTGCGCCGAGCCGCCCCGCAGGGATACCGGGTCGACATCGATCTGAATCACGCGGCAGCCGGGGCCGAAGGCCGACTCCTGGGCGAAGCGGACCGTGAAGTCGGCCTTCTTGCCCAGCAGCAGGAGCAGGTCCGCCTCCTTCAGGAGCGGCGCGGCCAGGTGCAGCCACGGGTCGTTGAAGCCGCGCGGACTCTCCATCGCGAGCGCCGGCACGCCGGTCGCCGCGCTCAGGCGGCCGACCGCGGCGGCCCGCGCGCCCCGCGCCATCGCGGGCCCCAGCAGCACGAGCGGCCGCCGCGCCTCGGCGAGCAGCGCGAGCACGCGCTCCACGGTCGCGGCCGGCGCGGCGGCCGGTGCCTCCACCCGCGGCGCGCGCGCGGGCGCGCCGTCGCCGACCCTGGCCTCGAGGAGATCGCCGGGCAGGCTCACGTGGACGGGCCCGGGCCGCCCGCTCCGCGCCAGCTCCAGCGCGACGGTGATGTCTTCCCCGAGCCGGCTCGCGTCCTTGGCCATCCACGAGGCCTTGGCGACCGGCGCGGCCACCGCGGCCTGGTCCACCTCCTGGAAGCCGCCGCGGCCGAGCTGCCCGAGCGGGGCGTGCCCGCTCAGCAGCACCAGCGGCGACTCGGCCATCAGCGCGGTGTAGAGCGCGGAGACCGCGTTGCAGTGACCGGGGCCGGCGGTGACGAGGGCCACCGCGGGCTCGTCGGTGAGCCGGCCCCACGCGTCCGCCATGTGCACGGCCGCCGCCTCGTGGCGCGTGTGCAGGATGGAGAGCCGGCGGCTCTCGAGGGTGGCGTCGTAGAGCGACAGGATGTGATTGCCGGAGAGCGAGAAGAGGTGACGGATCCCCGCCGCCTCGATGGCCTCCACCACCAGGTGCGCGCCGGTGCGCGTCATCGGAGCCCGGGGCGGCCTCAGCGCACCCGGCCGCGCGCCGCGACCGGCCACACCACCTCGACCGCGCCGCGCCGCACGCCGTAGATCTCGTCCACCATGTTGGTGACCACGCAGCAGTGGTTCGGCACCACGCTCACCACCTCGCCCACCTTGGGCCGCTCCGCGCACCCCGAGAGGTCGACCACCGCGTGCTCCTCGGAGAGATGCGTCACCTGCGCCTCCGGGTACTCCATCAGGTGGCCGTAGCCCTTCATGTGGTAGAGATCCGAGGTGAGCACCTTGCTCCCCGCGTCGAGCACCCCGCGGTCGTCGGTGGGTCGGCTCACCACGGTGGCGCGCACCCGCATCGCGCACTGGTCCCACGTCGCGGTGCCGCTCGCCACCACCATCGCGTCGTTGTAGACGCAGGTGCCGGCGCGGTGCTCGGTCAGCATCGGGAAGCGTTCCACGGTGGCGAGCGCGGGCGTGCCCCCGCCCGAGACCACCTCCACCGGGATGCCGGCCCGCGCGAACAGCGGGAGCGCCCGCTCGAAGAACTCGCGCGTCTCGGGATCCCGGTTCGGAAAGGTCATCAGGCCCTTGAACTGGAGACCGGGGCGCGCCAGGGCCTGCCGCGCGAGGGCGAGCGCCTCGTCGGGTGTCTGCACGCCGGTGCGGCGGAAGCCGGTATCGCACTCGATCAGGAACGGCAGGTCCCGCTGGGCCCGGCGGGCCGCGTCCGACAGCTCGCGGGCCACCACGTCGTTGTCCAGCACCACCGCGAGGCGCGGCACCCGGCGGGCCAGCGCCATCAGCCGCTCGGTCTTGGCCGGGCCCAGGATGTTGTAGGTCAGCAGCACGTCGTCGGCCACGCCCGCGTCCGCGAAGACCTCGACCTCGCCGAGCTTCTGACAGGTGATGCCGACCGCCCCCGCCGCCATCTGCATCTTTCCGATCGCGGGAATCTTGTGGGTCTTGATGTGCGGGCGGTTGGCGATGCGGTGCCGGTCGAGATGGGCCTGCACCCGGCGGATGTTGTCCTCCATCACGTCCAGGTGCACCGTGACCGCCGGCGTCTCGAGATCGGTGATCGTGGTCATGGACGGCTCTCCTCGTGGCCGGACGCGGCGCTGCCGGCCGGTCCCGACCCGCTCTCTTATACCAGAAGCGGGTTGGCCTCGATCGGCCAACGACGTAGACTCGGCCCATGCTTCCCCGGGGGCGCGGCGTGCTGATGGGCCTGGCCCTGGGCCTGCTGGGCGCGCTCGTCTCCGCGCCCACGCCGGCGGTGGGCCAGGAGAACTTCGAGATCCAGGTCTACGGATCGGAGACGGTGCCGCCCGGCGCCACCATGGTGGAGCTGCACAGCAACGTGGCCGCGGTCGGCACCACCCGCACCGAGGATGGCGTGCTCCGGACGCAGGGGGCCTTCCACGAGACCCTCGAGGTCACCCAGGGCTTCACCCCGTGGCTCGAGACCGGCTTCTACGTCTTCACCTCGATCCAGCCCGACACCACGTGGGAGTGGGTGGGCAGCCACATCCGCCCGCGCGTGCGCGCGCCCGAGAGCTGGGAGCTCCCGGTCGGCCTGAGCCTCTCGGCCGAGATCGGCTACCAGCGCCGGGCCTTCTCTCCCGACGCGTGGACGGTCGAGCTGCGCCCGATCATCGACAAGCAGTGGGCGCGCTGGTACGTCGCGCTCAACCCGGCCTTCGAGCGGGCGATCGAGGGAGACAACGTCGGCCGGGGCTTCGAGTTCTCCCCCGCCGCCAAGGTCAGCTACAGCGTCACGCCGAAGGTGGCGGTCGGGCTCGAGTACTACGGCGCGCTCGGGCCCGTCACCCACATCGACCGCCGCCGCGACCAGCAGCACCAGATCTTCCCGGTGGTCGACCTCGACCTCGGCCCCCGCTGGGAGTTCAACGCCGGCATCGGCTTCGGCCTCACCCCCAGCACCGACCGCCTGATCATCAAGATGATCCTCGGCTACCGCTTCGACTGGGGCACCACCCCCAAGTAGCGCCGCCGCCGGCTAGCGACCGAGGGCTCTCCGCTTCCAGAGCTCCCACGGACGTCCGAGCGTGCCGGCGATCGATGCCTCCGCGCGTGTCGCCTCCTCCGGGCTCAGGTAGGTGACGCCGCCACCCAGGGCGAGGGCCTGGCCCTGCAGGCGGGCGTTGACCTCGGTGTACACGCTGCGGAATACCACCTGCGGCAGGGACGTGCCGACCACCACCACTCCGTGCCCGCGCATGAGCACGACCGGCCGCGCCCCCAGCGTCTGGGCCAGGGCCCGGCCGAGGGCCTGCGTGCGCACCAGCATGTCGGTGTCGCCGCCGGCCGCCGCGTGGATGTCCCACACCGGGACCCCACCGGAGAGGAACGCGCTCATGTGATAGAGCGGCCGCAGGGGCACACCGGTCACCCCGAACGGAATCACCGAGGGCGAGTGGCTGTGGACGATCGCCCGCACGTCCGGCCGCGCCCGGTAGATCGCGCCGTGGATGAATCGCTCGAGGTAGCTCGTGCGGCCGCCCGCCGCCACCGGCTCGCTCTCGAGGTCGTACTCGAGCACGTCGGCCGCGGTGACCAGCTCCGGCGCGATCGAGCGCGACATAAGGAACCGGGCGGGATCGCGATCGTGCCGCGCGCTCACGTGGCCGTAGCCGTCGAGCACCCCCTGATCGACCAGGATGCGATTGGCCGCGACCAGGTCCGCCAGGAACTGCGGGTCCGGGGGACCCGCGGAGACGGGCTGCGCGGCGCCCGGGCGCGACGCGGCGAGCCCGGCGCCGAGCGCGGCCACCGCGCCGGCCACGAAGCCTCGGCGAGTCACCCCGATCATGGAGCCTCCTAGGGCGCCGAGACGGTCTGCCCGTTCCCGCTCGACGTGACGGTGAACGACTCGCCCTGGCGCGTGTACGCGTAGGCCGACCAGCCGGTGGGCGGCGTGGGGATGGAGCCGAGCACGGGGCCGCACGGCGCGCCCCCCACCGTGGTCTGGGTCACGAGGGCCTCGAGCGAATCGGGCAGCGCCCCGCAGGTGACGCGGTACGTGTTCACCGCCGTCGCGATGGTCTGGGCGTCGGTGCGGGCCTTGGTGGTCCGCGCCAGCGGCAGGTCCTCGCGCACCGCCTTCTCCTCCCGCTCGCACGCGGAGAGCGCGAGCAGCAGTCCCGCGACGATCGCCATCCGGCCGAGAATCCTCACCCGCCCGTCCTTTCCCTCGAGAAAATCCGACGCGCCCGTCGAGTTGTGACAGAATCATACGCCGCTCGGGCATATCCCGCCAAGCGGCGACCCTCAATCAAAGGAGATGACGATGAGCATCAAGCGGCACGGCGTCGGCCCCCGGCTCAGCCAGGCGGTCGTCCACGGCAACACGGTGTACCTGGCCGGCATCATCGCGGGAGATCCCTCCGCGGACGCCAAGGGCCAGACCGAGCAGATCTTGAAGAAGATCGACGAGCACCTGGCCGCGGTCGGCAGCCACAAGTCCAAGCTGCTCTCGGCCACCATCTACGTCGCCAACATGGGGCTCTTCGGCGAGATGAACTCGGCGTGGGACGCGTGGGTCGACCCGGCCAATACCCCGGCCCGGGCCACCGTCGAGGCCCGGCTGGCCGCCCCCAAGTACCTCGTCGAGATCATGGCGGTCGCGGCGATCTGATGGCCACCCCGGCGGCCCGGCGGTTCGAGGGCAAGGTGGTGCTGATCACCGGCGCCGCCGGCGGCATCGGGCGCGCCGCCGCGGTGCGCTTCGCGGCGGAGGGCGCGCGCCTCGGGCTCGTGGACCTCTCGCGCGATGGCCTCCGCGAGACCCAGGCCGCGGTCGAGAAGGCGGGCGGCGTCGGCCACGCCGTCGAGGCCGACGTCACCCGCTCGGCCGACGTGGCGCGCTACGCGGCCGCGGTGGCCGAGCGGTGGGGCGGCGTCGACTGCTTCTTCAACAACGCGGGCATCCTGGGAGACGTCCGGGCGCTCGTGGACTACCCGGAGGAGACCTTCGACCGGGTGCTCGCGGTCAACGTGAAGGGCGTGTGGCTCGGCATCAAGACGGTGGCCCCGCTGCTCCGCGCGCGCGGCGGGGGCGTCATCGTGAACACCGCCTCCATCGCGGGGCTGCGCGGCTCGCGCAACCTGGTGGCCTACACCGCGAGCAAGCACGCGGTGGTGGGGCTCACCCGCACCGCCGCGCTCGAGCTGGCCCCCGCCGGGATCCGGGTCAACGCGGTCTGCCCGAGCCCGATCGACACCGCGATGGTGCGGGACCTCGAGGCGGGGGCCAGCCCTGCGAACCCCGCCGCGTTCCACGAGCGCATGGCCGGGACCATCCCGCTCCGGCGCTACGGCCAGCCCGAGGAGGTGGCGGCGCTGGTGGCGTTCCTCTGCAGCGCGGACGCGGGATACGTGACCGGCGGGATCTACACGGTGGACGGCGGCTCGATGGCCTGAGCCGCGGGAGCGGGCGCGGCTACGAGCCGAGGAGCCCCACGCCCGGCTTCTCGGCGACCGGCGCCGGCCGGGCGGCCGCCGCGCCGGTGTCGAGCTTCTGCAAGACCGGCATCACGTCCTTGGCGAAGAGGCGCAGGTTGCGCTCCGCCTCGTCGTACGGCATGCCCGCGTAGCTGAAGACGCCCACGTAGTGGCTGTTGCCGGTGCGCGCGTGGATGTCGCGGATCTTCTCGTAGCACTGCTCGGGCGTGCCCCACACCTGGAGGTTCATGAAGTAGTCGACGACGATGTCGGTGCCGTACTGCTGGATCTTCTCCGCCATCTTGCCGTAGTACTCGTAGCCGCGGGTGTGGGCCAGGTGGTCGCCCTGGAACTGGTAGTGATCGAGCACGGTCTGGTAGTAGCCGCCGATGTAGCGGCGGGCCATCTCCTGGGCCCGGTCCGCGCTCGCGTCGCAGAAGGTCCAGCCCGCCGAGATCGGGGGCGGCGCGTCCACTCCGTTGACCCGGCGGTACACCTCGCGGTAGGCGTCCAGCTCGCGCGCCACTTCCTTCCACGGCTTCTGCGGGATGATCAGGATGCCGACCCCCAGCTCGGCCATGATCTGGACCGACTCCGGGGAGACCGCGGCGGCGTAGGTGCGGCCGCGGAAGCTCTTGAACGGGGCGGGCCGGATGGCCGCGCGCGGCTGCTTGACGTAGGCCCCGTCGTACTCGCAGTAGCCGCTCTCGAGGCCGCGCAGCAGCATCTCGGCCGACTCCACGAAGCGCGACCGCGACTCGTCCATGGACAGGCGGAAGCCGTCGAACTCCACCTTGCCGGCGCCGCGGCCGAGGCCCAGGATGAGCCGGCCGCCCGACAGGTTGTCGAGCATCGAGACTTCCTCGGCCACCCGCATCGGGTCGTGCCACGGGAGCACCACCACCATGGAGCCGAGCTGCGCGTGGCGGGTGCGGCCCGCCATGTAGGAGAGGAACTGCAGCACGTCGGGGCACATCGTGTAGTCGGTGAAGTGGTGCTCGACGCCCCACACCGACTGGAAACCCAGCGGCTCGGCCAGCTCCGCGAGACGGAGCTCGTTCAGGTAGACGTCCCGATCGCTGTGGGCCTTGCCCGGGTTCTGGAAGACCGCGGCCATCCCGACGTGCATGGGTGGGTTCCCCCTCGCCGGGATGGTACGCGAGGGGGAACCCACCGGGCAAGCCGGGGTCAGGCGACGCGGCGGAGCGGAGGCGCGGGCGCCGGGGCCTCGTCGCCCCGCCGTACCACGAGCTCGTAGCCTCGCGGCACGCGGGCCAGCAGCACCGGCCACACGTCCTCGAGCATCCATTCCCAGCCGCCGGGCACGGCCACCACCACCTGGCCCTGGGACAGGAGCGTGCGCGGCGTCACGTGCACCGACACGAAGGACTCTCCGCCCAGCTTGCGGTCCACGAGCGACTGCACGTAGGCGCGGGTCGCAAGCGCCCGCGACTCGCTGCGGTCCCGCTGCACCCGCCAGGCGAGCGGGCCCACCACCAGGATCAATCCCACCACCGACGCGATGACGATCTCGAGCATGGCTATCTCCCTCCGCCCATTGAGATGCCGACCTGGAGCCGGAGGATTCCACGATCCCGACAGGGAAAGGTGGAATCCCTTGGCCGCACTGCGGCATCCAAAGAGTGATCAAGGAAGGAGAAAAGACCCATGGCAAAGCGCATTCTTGTTCCTCTAGATGGTAGTGAATCCGCGGAGGTCGCGGCCAGCTTGGCCGCCGATCTGGCGCGGAGCAGCGGCGGCCACGTCCGCCTCCTGCAGGTGCATCCCGTGCCCGAGCATCGCGTGACCTCGGCCGGGCGCGTGGTCGCGTTCGCGGATCAGGAGATGGAGCGCCTCACCGCGGAGGGCCGCGACTACCTCGAGACCGTCGAGACTCGCCTGGGCGCGGTGCCCACCGAGAGCGTGGTCCGCTTCGGGGAGCCCGAGCAGGAGATCCTCGTCGAGGCCGAAGCATTCGACGCCGACCTCATCGTGCTCGCCGCCGAGCGCCGCGGGTGGCTGGCCCGACTGCGGGGCGGTAGCCTGAGCGAGCGGCTCCTGCAGGCCTCGCCGGTCCCGGTCGCGCTCGTCCGCGCCGCCTGATCCTCGCCGCGACCCGGCTCCGGCCGCCGCGGCGGCTCAGTCGTACAGGCGGCCGCGCTGCAGCCGCCGGTGGCAGTGGAAGAGTGTGTACTCGATCGCTCGCGCGGACACGCCCAGAGCCCGGGCGTGTCCGCGCAGTCGCGTCAGGTACTGCGCCCACTGGCCGAGCGTGAAGGCACGGCCGCGCTGGTTGCCGGAGACGGAGCGGATACTGAACAGGAGCTGCCAGCAGCGGATGTCGAGCACGCCGTAGCGGGCCGGATCGATCAGGGTGAGGATGGCGGAGGCGGTGGCCACGCTCACCCCGGGCAGCGCGACGAGATGCGCGATGCGCTCCTGCTCGTCGCGCGCGGCCAGCGCGGCGGTGGAGACCCGGCGAATCGTCGCGGGCGAGCTTCGCTCGTAGTGCCGGCGTGAGCGCGGGCTCTTCCACCGGCACATCGCGAGGAACTCCCCGCGCGTGAACCGCCCCGCCGCCTTGACGTGGGCCAGGCGCCGGATCAGCGCCGCGGTGCCGGGGTCCTCGCGCGTGATCAGCTCGCGCCGCAGCAGCGTGCGCAGGCTCCGGTAGGGCACCCGCTTCAGCGGCACCGCCGGCGCCCCCCGCCGTTGCGCTCACGTGGCGCAGGCATTATCGTACCCGCCATGACCGAGCCCTTCGTCACGCTCCCCGAGATCCACCGCGCGGCCCGCGCGCGCCTGCCCCGCACCTCGTACAACTTCGGCGCGGGCGGCACCGAGACCGAGACCACGCTCCGCCGCAACCGCCGCTCGCTGCGCCGCCTGGCCATCCGGCAGGACATCCTGGTCGACGTGCGCCAGATCGATCTCTCCACCTCGCTGCTCGGCGTGCCGCTGTCCTGGCCGGTGGTGATCGCGCCGATGGGCGGGCTCGTGCTGTTCCACCCCGAGGGCGACTGCGAGATGGCCCGGGGCGCGGCCAAGGCCGACACCCTGCAGTTCCTGAGCGGGGCCACCGGGTGGTCGGTGGAGGCGGTGGCGGCGGCGAGTCCCGGGCTCAAGATGTTCCAGCTCTACCACATGGGCGATCGGGCGTGGGTGGCGGATCTGCTCGCGCGCGTCGAGGCGTCCGGCTATCTCTGCGTGTGCCTCACCGTCGACGTCCAGGTCTACAGCCGCCGGGAGCGCGACATCGTCGCCCGCTTCACCCCGCGCGAGGCGATGCTGAAGGCCCCGAACCCCCGCCCGCCCGACTCCGAGTACCCGGCCCGCCTCACCTGGGCCGACGTCGAGTGGCTGCGCAAGACCACCCGCCTGCCCATCGGCCTCAAGGGCATCATGACCCCGCGCGACGCCAAGCGCGCGCTCGACGCGGGCGTCGAGCTGATCTGGGTGTCCAACCACGGCGGCCGTCAGCTCGATTCGACCCAGGCCAGCATCGACGCGCTGCCCGCGGTGGCCGACGTGGTCGGCGGCGCGGCCAGCATCATCGTCGACGGCGGCTTCGCCCGCGGCACCGACGTGATCAAGGGCATGGCGTGGGGCGCCCACGCGGTCGCGGTGGGCCGGACCGCGCTGTGGGGGCTGGCCGCCGACGGCGCAGCCGGGGTGGCGTGCGCCATGGACATCCTCCGCCGCGAGCTGCGGACCTCGATGGCTCTGGCGGGACAGACGAGCGTGCGTGGGCTCACCCGCGACGCGGTCTTCCGCGTCGATTGACGCCGCCGCCCACGCTAGAGAAACCCGGGCGCTTCGAACTCGCAGAAGCCGCCGCGCAGGTCATCGGGGCGCCACCAGCCTCCACGCCGGACGCACATCTGGGCCAGCTCGTCCTCGGTGTAGGCGGGCCCGAAGGCGACGGATCCGCAGCCGGCGAGCACGAGCGCCAGGAGGAGGCCGGCGGCGCCCCGCATCTACTTCATCGGCGAGTACGCGGTGGGCCGGAGGATCTGCGCGGTGAGCCGCCGCACCAGCGGGCCGTTCTTCTCCGTCTCCGCGAACTTGGCGATCCGGTCCGGGTCGGCGAAGAAGCCGCTCCACTTCTTCTCGCGATCGGCGAGGCTGTCGTACGCCAGGATGTAGATGAGCTGGTCCGACGAGCCGCCCAGTTCGTTGGTCCAGAAACCCACCACCTGGATGTTGTGCTTCTTGAAGAAGTCCATGGTGATCTCGGCGAAGCGCCGGTTGAGATCGGGGAGCCGGCCGGGCATGACGTGATAGGTACGGAGCTCGTACAGCATCGAGTGGCCTCCTGAGGCGCGCGGTAAGTGCTGTCTGCCGCGACTCTAGGGATGCCCACCGAGCGTGTCAAGCCGCCACCCGATCACGGAGTGCGGGGGCCACGGGTCGACCGCAATTGGGGGGAGTGCGGGGGCCATTTCTGGGCCCCCGCAGAAGAAAAGGAGCGGAATGACGATTCAAGACCAAACGCTCGACCGGCCTACCGGTCTATCCCGCGCCGCGTCCCTCACCGCACGCGCGGGCCTCGCGCTCACGGTGGCGGGCTCGCTCGCGCTCCTGCTGTCCGGCGTGGGCACCCGCTGGGACTGGTGGGACTACCGCACCGGCTTCCTCATCTTCCGCTGGACGCTCTACGGGGGACTGGCGGTCATCGTGGTGGCGCTCGCCGGTCTCATCCTGGGGCTGCTCGCCCGAACCGGCCGCAGCCTGCTCGTCTCGCTCGTGACGCTCGCCCTGCTGGCAGCCGTCGCGGCGGTGCCGGTCGGCTACCTGCGCTCCGCGGGTCGGGTTCCGCCGATCCACGACATCACCACCGACCCGGAAGATCCCCCGCGCTTCGTGGCGGTGCTGCCCCTGCGGCGCGCCGCGCCGAACTCCGCCGAGTACGGCGGCGCCGCCCTCGCCGCCCAGCAGCGCGCGGGCTATCCAGACCTGGGGCCCGCGCGCTTCGCGGCCCCGCCGGAGCAGGTCTTTACCCGCGCGGTCGAGGTCGCGCGCGGGCTCGGCTGGCAGATCGTGGCCGCGGTACCCGCGGAGGGCCGCCTCGAGGCGACCGACCGCACCCGCTGGTTCGGCTTCCGGGACGACGTGGTGGTCCGGGTCGCCGTCGAGGGCGCGGGCTCCCGGGTAGACGTCCGCTCGGTCTCCCGGGTGGGCCGCAGCGATCTCGGCACGAACGCGCGCCGGATCCGCGGCTTTCTCGAGGCGCTGCAGACCGCGCTGGCCCGCGACGCCGGCACCTCCAGGTAGGCCGGCCCGACCACCGACGCTCTTCGTCAGGGCGCGACCGCGACCCGCGCGATGAAGTCCTTCCGCAGGGTGAGGCCCAGGCCGGGCCCGGTCGGGGCCAGGACGTGGCCGTCCTCGAGGCTGACCCGCTCCTCGACCAGGTCGTTGAGCAGCGGATTGTGGCCGCGGGAGAACTCGAGCAGGTTGACGCACGGGGTGGAGACGGCCAGGTGCAGGCCGGCCGCGAACAGGATGGCCGAGCCCCAGAGGTGCGGAGCCACCGTGAGCTCGTGGGCCGCCGCGAGGGCCGCGATGCGCTGGGTCTCGGTGATGCCGCCCGCGATCGCCACGTCGGGCTGGCAGATGTCGACCGCGCGCGCCTGGATCATGTCGCGGAACGCGAAGCGCGTCTGCTCGCTCTCGCCCGCCGCGATCGGGATGTCGGTGGAGGCGCGCACCTCGGCCTGGCCCGCGAGGTTCTCGGCGGACACCGGCTCCTCGAGCCAGCCGAGGTCGCAGTCCTCCACCTTGCGGGCGAAGCGCTGGGCCTGCCGCACGCTCCACGTCCCGTGGGCGTCGACCATGATGCCGACGTCGGGCCCGAGGGCCTCGCGCACCTCGCGCACCCGCGCGGCCGAGTCGTCGACGCTCTTGTCTTGAAGTCCCACCCGCAGCTTCACCGCGCGATGGCCGCGCTCCACGTACTGGGTCATCTGCTTGCCGATGGCGCCGACCGGGGCCCAGCCGCCGCTCGCGTAGGCGGGGATGCGCTCGCGGTACTTTCCCCCCAGCAGGCGCCACACCGGCTGGCCGAGCGAGCGGCCGAGCAGGTCCCAGCACGCGATGTCGATGCCGCTGATCGCGCAGAGCGCGAGCCCGCGGCGGCCCATGGTCGGGAAGTCCGGCCCTCGCGGGTCGCGTAGTGCGCGCGCGAGCCGTTGTAGAGCGTCTCCCAGATCCCGGTGATATCACGCGGGTCGCGACCGATCAGGACCGGCGCCATCTCCTCGCGGATCAGCGTGACCATCGCCGCGTAGTTGCCGAGATTGCCCACCGCGGCCTTCGCCTCGCCCAGGCCGGTGAGCCCGGCGTCGGTCTCGATCTCGACCAGGCACATGTTGAAGGTGTCGTTGCGGCCGAAGTCGCTGACGTGGGCGTGCTCGGCGGGAATGGGGGCGCGAAGCCAGGTGGCGCGGACGGCGGTGATCTTCATGGCGGGGCGAGCGTACGGCGCGCGCGGGAGCGAAGTCAACCGCTCACGCCTGGCGCGCGCGCCACCCGGCAAAGACGGAATCCGATGTTGGCACAGAGCCCGTATCGGTCGAGGTTCTGAGACATGCGGAACGAAACCCGAGCCACGTCTGCGCAGTCCGTCCACGAGCCGCCTCGCAGCACCTTCTCTTCACCGGTCCAGGGTCCGGTCGCGCTTTGCCGGGGACTCTCCCGGTAGTAGAGCGCGTCATACCAGTCGGTCGTCCATTCCCACACGCATCCGCTCATCGCATACAGGCCGTAGCCGTTGGGAGGGAACGAGCGCATCCTGAGGATGGACAGCTGAGCGAGACGATCGAAGTCGCAGCGCTCGGAGGACGGCGGCGCGTCCCCCCATGGATAGGCTCGTCCCACGAGCCCGCCTCTCGCCGCCTTCTCCCACTCCGCCTCGGTCGGCAAGCGGTAGATGGACCCGCCGGCCATCGAGAGGTGAGCGCCGACGTCGTACGCGTCGTGCCACGAGACGGCGACCAGCGGCTTGTGATCGTAGCTCTGCGGCTGAGCGCTACCTTCCCGGCTCCCCGCTTCCCAGATCCGACTCGTGGTGGTGAAATCCTCGCAGAACGCGAGACGGATCTTGTTCTGATGGAATGGGAACGTGGGCGGAGGATCGCCAGGTGGCCGCGACTCGGGAGGGGGCGTCCAGCCCAGCAGCCTGCAGTACGCCGACCAGCTCACCGGCGTCTCCGAGATCCAGTACTCTTCGAGGTCCACCGGGTGGACCGGCTGCTCGTCCGGCTCACCGGCCTCCGAGCCCATCAGGAAGGTGCCGGCCGGGATGTACCGGAACGTGAGCCCGTGCTCGGTCACCGCCAGCCGATCGAGGACTCGCCCGCGCTCCTCCGCTACCTGTACGTTCTCGGGCGCAAGACCGTACGCGCGATCGTAGGCGGCCGCGGCAGCCGCGAGCTCTCCCTTCGCCACCAGCGCGCGGCCGCGCGTGACCGCCTCTCCGGGATCACCCGCCGGCCCTCCCATCTCACCGCGGCTCCGGCGACGGGGGCTCGCGGGTCACATCCAGGACCATCAAGGGGTTGAAGACCGGCCGCGGTCGACGCTCCGCCTCGACCTGGCCGGTGATCCACGGATCGGGCGCGTTGATCGAGCCGTTGAACGCCAGCGCCCGCGCCCGGCAACCACCCGCGAAGGTCGCGGTGTGTCCCCGCTCGCTCGCGGGCTCCCCGCCGGGCAGCGCGCGGATCGCGCGGAAGCCCGCGCTGTTGTGCCAGATGTCGGCCAGGCACCGGTCCCGGACGTTGGCCGCCGCGAACTCCGGCCCCAGGAAGCTGCACGGATTGACGTCGCCCGACACGGATATCGAGCACACGAGATTGCCGGCGCCGCAGCCATAGTTCTGATGGATCAGCGACTGGCCCTCCTGCCGCGCGCGCGGGCTGAAGGGGTCGATGTCCCGGAGATCGAACCCGCTTCCGCGCTGCATGCCGGCCAGGGTGGTCAGGGCCTCGTTGTACTCGCCGAACGTGGGCATGAGGTCGGGGTGCTGCCGGGCAACCCCGACCGGATACAGCGGTCGGAACACCGCGGCGTGCGCGCCCACCCGGGCCGCCAGCTCGGCGCACGCCTGGATCTCCTCCAGGTTGCTCCGCATGATCGTGAAGGCGAGCGTGAATCGGGCGTGCCGTCCGAGCACGGTCAGCCGGTCGAGAACTCGCGCGAAGGTTCCGGGGCCGCGAACCCGGTCGTTGGTCCGCGCCGACGCGCCGTCGAGGCTCACGTTCAGCCACACCAGCTCGCGCCGGCCGAACTCACGTGCGATCTGCTCGGTGATGAGCAGCCCGTTCGTGGTGAGGCAGGGGCAGAGACCGTGGGCCACCGCGAGGTCGATGACCCGGAAGATGTCCTTGCGCAGGAGGGGCTCGCCTCCGGTGAGCCCCAGCCGGAAGGTTCCCAGGCTCGCCATCTCGGCGAAGAGTCGATCGAGCTCGAGGTACGACAGGGGCTGCTCCTTCCGAGGCAACGCCCCGGCAAAGCAGTGCGTGCAGGTCAGGTTGCACGCGGCGACGACCTCGAGATGCAGAGCCAGGGGGCCGACGAGGTGGTCGACCGGGACCTCGACATCCAGAACGGTACCCGCGAACCGCGTGTCGATGCGGAAGAAGCCGCGCTCGTAGAAGTCGGCAAAGAACCCCTCGATCTGCTGTCTCCGCTCTGGATCGCCGGTGGCCTTCAAGATCTCGTCGAGAGGGGTGACCCGCAAGCGGCAGAGCAGCTCGGTGGCCTCCCGGTCGAACGGCACGTATCGGGAGGTCCGCCGGTCGAAGACCACGCTTCCGAAGAACTGGGGGACGAGAACCATCGGGACCGTCATGGGGTCGCCTCCGGGGATGCCGGACCGACCGTCGCCGTCTGCGCGAGGATAAACTCCTTGCGCACCCAGGCCTGGGAGGAGTCGGGGACACCGAGGGCGCGCGCCGAAAATTGCGCCATCCTCTTCGGTGGGTAGCGGTAGCCGGTGTCGGACGGATCCCATCCGGCCTTCACCTGCATCGGCCGCCAGTCGGAGTCGTCGAATCCCGACTCCATCCATGAAGATCCGGTCGGCGCGGTGGCCGAGTACCTCCACGAGCCGTCGGGCGTCGACACCACCACCACTTCCCGCGAGTCCCGGTCGGGCGTCGGAAGATCGGACCACGAGGATCCGCGGACGGCGGCGAACATCAAGAAGAGCTCGGCCGGACTGGCCGCGGTAATCGTGAATGCGAGGATATGGGAATCGAAGCTGACGAGCGGCACCGCGTGGTTGAGCCGCTTCCCGTCGAGACGCATGTCCAGGAGAATCGGGGCGTACGCCCACATCGTGACCGGAATCGCCCGATCCGGATTCCACCATCGCAGCACGACCCCGCCGCAGCCGGCCGGGATCTCGCAGTGCCCGTGCTCCTCGAGCACGAGACGCGGCGAGGCTTTCGCATACCTGGACAGTGAGTTCAGCTTCAAGTCCCGGTCAGGCATGACTCCTCCTCCGCGATCGCGGGGCCGCTCCGATCCCGTCGTGCGGTTGGCCGCATCGCGGGCTTGAAGCCGACGAGCTCGCGCTCGCGGATCCCGTACGAGAACACGGTCCGCTCCTTGACGTTGTTGCCGACCTCCGGGGCGTACCACACCTCGAAGCCCAGGGCGCCGCCCCGGCGGTGAGTACAGGAGAGATGAGGGGCGAACGTGCCGGCGGGCCCCGTCACCGTCTCCGCCCGGTCGAGGTACCAGTCGCGATAGCGGCCGTCGCAGACGCGCCCCATCTCCCAGACGTAGTCTTGCTGCGGCGTGTTCTGCGCGGAGGCGCAGTCCCCGAGGATCCCCACGAGCGCCAGGGTCAGGGCGAGCGAGCGAGAGGAGCGGTCCATGAGTCGACCTCCTCGTGCTGCCGACCTTATATCAGCCGGCCCGACCCGACGTCAATCCGCCGGTCAGTCGAGACCGAGCGCGCCCCAGAAGATCGGCTCCGGGTGCAGGCGCACCCCGAAGCGCTGCTCGACGCCCGCCCGCACCCGGCGGGCGAAGGCGACGACGTCGCGGGCCCGCGCCCCGTCGTGGCAGACGATGGCCAGCGTGTGGCGGGTGGAGAGGCCGACCGGGCCGTCGGCCTGTCCGCGGGTGAACCCGGCCCGCTCGATGAGCCAGGCGGCCGAGAGCTTCACCCGGCCGTCGGGCTGCGGCCAGCGCGGCATCGAGAGGCCGGTCGCCCGCGCGTCGATCGCGGCCAGCGCGTCGGCGTCCACGACGGGATTCAGGAAGAACGAGCCGCAGCTGCGCGCGTTGACATCGCCCGGATCGAGCACCATCGACTTGGAGCGGCGGACCTTCAGCACGGTCTCCCGCACCTCGATCAGCGACGGCCGGGCGACGGCGCGCGCCTCAAGCTCGCGGGCGATGTCGGCATACCGCACGTTGGGGGCCCCGCCGGGCGCGAGCCGGTAGGTCACCGCGAGGACCACGTAGCGGCCGGGGGCGCGGCTCTTGAAGAGGCTGTCGCGGTAGCCGAAGCCGCAGTCGGCCGGGCCGAGGGTCACCACCTGCCCGATCTCCCCGTCGAGGGCGCGCACCGCGGTGACCGTATCGCTCACCTCCTGGCCGTAGGCGCCCACGTTCTGGATCGGCGTCGCCCCCACCAGACCCGGGATGCCGCTCAGGCACTCGAGCCCGGCCCAGCCCTGCTCGACGGTGTGCCGGACGAGGGCGTCCCACGGCTCGCCCGCCGCGGCCGTCACCTCGACCCCGTCGCGTCCCGGCCGCTCGGTCACCCCGCGAAGGGCGATCTTGAGCACGAGGCCGTCCACGCCCTCGTCGGCGATGACCAGGTTCGAGCCGCCACCGAGCACGCGCACCGGCAGGCGACGGGCGGTCGCCCACTCGTGTGCCTCCGCGACGGTCGCCTCGTCGGTGGCCTCGACCAGGTAGCGGGCCGGACCGCCGATGCGGAGCGTGCAGTGGGGCGCGAGCGGAGCGTGCTCGACGGGGGAGAGCATGGCCAGCCACCATCTTACCGTGGCCGGCCCCTCACCCTGCCCTCTCCCCAAAGGGGAGAGGGAGAACTAGTCGGTGATGGGGAAGAGGCCCTGGTAGGCGAACTTCTGAACGCGCTTGGCGTTGTCGACCTCGGTCGTGTAGATGTTGCCGCGCGAGTCCACCGCCATGTTGTGCACCCAGTGGAGCTGGCCCGCGTAGCGCCCGCTGCGGGCGAAGCGGGAGAGCACCTTGCCGCTCGCGCGCGAGAGCGTCCAGACGTGGTTGTTCTCGCCGTCGGCCACGTAGAGATAGCTCTGGGCGGGGTCGCGGGAGAAGTCGAGGTCCCACACCGAGCCGCCGCCGAGCGTCGACGGCGCCAGGGTGAACTCGCTCACGAAGGTGCCGTCCTTCTTGAAGACCTGGATCCGGTTGTTCATCCGGTCGCAGACGTAGACGAGCCCGTCGGTCGCGATGCGCACGCAGTGCACCGGGTTCCGGAACTGCTTCACGCTCGCGTCACCCGGGGGCCGGCCGTTGGCGCCCCAGTGGCGCTTGTAGGCGCCGGTGGTCGCGTCGAACACGATGACCCGGTGGTTGGCGTAGCCGTCCGCCACGTATAGCTCGTTGGCCGCCGCGTCCACCCGCACGTCGGCAGGGCGCTTGAGGTTGCCGGTGTCGGAGTCGCCGCCGCTCGAGCCCGGCTTGCCGATCTGCATCAGGAACCGGCCGGCGCGGGTGAACTTGAGGATCTGGTTGTCCTTCTCCCCGTTGCCGGCCAGCCACACGTTGGCGGACGGGTCCACGAAGATGCCGTGCTCGTTGGCCGGCCAGTCGTAGCCCGGCCCGGGCCCGCCCCAGGCTTGCAACAGGTTGCCCTCGCTGTCGAACTCCATCACCGGCGGCGCGGGCACGCAGCACTCGTTGCGGGGCGGGTTGAGCGTGGCGCCCTTCTCGTCGTCGGTCAGGGTGCGTGGCCGCTGCACGATCCAGACGTGGTCGAGCGGGTCGACCGCCACACCCGCCACCTGGCCGAGCAGCCAGCGGTTGGGAAGCGGCTTGGGCCAGAACGGATCCACCGTGAACTTCGGCGCCTGGCCGTCGGCCAGCCGCTGCGCGGTCACCGAGACCGCGGAGGAGACCGCGAGGAGGACGAGGAGCGCGAGGGCGACGACGACGCCGCGGGAGACGGGGGAGCGCGAGCCAAGCACGGCATTCCTCCTCGGGTGAGGGAACGGGAGCCGCTGACGAGCCGGTGCGACCTTATGTCGGGACGAAACCGCGTGTCAAGCGTGGGGGCGCGGCGTCCGGAGCACTACCGCGAGAGGAGCCAGCCGATCACGCCCGCGGCCAGCACCGCGACCACCGGCGGGACGCGATCCGTGGCCACCACGAGCGCGGTGGCCACCGCGAGGGCGGCGGTCGTGCCGTCGTGGATCGCGGTGCGCGCGAGCGTGTAGACCCCGCCCGCCATCAGCCCGACCCCGACCGGCAGGAGCGCCCGCTCGGCGGCGAGCGCCCACGGACGGGCGCGCCACTGCTGCCAGTGGTGCGAGATCACGATGGCCAGCACGGACGTGGGCACGAACATCGCGAGCCCCGCCACCGCCGCGCCCAGCAGGCCGTGGGCCCGGTGGCCCACGAAGACCGCGACCAGCATGCCGGGGCCCGGGGTCAGCTGCGACAGCGTGTAGCCGTCGACGAACTCGCGGGCGGTGAGCCAGTGGTGGATGGTCACCGCCTGGCGCTCCATCTCCGGGATGACCCCGAGGCCGCCGCCCACGCAGAGGAAGCTCAACCAGAGGAAGGTCCAGGTGAGCAGCGCCAAGCCCGCCATCACGCGCCCTCCGGTGGCGGGGTGGACGGGGGAACCGGCGGCAGGACCGGCCGCGCCGCAGGCGCCGACCAGTGCAGCCCGAGGCTCAGCGCAGTCATCACCAGCACCACGCCGACGGTGGGCAGGCGCAGCGGGCCGACCGCCACGAAGGTGATCAGCGCGATCACGACCGCACGTCCGCCCCGCAGGGCGCCGCGCATGATGCGGAGCGACGTCACCAGCACGAGCCCCACCACCGCCGCGCTCAGCCCGCGCATCAGGAGACTGGCGCCGCTCCCGAAGGCGCCCTGCGCGTAGAGCGCGCTCGCGCCGAGGAGGATGACCGCGCCTGGCAGCACGATCGCGAGCAGCCCCCACACGCCGCCCGCGAGGCCGGCGAGCCGGTAGCCGAGGACCACCGCCAGGTTGCTGAAGTTCGGGCCGGGCAGCACCTGGCTCAGCGTGAAGTCCTGGACGAACTCGTCGTGGTGGATCCACCGGCGCCGCCGCACGAGCGCATCGTGGAAATAGGCGCTGCGGCCCCCGCCCAGGCTCGAGAAGCCGGTCCAGGCGAAGACCGCGATCAGCCGGAGGAGGGAGACGCGTCTCACTCGTCGAGCTCGAGCGAGCGCGCGGGCGACATGGCCCCTGGAGTGTAGCACCCTCTCCCCCCCGGGCCTCGGGGGGAGAGGGCGGGATTTATCCGATCATCGGGCCGGTCAGCGGGCCGGACGTGAGCGGACCGGCGCGATCAGTAGCGCCAGACCGGGCGCACCGGCGCGGGATAGCACCAGCCCTTCCGGTCGTGGCCGGGCGGGCAGAACACCGGCCGCTCGTGGACCACCACGTGACGCGGCGCGGGCGCGTAGACCGGGTAGGGCCGAGCGACCACGCGCGGCGCGATCACCCGCGGGGGTGGCGCCACCACCACCGGAGCGGGCACGTAGACCGGCGCGGGCCGAGCGACGACCAGGGGCGCCGGCGCCACCACCGGGCCGCGGTGGAAGATGCCGACCCCGCCCAGGATCTGATTGAACACCGCGAAGGCGCCGAGCCCGAGGGCCGCGTCCGTCGACGCACCCGCGAAGGCCAGCGTGGGAGCAAGGACCGCGACGGCCAGAACCAGCGCGATCAGCTTTTTCATGTTGGTCTCCTCACGAGGGGCCATGGCGGCCACCCCTCTGCCGCAGTAGACGAGAGCAAGGGGCGTTCTGTTTACCCGGGTGGCGGAGACTCCCCGATTGCCTTACGATACGAGGCCATGGCGACCACCGAGCACGCGAGCGTCTGTCCGCTGGACTGCCCCGACACCTGCAGCCTGACCGTCACCGTGGAGGACGCGAAGATCGTGAAGATCCGCGGCTCCCGGGCCAACCCCTACACCGCCGGCGTCATCTGCACCAAGGTGGCCGGCTCGTACCCGGACTGGGTGCACGGGCCCGGGAGGCTCCGCACCCCGCTCAAGCGGGTCGGGGCCAAGGGCGAGGGCCGGTTCGCGCGCGCGTCGTGGGACGAGGCGCTGGACATCATCTGCGACCGCGTGACCGCGGTGATCGCCGCGCACGGCCCGCAGGCCGTCGCGCCGCTCAACTACGCGGGGCCGCACGGCATGCTCGCCTACGCCTCGATGGACCTGCGCTTCTTCCACAAGCTGGGCGCCTCGCTGCTCGATCGCTCACCGCTCTGCGGCGGCATCCGCACCCAGGCGTGGCTCGGCACCTTCGGGACCGCGCCGGGCATCGCGCCCGAGCAGGTGCGGCACTCGAAGCTCATCATCGCCTGGGGCAACAACGTCACCTGGTCGAACCTCCACCTCACCCCGCTGCTCAACGCGGCGCGGCGGGACGGGGCCAAGGTGGTGGTCGTCGACCCCAAGCGCATCAAGATCGCGGAGCAGTCGGATCTGCACATCGCGCTCAAGCCCGGCACCGACGTGGTGCTGGCGTGGGCCATCGCGGCGGAGCTCGAGCGGCGCGGAGCGCTCGACCGCGCCTTCATCGAGCGTCACGTGGAGGGCTTCGAGGAGTTCATGGCCGGCGCGCGCCGCTACTCGGTGGCGGACGCCTCCCGCATCTGCGGCGTGCCCGAGGCCGACATCCGGCGGCTCGCCGAGTGGTACCACACGCTGTCGCCCGCCGCGATCAGCGTGGGCAACGGGCTCGAGCGCAACCAGAACGGCGGCAGCGGCATCCGCGCGATCTTCGCCCTGCCCGCCCTGGCCGGAAAGTTCGGGGTGCCGGGCGGAGGGCTCGTCAACGGGGCGGGCTTCGTGTTCCCGAAGACCCCGGCGAGGCTGCAGCGGCCGGACCTGCTGCCCCCGGGCACCCGCACCCTGAACATCGTGGACATGGGCAAGCACCTCCTCGATCCCACCCTCTCCCCGCCGATCAAGGCGCTCTTCATCTACAACCACAACCCGCTGGTGGTGCACCCGGACCAGAACCGGATGCGGCGCGGCCTCGCGCGCGAGGATCTCTTCACGGTGGGCTCGGACGTGGTGATGACCGACAGCCTCGCCTACGCCGACGTGGTGCTGCCCGCCTCGAGCCACTTCGAGTATCACGACATCTACGCGGCCTACGGGCAACACTGGCTGCAGCGCGCCGAGCCGGTGATCCCGCCGCAGGGCGAGTCGCTCCCCAACACCGAGATCTTCCGGCGGCTCGCCGCGCGCTTCGGCTTCACGGACCCCGCCTTCACCACCAGCGACGCCCAGCTCATCGACGACGCGGTGGACGGCGCGGACCCGCGCCTCGGCGGGGTGCAGCCGAGCCGGCTGCCCACCGACCGCGCCACCGCGATGACGGTGAACGGCGAGCCCGCCATCCTCTACAAGAACGTCTTCCCCAAGACGCCGTCCGGCAAGGTGGAGCTGGCCTCCGGCTACCTCGAGCAGAAGTACGGGAGCCGGCTGCCGACCTTCCGCGCCTACGAGACGCCGTTCCCGCTCGTGCTCATCTCCCCCGCGTCGGACGAGCGCATCACCTCCACCTTCGGCGGGCTCAAGCCGGGCGACGTGACGCCGCCGCTCGAGATGCACCCGGACGACGCGAAGGCCCGCGGCCTGCGCGACGGGGGCATGGTGCGGGTGTGGAACGAGCTGGGCGAGGTGCACCTGCCGCTCAAGGTGTCCGACGCGATCCGGCCCGGCGTGGTGTGCAGCCTGAAGGGCGCGTGGATGCGGACCAGCGACAACGGGCAGACCGTCTCGGCGCTGGCTCCGGGGCACCACGCGGACATCTGCGGGGGCGCCTGCTACAACGACTGCCGCGTCGAGGTCGCCGCCCTCTAGTTCCCCCTCTCCCCTCAGGGGAGAGGGCCGGGTGAGGGGTCCGACGGTGAGGGGCTACCGCTCCACGTTCTCCTCGGCGATCGCGCGGCGCTCCTGCATGTTGAAGCGGCCGTCGTAGATCGGCCGGCCACCCGTCGTCGGCCCCTGGTACTGCACGAACAGCATCAGGCCGCCGGTGCGCGTGGAGAGCGGCGCCTCGAAGTGCGGGTCCGGGTAGAACAGCATGGTGCCCGGCCCGTGGAGCGCCTCCCCGATCTGGAACTCCCCCTCGAGGATGTACCAGACCTGGGCGAAGTCGTGCTTGTGGAAGGGGTGATGCGAACCCGGCTCGTAGCGCACCAGCCCCGCGTTGGGGGCGGTGGGGCGCTCCGGGCTCGGGTGGAAGAGCATCTTGCTCTCCTGTCCCGGCCAGCGCAGCGTCTCCCACGGCCGGTCGTCGGCGTGCATCGCCTCCATCGGCTGGTGGTCCCGATTCGACATGGGGGCGTCCCCGCTCATTTCCGGGTGCTCACGCGCCCGAGCTCGGTGGTGAGGCAGCGCGCGATCCAGCCGTCGCGGCGGGCGGGCGTGATGACGTCGTCGGCCCCGCGCGGGGTGTAGCGCACCAGCGCTTCCCAGCAGCGCTCGCGCGCCCGGGCGATCTCGAGGTCGGCCTGCAACACCCGCACCGCGCGGCCCCGCTCGAAGTCCCAGCGCAGCGCCACCACCACCACCGCGAGCGCGGCGCCCACCACCATGACGATGAAGAGGATGGCCGCGACGCCCTGCCACTGGCGGATCCGTCGCTCCGCGCTGTCGATCAGCCCGGACACCTTCACCTCCACCGGGCCGTTGGCGTGGCGGACGATCTCCACCGCGCCGTGGGGCGACCGGGCGAGCAGCCCCCGGCTCGGCCGGGACCGTGGCGCGCGCAGGGGCGCGGGCCCCTCCAGCAGGGAGGGCTGTCTCGAGTCCATCGCTCTCATCATCCGGCCTCCTGGCGCGGCGTCTCGCCGCGCTGAGTCACGAGGTGAAGGAATCGCCCGGGCCCTCCTCTTCTAGCGCACTCGGAGCCGCGGGTCCAGCACGTCGCGCAACCCGTCGCCCAGCAGATTGAGGCTGAGCCCGGCGATCGTCAAGGCCAAACCGGGGAAGAGGCTCACCCAGAACGCCTCGCGGATGACGTTCTTGCCGCTCGCGATCACGTTGCCCCACGAGGGCACGTAGGGCGGCACGCCGACGCCGAGGAAGCCCAGGATCGCCTCGGCCAGGATCGCGTAGGCGAACACGAAGCTGCCCTGCACCAGCAGCGGGCCCACGCAGTTCGGCAGGATGTGGCGCAGCGCGATCCCGCCGTCGCGCCGGCCCAGCGCGCGCGCAGCCTGGATGTAGTCGAGCTCGCGCAGGCTCAGCACGGTGCTACGGATGAGCATGGCGGTACGTGGCATGTAGACCACCGAGAGCGCCAGGATCACGTTCCAGACCCCCGGCCCCCGCGCGGCCATGAGCGCGATCGCGAGCAGGATGGCCGGGAAGGCCATGAGGCCGTCCATGCAGCGCATCACCGGCACGTCGAGCCGCCGCGAGTAGCCGGCGGTGAGCCCGATGACGACACCGCCCGCGGAGGTCAGCAACATGGTGGTGAGCCCGACGAGCAGGGACACCCGGCTGCCGTGCAGCACCAGGCTGTAGACGTCGCGGCCGAACTCGTCGGTGCCGAGATAGTGCTGCGCGCTCGGCGGCTTGAGCCGATTGGCCGGAACCAGTCGGGTCGGGTTGTAGCTCGAGAGCACGTCGGCCAGCAGCGCGGCGCCCACCAGCACGAGCAGGAGAGCGGCCCCGGCCACCACCCCCCCGTTGCCGGCCAGCCGGCGGATCCAGCGCTGCCGCTCGGTGCGCTCAGTCATAGCGGATGCGCGGGTCGATGAAGGCGTAGAGCAGGTCGACCACGAGGTTGATCAGGACGTAGGTCGCGGCGGTCACCAGCACCACGCCCTGCACCACCGGGTAGTCGCGGCGCAGGATGGCGGAGATCACGAGGCGCCCGAGGCCGGGGATGTTGAAGACGATCTCGGTGATCACCGCGCCTCCGATGAGCACCGCGGTGGTCACCCCGATCACGGTCACCACCGGCACCAGCGCGTTGCGGAACGCGTGCACGTAGGTGACCGCGCGCTGGGGCAGCCCCTTGGCCCGCGCGGTACGCACGTAGTCCTGCTGGAGGGCCTCCAGCATGCACGAGCGGCTGATGCGGGCGATCAGCGCCGACTGGTTGAAGCCGAGCGAGACCGCGGGGAGCACCATGTAGCGCAGGGCGCTCACCGGCTCGGTGAAGAGCGACGCGTAGCCCGCGGCGGGCAGCCAGCCCAGGCGCACCGCGAACAGGTAGATGAAGTTGAGGCTCAGCCAGAAGCCGGGGACGCAGACCCCGAGCAGCGAGCCGATCATGAGCACGCGGTCCCAGATCGAGCCTCGGTGGGCCGCGGCCACCACCCCGGAGGGCACGCCGATCGTCACCGCGACCAGCAGGGCGCACGCCATCAGCACCAGGGTGGGTTCGGCGCGCTCCAGGATCGCGGTGGTCACCGGCCGGTCCAGGAAGTAGGACTGACCGAGGTCGCCGCGCAGCACCCGGCCGTAGAAGCCCACGAGCTGGCCGAGCAGCGGCCGGTCGAGCCCGAGCGCCTTGCGCGTGCCCTCGATCTGGGTCGGGGTCGCGTCGGGCCCCAGCATCACGCTCACCGGATCGCCGGGGATCAGGTGGATGAGCAGGAACACCACCGTCACCACCACCGCCATCACCGGGATGACGGCGAGGAGGCGCCGGACCAGGTATGCGAGCATTGTTGTTCTAACTGGGGGGGAGCGGCGCCGCTCCTCCCCCAGGTCCCCCCACCACCTTGTTCGCGCGCGCGGCGGCGAGTCCGCTGCGCGCGGCGCCTCCTCGCCGAACGGTTATTTGTCGAGCCACACGTTGTAGAAGCGCACGCGCTCGGTCGACTCGTTCAAGCCCTTCACGGTGTTGCGGGCCGCCCGCAGCCCGAAGAGGTCGCCGTAGCGGATGACCGGCACCTTCTCGTAGAACTGGCGGGTCTGCTGCTCCCACAGCGCGAGCCGCTTCTTGTGGTCGGTCTCGCGGGCCATCTCCGACTGCAGCTTCAGGATGCCCTCGTCGGTGGTCCATCCCGGCCAGCTCGGGGTGAGGTAGATATGGTGGGTGGGATCGTAGAAGGCGCCCATCCCGGTGGTGAAGACGTCGTACTCCTTGGGGTTGTTGCGCCGCTTGACCAGGGTGGCCCAGTCCACCACCTGGAGGTCGATGACGAAGCCGACGTCCTCGAGCTGCTGCTTGGTGAGCAGCGCGAAGTCGTACATCCACTTGTACTCCTGGGTGGTCATGAAGCGGATCGGCTCCTTCTTGTAGCCCGCCTCCTGCAGGAGCTGCTGGGCCTTGGCCCGGTTGTGCTCGTTCCAGGGCAGCCCGGCCATCTTGGTGTGCCACGTGCTGATCTCCACCGGCGCGAGGCTACTGTCCATCCGGTAGAACTCCTTCTTGCCGCCGGCCACGTTCTTCATGATCGGCTCGATGTCGATGGCGGCCTGCCAGGCCTGCCGCAGCTTCTGGTTCGTCATCAGGCCTTCCTTCTTGTTGAAGACGGCCACGAGCCAGTAGTACGGCTTGGAGATGATCGGATGCGCGTTGGGGTTGGCCTTCAGCCGATCGTAGGCGTCGAGGTTCAGGTCGTCCGCGAAGTCGAGCTCGCCGGTCTCCACCTGGGCCACCCGCGTCGCCACCTCCGGCACCGGCACCCAGCGGATCTCGTCGAGCCACGCGGTCTTGCCGCCGCCGTAGCCGTTGGGCTTCTCGCTGCGCGACTTGTAGTCGTCGAAGCGGACCATGCGGATGTACTGGTCGGGCTTCCACTCCGCGAGCTTGTAGGGCCCGGTGCCCACGTACTCGGTGACCTTCACCTCGGGCGCGAACTTCTCCGCGATCTCCTTCGGATAGATCGCCCCGAAGTTGTTGGGCACCGCCAGCGAGATCAGCACGATGGCCGACTTCTCCTTGAGCTTCATCTCGACGGTGTACTGGTCCAGCGCGCGCATCTCCGCGACCTGGGCGAAGAGCGCCTTGCCGTAGATCGACTGCTTGCCCCAGCGATTCAGCGAGGCGACCACGTCCTCGGACGTCATCTCCTTGCCGTTGTGGAACTTCACCCCCTGCCGGAGCTTGAAGGTGTAGGTGAGGCCGTCCTTGCTGACGGTGTAGCTCTCCGCGAGCATCGGGATCGGCTTGTTGTCGCGGTCGAGGCTGAAGAGCCCCTCGTAGATGTGGTTGGTGAGGGTCTCGGTGATGCTGGCGGTGGTCCAGTGGGCGTCGAGGGAGGGCGGCTCGCCCAGGTTGCCGACCCGGAGCACGCCACCTTTCTTCTGCGCGTCGGCGGGGGGTGCTCCGAGCGTGAGCAGCGCGACCATCGCGAACGCGGTGAGAAGCCCCAGCGAGAATGCTCGACGCGCCATGCCTGCACCTCCGAGAGTGAGAGGGGTTGTCGGGTGCCAAGACTCTGCGACGCCGGCCGCGCCTTGTCAACGGCTCTCGCGGATTGCTAGACTGCCCGCCGACATGGGCGTCGCCTCGATCCTGCACACCGGCCTGACCGTCAGCGATCTCGATCGATCGGTCGCGTTCTACCGCGACCTGCTCGGCCTCGAGCTGATCAGCCAGTGGGACAGCCGCCAGCCCTACCTGCGCGCCATCGTCGGCTACCCCGACGCGGAGCTGCGCATCGCCCTGCTCCGCGTGCCCCCGGGACCCGACGCGGCGCCCGGCCACCACATCGAGCTGCTGGAGTACCGTCGGCCCCGGGGCGCGCGCGGCGACGCCAACACGTTCAATCCGGGCAACGGCCACGTGGCCTTCATGGTCACCGACATCGACGCGACCTACACGGATCTCCGGGCCCGCGGGGTCCGCTTCAAGTCCGCGCCGGTGCCGATCACCCACGGGCGCAACGCGGGGGCCAAGGGCGTGTACTTCCTCGACCCGGACGACATCACGCTGGAGCTGATCCAGCCGGCCCCGCGGGCGTGACCGGCGTCGACCTCTTCCGCCTGGACGGCCAGGCCGCGGTGGTGGTGGGCGGCGCGGGCGGGCTCGGCGCGGCCATGGCGCGCGGCCTCGCGTCCGCCGGCGCGCTGGTGGCGGTGGCCGACGCCAACGCGGCCCAGGCCAAGCTGGTCGCCGACGGCATCGCCGCCGCGGGCGGACGGGCGCTCGCGGTGGCGGTCGACGTGGCCGACGCGGCGAGCGTCGAGCGCATGGCGGCGGAGGTGGAGGCCGCGCTCGGCCCCATCGACGTGCTCGTCAACAGCGCGGGCATCACCCACCGGAGCCCCGCCGCCGACTTTCCCGAGGCGGCGTGGCACCGGGTGATCGCGGTGAACCTGACCGGGGTGTTCCTCGGCTGCCAGGTGGTGGGCCGGCGCATGCTCGCGCGCCGGCGCGGGCGCATCGTCAACATCGCCTCGATCGCGGGGCAGATCGGGCTCACCGGGACGGTCGCGTACGCGGCGAGCAAGGGCGGCGTGGTCATGCTCACCCGCGCGCTCGCGGTGGAGTGGGCGCCCCACAACGTGCGGGTCAACGCCATCGCCCCGTCGTGGTTCGAGTCCAACATCGGCGATCTCATCCACCGCGAGCCGGGCTACGCCGAGCGTGCGATGCGCCGCGTGCCGGCCGGCCGCATGGGCACCCCCGACGAGCTGATCGGCGCCGTCCTCTACCTGGCCTCCGACGCCTCCACCATGGTCACCGGCCACATCCTCGCAGTAGACGGCGGCACCCTCGCCTCCTGATCTGGGGTCAGGTCTTACATTCCGACATTTTCGGGGGGCGCGCTGAGTCGCGGAGCGCTCAGAAAATGTCGGAATGTAAGACCTGACCCCGGCCTAGCGCTGGAGGGATTCGTGGATGGCGAGGGTGAGGGCGCCGAAGGCGGGGTGGGCGCGGGAGGCGACGGTGCGGGGCCGCGGGTGCGGGACGTCGAACACGCGGGCGAGGCGGCCCGGGCGCGGGGTCATCACCACCACGCGGTCGGCGAGGAACACCGCCTCCGGGATCGAATGGGTGACGAACACGATGGTCTTGCGCTCTCCGCTCGCCTCGCCCCACACCCGCAGGAGCTCGAGGTTCATCTCGTCGCGGGTCATCGCGTCGAGGGCGCCGAACGGCTCGTCCATGAGCAGCAGCGGCGGATCCAGGAGCAGCGCGCGGCACAGCGACGCGCGCTGCTGCATCCCGCCCGATAGCTCGCGCGGGAGCTTCTGCGCGAACTCGGAGAGCCCCACCAGGCGGAGCAGCTCGGCCGCGCGCTCGCGGTACGCCCGCGGATCGAGCCGCGAGAGCTCGGCGGGGAGCAGGACGTTCGCCTCGACGGTCCGCCACTTGAGCAGCACCGGGGCCTGAAAGACCATGCCGACCGACGCGA
>JBGQHJ010000046.1:0-30499 GCA_041497895.1 Methylomirabilia bacterium
CGCCGCGGGGCGTTCGTTTCTCACCCCTGTTCCGCCGGCCCCCCCCCCCCCCCCCCCCGGCTCCTTCCTCGCTACTTGTAGCCGGAGCCGGCCTTCCTGTATTCCTCGCGAGGCGGGGAGAAGATGTCGAGCACGACCGCGCGCTTGTCGGTGGCGCGGCCCCCGTGGGGCACGTGCGGCGGCGTCTGCCAGAAGTCTCCCGCCTTGACGGGATGCTCCACACCGTCCTGGATGCGGATCCACTCCCCCTCGAGGCACACGCCCCACTGCTCGTTGGCGTGCGAGTGCACCGGGGAGACCGATCCCGGCTGGATCTCGACCACCGAGAGCATCAGGTGCTCGCCGGGAAACACGCGGGCGCTCAACCCCTCCGCGAGCTGCCGCGGAATCCCGCCCGCCTTCAAATTGTGGAAACACGACGACGCATCAGCCATGACTAGCTCCTTTCCGCGCCATTCTACCGGAGATCCGCGTGAGACTCTTCCTGGCCATGCTCTCCCACGAGACCAACACGTTTTCCAACGTGCCCACCGACCGGGCCCAGTTCGCGGCGCGCGACCTTCGGTACGGCGGCGAGATCGTCGAGGCCTACCGCGGTACCGGCACCTGCCTGGGCGGCATGATCCGGGCCGCCGAGCGCATGGGCGCCACCCTGGTGCCCTCGGTGGCGGCGTCCGCCTCCCCGGCGGGCCGGGTCACCAAGGACATCTACGAGCACGTCAAGCAGCGGATGCTGGCCGACCTCGAGGCGGCGGGCCGGCTCGACGGAGTGCTCCTCGATCTGCACGGGGCGATGGTCCCTGAGGGCATCGACGACGGCGAGGGTGACATCCTCAAGGCGGTGCGGAAGACGGTGGGGCCCGACGTCCCGATCGCGGTCACGCTCGACTTCCACGGCAACCTCGGCCGCGACATGGTCGACCACGCCGATCTCCTGCACGGCTACAAGACCTATCCGCACGTGGACATGGCCGAGCGCGGGGCGGAGGCGGCGGAGCGGCTCGTCCAGGTGATCGACCGCCGCATCCGGCCCACCGCGGCGTGGCGCAAGCCTCCCCTCCTGCCACCGCTCGGCAACCAGGGCACCGCGCGCGGGCCGATGCGGAGGCTCTACGATCTCGCCGACGAGATGGAGAAGGATCCGAAGGTCATCTCGGTGTCGATCTTCGCGGGCTTCCCGTACGCGGACATCCCCGACGCCGGGCTCGGCGTCTACGTGGTCACCGACGACGATCAGCCCCTGGCCGAGCGGCTCGCCCGGGAGCTCTGCCGGGTCGCGTGGGAGCATCGCCACGAGTTCGTTCACTCCGCGCGACCGGTGAAGGACGCGGTGGCGCAGGCCCTGGCCGCCCCCGGCCGTCCCATCGTGCTCGCCGACATGGCCGACAACACCGGCGGCGGCGCGGCGGGCGACGGCACCGAGATCCTGCGCGAGCTCCTGCGGGTGGGCGCGCGCGGCGCGACGGTGGCCTGCATCTGGGACGCGGCCGCGGTGCAGTCGTGCGTCAAGGCGGGCATCGGCAACCGCATCACCCTCGAGATCGGCGGCAAGGTGGACGACCGTCACGGCGCGCCCCTGCGGGTGACCGGCACGGTGCGCACGCTCTCCGACGGACGCTTCGTGCACCGCGGCCCGATGATGACCGGGCTACCCGGCCGCCTCGGCCCCACCGCGGTGCTGGACATCGACGACGTGAAGGTGATACTCATCACCTACCGCTGGCAAACCCTCGATCCGGAGATGATCCGGTTCGTGGGCATCGACCCCCTCTCGGAGAAGATCCTGGTCGTGAAATCCACCATTCACTACCGCGCGGCGTTCGAGCCCATCGCCAAGGAGATCATCGAGGTCGACGCGCCGGGACTCTCCTCGTCCAACCTGGCGCGCTTCGACTTCCGGCGCATCCGGCGCCCCATCTTCCCGCTCGACCCCGACCTGGTGTACGAGGCGGAGTAGAAGGAGAGGGCCCAGCATGTCCTTCACCGGGTTCACCCCGTCCGACTTCAAGGTGTTCGAGATCCCGGGGTTCAAGCCGCGGATGGACGCGATCAAGACCCGCATTCGCCCGAAGCTGGAGGCGATCGGCCGCGAGCTCCTGCCCGACGTGGCCCGCGTGGGCGGCTCGGACGCGTTCGCGCACGTGGCCAGGCACGCGCGCCGCACCGTGAATCCGCCCGACGACACCTGGGTGGCCTTCGCCCTCGACAAGCGGGGCTACAAGAAGCACTGCCACTTCAAGGTGGCGGTCTCCCGTGGCGGCGTCCGTTTCCTCTTCGAGGCCGGGCCCGAGCACGCGCAGAAGAAGCGCTGGGTCTCGGCCTGGAAGCGGCACACCCGGCAGCTCGTGCCGGTGCTGCGGCGGGCCAAGGGGCTCGGCTGGTTCAAGGACGAGCACGACGAGGCGCCGGCGGCCGTCCTCACCGACCTGCCCGCGGAGGCGGTGGCGCGCCTCGGCGACGAGCTGCTGCGCACGCGCGACGGCCAGTTCATCCTCGGCCGCCGCGTGCCCGCCGAGGAGGCGATGAAGTGGAAGCCGCGCGAGTACGCGCGCGCCGCGCGGGAGACCTTCCACCTGCTGGCGCCGCTGTATCGCTTGAGGTGACTAGCGCGGCGGTCTTCGACATGGATGGGGTGCTGATCGATAGCGGGGCGCACCATCGGCACGCGTGGCGGATGCTGCTCGACGAGCTGGGCGCCGAGCCCGCCGATCCCGAGCACTGGCGGCTCACCATCGGGCGGCCCAGCGAGGAGGCGATCCCGCTGCTGCTCGGCCGACGGGTGAGCGGGGCGGAGGCGCGGCGGCTGGCCCGCCGCAAGCGCGACCTCTACCAGGCGCGCGCGCAGACCGGGCTCGATCCGGTGCCGGGCGTGCGCGAGTTCCTGGAGGCGCTCGCGCGGCTCGACGTGCCGAGGGCGGTCGGCACCTCCGCGTCGCGCTGGGACGCCGAGCGGCTGCTCGACGACCTGGGCCTCCTGCGCTTCTTCGACGTGATGGTCACCTCCGACGACGTGATGCTGGGCAAGCCGGATCCGGAGGTCTGGACACAGGCGGCGCGGCGCCTGCGGGTGTCGGCCGAGCGCTGCGTCGTCTTCGAGGACGCGCTCGTGGGGGTGCAGGCCGCGCGCGCCGCGCGCATGCGGGTCGTCGGGGTCACCACCGCGCACAGCGACGCCGAGCTGCTCGCGGCGGGCGCGGAGCGGACCATCCCCGACTTCCAGGGGCTCGAGTGGAGTCGCATCGCCCACCGGTAAGCACCGCCGGGTTCTGGGACGGCCTCTACGCGGAGGGCCAGGACGGCTGGGACCTCGGCGAGCCCGCCCCGGCCCTGGTCGACTGGCTCGACGCCGGCGGCCGCTTCGAGCCCGGCGGCGACGGTGGAAGCGTCCGGCCTCGCGCGGCCGAGCCTCGCGGTTTGTCCGCCGATTGGGGGAGTGCGGGGGCCATTTCTGGGCCCCCGCAGATGAAGAGCCTTGCAGAAGTAGACGGCAGTCAGCCGGCCCCCCGGAACGCGGCCGCCCTCGCCCGTGTCGCGGTACCCGGCGCGGGGCGCGGGCACGACGCCCGGCTCCTGGCCCGTCGCGGCCATCGCGTCACCGCGTTCGACTTCTCGGAGGCCGCGGTGGCGGAGGCGCGCCGCCTCGCCGCCGCCGAGGCGGTCGAGCTCACGGTCGAGCGGCGCGACGTCTTCACCCTGCCGCGCGACCACGCGGGCGCCTTCGACGGGGTCTGGGAGTACACGTGCTTCTGCGCCATCGACCCGGATCGGCGCGACGAGTACGCGCGCGTGCTGCACACCATCCTGCGGCCCGGCGGCCTCCTGCTCGCCTGCTTCTTCCCGCTCCGCGACGGCATCGACGGCCCGCCCTTCCCGGTGTCGCGCGCCGACATCGAGCGGGTCCTGGCCGGGCGCTTCACGGTGCTCGAGGCGGGCCCCCCGCCCCGCTCGGTCGAGCGCCGACGCGGGCTCGAGTGGCTCGTGCGCGCCCGGCGCGAGCCCGCCGCCCCGGGGGACGGCTCCGAACATTGACCCGGCCGCGGCCCGCGTGATACGGTTGGCCACTTTTCTCGCCCCGTACTCTCGGGACCCGCTCACGGACGCCATTCCACCAGGAGGCAGACCATGAGGTCTCCGCGCATTCTCTCGGCTCTGACCGCGCTCGTCGCGATCGCGCTGCTCGCCCTGTCCGCGGCCCCCGCGATGGCACAGGCCCAGACCATCAAGATCGGCACCCTCTACGACCACTCGGGGCCCTTCTCGGCCGCCGGATCGCTCAACTGCTGGCGCGGGGCCAAGATGATCATCGACTACGTCAACGAGAAGGGCGGCGTGCTCGGCAAGTACAAGATCGTCCAGGTGGACGGCGATAGCCAGTCCAAGGCCGACGTGGCGATCAACGAGGCGGAGCGGCTGCTCAACGTCGAGAAGGTCGACATCCTGGCCGGCATCTACTCGAGCGCCCACGCGGTGCCGATCGCGGAGCGGGTGGACAAGCAGAAGAAGTTCCTGTGGATCACCACCGCGATCGCCGATGCGGTGGTCAAGGACCGCAACCTCCAGTACACCTTCCGGCCCCAGCCCAACGGCACCCTGTTCGGCACCGGTACGGTGGACTACATCGCCAACTACGCCCAGGAGAAGTTCAAGAAGGCGCCCAAGGACCTCCGTATCGCCATCATCTACGAGGACGGGCCCTACGGAGCCGGCGTGGCCGCCTCCAACGAGTCCGAGGCCAAGAAGGTCGGCATGCAGGTGGTGCTCAAGGAGGGCTACTCGGCGCAGGCCGCCGACCTCTCCTCGCTGGTGACCAAGCTCCGCGCCGCCCGGCCCGACGTGCTGTTCCACACCGGCTACAACCCGGACATCAACCTGTTCCTGCGGCAGGCCAAGGAGCAGGGGCTGCGCCTGCGCGCCTACGTCGGCCACGGGGCCGGCCACAGCCAGCTCGACAAGCTGAAGGAGGCCTTCGGCAACGAGGTGGAGGGCTTCCACACCTCGGACCCGCCCGCGTCGCAGCTCATCGACGCCAAGAACCTCAAGCCGGGCGTGGCGGCCATGACCCAGGAGATGGTGAAGCGCTACAAGGCCTTCGAGCCCAACGTCCCGGTCAACAACATCGCGCCGCACGTCTCGATGGGCTTCAACAACATGTGGATCCTGCTCAACGACGTCCTGCCCCGCGCCATCCAGAAGCACGGCGGCTTCTCGGCCGAGGCGCTGGCCGCGGCGGCCCGCGAGACCGACATCCCGGAGGGCGGCACCATGCAGGGCTACGGGGTCAAGTTCCTCGGCGAGGGCAACCCCATGCGCGGCCAGAACGAGCGCGCGCTCGCCGCGGTCTACCAGGTGGTGGACGGCCAGTTCCGCCACGTGTGGCCCAAGGTCATCGCCACCCCCAACCCGCCGGTTCTGCTGCCCGCCTCGTCCCCCTGGGCGGCCCGCTGATCGGCCTCCTCCCGATCCATCCGGCGACGCGGCGGGGGCCGGCTCCCCCGCCGCGCGCCCACGCTCCCGCGTGCTGACCATCGATCGGCTCACCAAGCAGTTCGGCGGCTTCACCGCGCTGAACGCGGTCTCCTTCGAGGTGAAGGAGGGGGAGATCCTGGGGCTCATCGGCCCCAACGGATCCGGCAAGACCACCTGCTTCAACTGCATCTCGGGGGCGCTCGCCGCGACCGCGGGCTCGATCCGGTTCAAGGGCGGCGAGATCGCGGGCCTCACCCCGGACGCGATCTGCCACCGCGGGCTCGCGCGCACCTTCCAGATTCCCCGCCCGTTCCGCAAGCTCTCGATCCTGGAGAACGTGGCGGTGGCCGCCCACTTCGGCGCGGCCCGCCGCAGCACCGAGGCGGAGGCGCGCCGACGGGCCCAGGAGGTGCTGGCCCTGGTGGGCCTGCCCGCCGATCCCGCCGCCACCCCGTCGCTGCTCGGCGCGGGCGGCCTCAAGAAGCTCGAGCTCGCCCGCGCGCTCGCCACCGGGCCGAGCCTGCTGCTGGCCGACGAGAGCCTCGGCGGGCTCGACCCCTCCGAGATGCACGACGCGGCCGAGATGCTCCGGCGCATCCGCGGCGAGCTCGGCATCACGATCGTGTGGGTGGAGCACATCATGGCGACCCTGCTGCGGGTGGTCGATCGCCTGGTGGTCCTGGACCACGGGGAGAAGATCGCCGAGGGCACCCCGCGCGAGGTCGCGGAGAACCCGCAGGTGATCGAGGCCTACCTCGGCGAGAAGGTGGTGCTCGGCTGATGCTCGAGCTCCACCAGGTCACCGCCGGCTACGGGGCGTTCACCGCGCTCTGGGACGTGAGCCTGCGCGTGGCCCAGGGCGAGGCGGTCGCGGTGGTCGGCCCCAACGGGGCGGGCAAGACCACGCTGCTGCGCGCGATCTCCGGGCTCATCGCGCCGCGGGCCGGCCGCGTCACGTTCGAGGGCGCCGAGCTGGCCGGGCACCCCGCGTACGAGATCGTGGCCCACGGCATCGCGCACGTGCCGGAGGGCCGCCGGCTCTTTCCGCGGCTGACCGTCGGCGAGAACCTCAAGATGGGCGCGTTCCTGCCGCGGGCGCGCGCCCACTTCCGCGAGAGCCTCGACCGGGTCTACGAGCTCTTCCCGGTCCTGGCCGAGCGGCAGGCCCAGCGGGCGGGCAGCCTCTCGGGCGGCGAGCAGCAGATGCTCGCGGTGGGCCGCGCCCTGATGTCGCGCCCCAAGCTCATCCTGCTCGACGAGCCGTCGATGGGCCTGGCCCCGGTGATGGTGCTGCGCCTGTTCGACCTGATCCGCCGCGTGCGCGAGGAAGGCTACACGATCCTGGTGGTCGAGCAGAACGTCCGCCAGGTCCTGAAGCTCGTCGACCGCGCCTACCTTCTGGAGGTGGGCCGCATCAAGATCGAGGGCCGCGCCGCCGACCTGGCCGAGCAGGATTTCGTCCGCCAGGCCTACGTGGGGCTCTGAGCCGTGCTCGATCCGATCTTCATCCTGGAGGCGGTGGTGAACGGGATCCTGCTGGGCGGGGTCCTGGCCCTCCTCGCCCTCGGCCTCAACCTGATCTTCGGCGTCATCGACATCGTCTGGATCGCCTACGTGGACCTGGTCACGCTCTGCATGTACGGGGTCTACTTCCTGGTGAGCCACTACGGCTGGCCGCTCTGGCTGGCCGGGCTGGCCGCGATCGGGATCGGCGCGCTCCTGGGCGTGCTGGTGCACCTGCTCATCATCACGCCCATCCTGTCGAGCCCGCCGATCAACCAGCTCCTCGCCACCGGGGGGCTCCTGTTCTTCATCCAGTCGGTCGCCACCCTGCTCTGGTCCACCGACCATCGCTCGGTGCGGGTGAGCCTGCCCACCCTCGAGGTGGGCGGCATCTTCATCTCGTTCACCCGCCTGCTCGCCTTCGTCCTCGCGATCCTGGCCATGATCGCGCTCTACTTCTTCCTCACCCGCACCTACACCGGCACCGCGATCCGCGCGGTCAGCCAGGACCGGGAGGCGATCGCCCTCATGGGCGCGCGGCCGCAGCGCCTCTACCTGGTGACCTCCGCGGTGGGCGGGGCCATGGCCGGCGTCGCGGGCGCGCTCCTGATCATGCAGTACGCGGTGCATCCCTACTTCGGTGGAGCCTTCGGCCCGCTCACCTTCATGATCTGCGTGCTGGGCGGCCTGGGGAACATGGTGGGCACCTTCGCGGCCGCGTTCATCATGGCCCAGGTGATCTCGGTGGGCGGGGTGCTGGTCTCGACCGAGATGGGCTACGTCATCGCCTTCGTCATCTTCATCGTGCTGATGTTCGTCCGGCCGGGCGGCATCTTCGCGAGGCGCGCGTGAGCGCGGCCCGCCTCCTCGGGGCGGCCGGCCTGGTGGTGCTGGCCCTGGTGCCGCTGCTCCCCCTCGGGCCGGCCCAGGAGTACATCTGGCACGTCATCATCCAGATCTTCCTCTGGTCCTTCGTCGGCAACGCGTGGTCGCTGATGGGCCGGTTCGGGCTCGTCTCGCTGGGGCACGGCGCGTTCCTGGGCGTCGGCGCCTACACGATGGTGCTGCTCTGGAACTTCTTCGGGATGAGCCCGTGGCTCGGCACCCTGCTCGCCGTCCTGCTGACCGTGGCCTTCGCCCTGGTGGTGGCCTATCCCTGCTCGCGATTCAAGGTGGTCGGCCACTACTTCGCCCTCGTCACCCTCGCGGTCGGCGAGGTGATCCGGCTGCTGATCGTGGCCGAGCGCGACTGGACCGGGGGCTCGCTCGGGGTCAGCCTCAAGGCCGGGGGTGTCGCGTCCGACTGGTGGACGCTGCAGTTCGCGGACAGGCGGATCTTCTACTACGTGGGCCTCGCCGCCTGGCTCTTCGGGCTCTGGGTGTGGTGGCGGGTGGATCGCAGCATGGCCCGCTCGGCGATGGAGGCGATCGGCGAGGACGAGACCGCAGCGGCGTCGGTGGGCATCCGGGTGGCGCGCTTCAAGATGGCCATCACCGCGCTCTCGGCCGCGCTGACCGCGCTGGGCGGCGCGCTCCTCGCGCTGTACCTGGCCTACGCCAACCCCGACTCGCTCGCCGGCATCGGGGTGTCGCTGCGCATCGTGTTCGCGGTGGTGCTGGGCGGCATGTACTCCCTGCTCGGGCCCTTCGTCGGCACCGCGCTCACCATCGCGCTCAGCGAGTACCTGCGCATCTACTTCGGCATCAAGCTCATCGGCATCGCCGAGACCATCTACGGGCTGCTCCTCATCGTCTTCATCATCTTCCTGCCCGCCGGCATCTACGGCAGCATCGCCCAGGCGGTGCGCCGCCGCCTGAGCCGGCCTTCCAGCGGCCTCCCGCTTCGGGCATAGTGAACCTCGGACCGACGACATGGCGACCGTGGTGGACCTGCTGAGATCGAGGCGGCCGAGCGCGCCCGGCCTGCTCGGAGCGGCCCTGGTGTCGATGCTCCTGGCCGGCTGCGCCGGCGAGAGCGGCATCGGCCTGCACGGCGGCCAGACCGCCGCCCAGCTCGAGGAAGATCGCGCCAAGTGCCTGCCGTTCGTGCAGGCGCACACCGACGCCGGCGCGGACCTGGCCGAGACGACGTGCCTGATCGCGCGGGGCTACCGCGCCCCGCTCTCCATCGTGCAGGGGCCGTCTCGAATCGGCTACCTGTACGTGGAGAAGCGTGGGGAAGCCCCCGGGATGCTGACCGACTTCCAGGGCTGCCAGGTCGAGGCCTTCAAGACGCCGACGCCGGTGATCCCCGACACGGACACCTCCGGGATCTTCTCCAACCTCTACGCCAAGTTCTTCCCCCGCGGGATGACCTCCAAGCCGCCGAGCCCGGACGACTGGGTGCTCAAGTACTTCGCGGCCTGCCTGACCCGCCGTGGCTACGAGGTGTCCGGGGCCAGTCGCTACCAGTGAGGGCCGCTCACGGCGACGGCGGCAGGTCGCCGGCGCTCCAGCCGCCCCCCGACCGCCTTCTGACGCGCGCATCATTCCCCACCGCGCCGGAAGGCGATCTCGATGTCCGCTCCGGTGGTGGGGTCGTTGGCCACCCCGTACATCGTGTCGCCGGACCGGATGAGCGACGACCACCGCCCCTGGGAGAAGACGACCAGCCGCCCTCTCTCGGCCACGGTGCCGGACCAGCGGCCCGGCTTCGCGAGATTGTTCGCCGCCGCGGTCGGCGTGATCGACAGCGTGAAGGTCCCGTCTCTCTCGATCCGCAGCAGGCACGTGCCTTCGTCCGCCCAGTACGAGCCGCCGAGCCACCAGAAGACACCGTGCCAGCTCCCGGCCAGGTCCTGGGTGGGCGAGGCAGGGCCGGACGTCGAAGCGCCGACGCCCGCGCAGCCGGCGATGAGCGAGCCGAGCGTGAGCGCCGTGAGGGCGATCTCGAGTGTTCGCCGTCGCATAGGATTGGCTCCTCCTACTCATTTGGATGGCACCGGACCAGGGTCGGGTTCCGCCGCCCGCCGCGATCCGATCAGTCGCCGTAGCCGACCAGCTCGACGTAGCCGCGGCCCGCGATCGGGCGGCCGGCGGCGATGCCCTCGACGCCCACCGCGCCCTCCCAGTAGCGAGTGCCGACGATCAGCTCCTGGTCGGCCAGCCGGGGGGTGATCTCGAGGCTGAGCCCCGCCGAAGGGATGGCGAGGCGCCAGCGGCTCGGGTATCGCACCCGGCTCCTCGGGCTCGTCCAGTGGTCTCGCGCGTCGAGCGTCACGTCGACCGCGGCGAGCGGCCGCGTACCCCCGTCGGCGGCGATGAGCGTCCCGGTACTGTGGGGGTCGACCGCGCCGTCGCGCCGGCGCAGGCGGTACACCATGACGTCGCGCCCGTCGTCGAGCTGAAGCGCGAGCCAGTCCCAGCCGACCAGATCCGGGCCGAGCGCGCTCGTGCTCCACTCCCGGTCCATCCACGCGAGACCGGTGACCGGGAGCGGCTCGCCGCCCGCGCTCACGGTGCCGTGGGCGCTCATCCGCGACCGCGAGTAGTAGTAGGACGCATTCCCCGGCTCGGGGCCCTTCTGGCTCAGGCCGTGGTCGCCCTGGAGGGCGACCGGCTTGTCGCTCGCGAGCACCAGGTCGATGGCGACGTCCCCTTGCGCCGCGCGGAGGCGCACCGGCAGCCCGTCCGGGGCCTCGCTCGCCGCCGACCAGTCCTCGAGCCAGACCCGGAATGGAGCGGCCCGGGCTCCGGCCAGGCCGAGCGCTTCCCGGCCGAGCCGGCTCCATGCGTGAAAGCGCCGGCCCGCGGTGTCGGTCAGCGCGAAGTGCGCGAGGTAGAGCTGGCTCGCCGACCACGCGGAGGCGCGCGCGGGCACGCCGGCCGCGGGCGGCGCGAGCGCGGTGCGGAAGAACGTGAGCTGGAATCCGAAGTGGCGCCCGCCGGCGGTCTCGAGATTCCCGGTGTAGTACCACCACTCGGTTCGGAACTCGGGATGGGGGCCGAGGTCGGCGGGAAACGAGAACCGGCGCGGCGCCATCGCCCGCGCGAAGCCGGCCAGGTCGCCCAAGCCGAGCGCCGCGCTCACCGCCAGGCTCGCCTGGACGCCGCCCCGCCCCGCCGCGCCGTCGCGGGCCGGCCACGGGGCGAGGGCGGCCACCACGCCCACCGAGACGAGGGCCACCGCCAGGCCCAGGCCCACGCGGACGCGCCTACTCATCGCGGAGCGCGTCGGCGGGCAGCGCGCGCGCCATCTTCCACGCGGGATAGAGCCCGGCCAGTACCGCCGCCAGCACCGACAGGGCCACCCCCTGGAGGAGGATCACCGGCGACGGATCGATGGGCATGGTCCAGCCGAACGAGCGCCGGTTGATCACGAACACGAGGATCCCCGCCAGCAGGAGGCCGCCGGGCACCGCGAGCACGCCGGCCAGCAGCCCCATCAGACCGGTCTCGGCGGTCACGAGCCCCCACACCTGGCGCGGCGTCAGGCCGAGCGTGCGGAGCACCGCGATCTCGCGGGCCCGCTCGAGCTGCAGCGCCATGAGCGCGGCGAGCATGCCGATGAAGGCGACCGCGACGGTGAGGGTGCGCAGCACGCCGGTGATGGCGAAGGTGCGGTCGAAGATCTCGAGCGACGCCTCGCGCAGCGCCCGGTTCGAGCGGACGACGATCTCCTGGCCCCCGGCCGCGCGCGCGCGAAGGTCCGCGATCAGGGCGTCGAGGTCGGCCCCGGGCGCGGCCTCGATGGCGAGCCCCGAGACCTTGCGATCGTCCCAGAAGCGGTCGTAGGTCCGCCGGCCCATCACCACCACTCCCGCGCTCGATCCGTAATCGTAGAACACGCCGCCCACCCGGAAGTCGTGGTCGCCGCGGTCGGTGCGCAGCCGGACCGCATCGCCCACGCGCGCGCCGCGGCGATTGGCGTAGGGCTCGGAGACGATCACCGCGTCGCCGATCGCGCCACCACGGCCCGGGTCCCAGACCGCGTCCGCGCTCCCCTCGCGGAATCGCCAGCGCGGGGGCCGCGCGGGATCGACGTCGAGCGCGACCACCTGCACCGGGCCGCGGGGGCCGGGCACGAGGACGCCGCGCGACGTGCCCGCGCGGGCCACGCCGGGGGTGGCGGCGAGGCGCGCCACCAGCGCGGGATCGAGCGTGGCGTCCGGACGGTTGCCCACCAGGCTCGGCGCCGAGACGTAGACGTCGGCGCGCAGGGTGCCCTCGAGCCAGCTCACCACCGCCTCGCGGAAGCTCGCGATCATGATCCCGACGCCGATGGCCGCCGACACCGCGATCATCAGCGCGGCGATGGCGACCGAGGTGCGGGAGAACGCGGCCACGATGCCGCGGGTGGCGAGCCGGCCGACGGTGCCGAACACGGCGACGGTGGGCGGATGGAGCAGCCGCAGCAGCCCGAGCGCGGCGGCGGGGGCGACGAGCGCGGAGCCGATCATGAGCACGAACAGACCCGCGAATCCTCCCACGATGCCGGCGGGCAGGGCCAGGATCAGGGCGCCGCCCGCGGCCAGCCCCACCCCGATCCACGTCGCGCGCGGCACCATCCGCCGCGCGCTCGTCTCGAGCGCGCCCCGGCTCATCACCACCCGCGGCGGCGCGCCGGTCGCCTCGAGGGCGGGGGCGAGCGCGGCGGCGAGCGTCGCGCCCACCCCGAGGAGCACGCCCTTGGCGAGCACGAGCGGATCGAGCGTGACGTCGCGCACCGAGAGCACGAAGTAGAGGTCGTTGATCGTCCGGGTCACCAGCCCGAGCAGGCCCCGGGCGAGGGCGAAGCCGAGCGCCAGGCCCGCCGCGGTCCCCGCCACCCCGATCAGCGCGGCCTCGGTCATCACCAGCGCGAAGATCTCCCCACGCGTCACGCCGAGGGCGCGAAGGGCCCCGATGAGGGGACGGCGCTGCACCACCGAGAAGGTCATCGTCTGGTAGATGAGGAACATGCCGACGACCAGCGCGAGGAGCGACAGCGCGGTCAGGTTCCACTGGAAGGCGCGGATCATCTGCGCGGTGGTGCCGGCCCGGGCGCCCGCGGTGACCAGCTCCGCGCCGGGGGGCAGGCGGCGCGCGATGCGATCGAGCAGCGCGCGGCCGGCTGCGTCGTCGGAGGCGATGAGGTCGATGCGCCCGATCCGCCCGGCCGCGCCGAAGATCTCCTGGGCGCTCGCGATGTCGGTGACGAGCAGGCCGTCGAGGGCCCGGGCGCTCGCCGGATCGCCGGGGTCGAGCAGCCCCACCACCACGAGCTCGCGGCGCGCTCCCGCGGCGCGGATCGCGAGCCGGTCGCCCACCGCGAGGCCGAGCTCGTGCGCGGTGGGCCGCGCCACCAGCACCGCGCCGGGCCGGGTGACGAGCGCGGCCACCGTGGAGAGGCGATCGCGCGGCGGCGGGTCCCGGCGCTCGCCGGCGGCGGCGCCGGGAACGCTCGATCGACCCTCCTCGCCGAGGTACGGCCGGAACGGCTCCTCGGCGAATGGATCGACGCCGAGCACGGTGAAGGTCCGCCCGGGTCGGTCCGCGGCCGCGACGTCCCCGGAGACGACCGGCGCGGCCAGGCGGGCTCCCAGCTCCACCTTCAACACCCGGTAGAAGTCGTCGGGCAGCCCCGAAGGGCCGGCGACGATCTGGTGCGTCGCGCGGCCGGTGACGGCCTCCGTCGCCAGCGAGAACGCCCGCCGCGCGCTCTCGTTGGCGAGATCGATCGAGACCGCGACGGCCACGCCGAGCGCGATGCCGAGCACCGCGAGGCCGACCTGCCACGGATGCCGCCCGAGATGCCGGAGACCGATCCGGGCGAGCTGCCGCCTCACCCGCCGCTCCGGGCCGGGTCGCCGGGCGCGGCCGGCTCCTCGACGAGGCGACCCCGCTTCACCGAGAAGATGCGGTCGGCCACGCCGACGACCTCGCGGCTGTGCGTCACCATGACCACCGTCTTGCCGCCCTCCCGCGCGAGGCCGTCGAGCAGGGCCAGCACCGCCGCGGCCGTCTCCGCGTCCAGCGTCCCGGTGGGCTCGTCGGCCAGGATGAGGGCGGGCTCGTGGACCAGGGCCCGCGCGATGGCGACCCGCTGTTGCTCGCCGCCGGACAGCCGGTCCGGCAGGCTCGCGCCCCGGCCGCCGAGGCCCACGCGCTCGAGCAGCCGGCGGGCCCGCGCCACGCCCGCCGCGTCGGCCAGGCCGTTCAGCTCCAGGGGCAGGAGCAGGTTCTCCTCGACGGTGAGGAGCGGGACCAGGTTGAAGAACTGGAAGACGAAGCCGATGCGGCGCCGGCGAAACCGCGTCCGCGTGTCCTCGTCGAGCGCGGTGAGATCGGTGCCGTCGACCACGACGCGGCCCGAGGTCGGGCGGTCGATGCCCGCGATCAGGTTGAGCAGCGTCGACTTCCCCGAGCCGCTCCGCCCGACGAGCACCGCGATCTCCCCGGGCTCGATCGCCACCGAGACGTCGCTCAGCACGGCGCGCTCGGAGTCACCTTCGCGGTAGGTCTTGCTGACGTGGAGGAGCTCGACGGCGGGCCCGGGCATGCCCCGCCATTGTACAGGCCGCGGGTGCGCAGAGCGGGGGGCGATGCCCGGCGGACCGGTCGGCTATGCCGTTGACGGCCGGTGACGCACGAGCCCATTCACCACGACCGCCGCCACGCACCCGAGCGGCAGCCACCCGAGCAGGGACGACGATCGCGTGTGGAGCAGGGCCCAGGTCAGGGCGCCCCCTCCGTAGACGAGGAAGACCGCGGCCAGGAGCCGCAGGTGCCGCGAGGACGAGCCGGCCGGCCAGCCGTCCGCGGCCTCGCCGGACGGCGGCGCGCCACGCGGGGAGAGCCATCCCACCAGCTCCGCCATCAGGCTGGTCAGCGTGCCGGTGATGTAGGTCGACGCCACTCCGGGCACGCCGAGATGGCGGACCGCCGCGGCCTGGATCCCCATCGCGAGCCCCGACAGCGCGATCAGCACGACGATCACCACGTCGGCGCGCGCGGCCGTCGCCTTCACGTGCCACAGCGCTCCGAAGACGGCCAGGACCACACCCTCGAGAGCCAGCGTGGCGGTCACGATGGGCGGCCACGCGCCCCGCGCCCGCCGCCGGAGGAGCATCAGCGCCCCTCCGGCGGCGCCCACGCTGAAAGCCGCGAGCGCGAGGGTCGATCGGAGCGCGGCCATGAATTCGCCCTGGCCGATGGCCAGGGCGAGCAGCACCGTGTTCCCGGTCATCATCGCGGTGAACACGTGGCCCATCTCGAGATAGCTGATCGCGTCGATCAGGCCGGCGGCACAGGTGAGAACGAGAAGCATCGCGTCGCGACTCGCGGCTTCTCGCTTCACCCGGCGAAGCTTAGCACGGCGCGAAGACGAGGCGCCCCGCCCCCGGGTCCGGCCGGCCGGAATGGGCCCGTCGGCCGCCCGACGGAACCCATCGCGGGCCCGCTGCATCAAAAGGCACGAGATCGGCCGGAGGAGGGCCGAGGCCATGGACGACATCAGAAAGGCATTGCAGGAGCAGCTCGCGCTCACGGTCGATCGCCTGAAGGGTCTGGGCGGGGCGGTGGCCTTCGAGGACGATCCCGGAGCCCGGGAAGACGAGGGCCAGGGCGCGGCCGCCGGGGATGCGGGGCGGATCAGCGAGGACCGGGAGATGACCTTCGCGGTGCGGGGGCTCCTCGTCGAGCGGGCCAATCGGCTCGCGCAGGCGCTCGACCGCCTCCGGTCCGGCGAGTACGGGACGTGCGAGGCCTGCGGCGAGCCGATCAGCCCGGCCCGCCTCCGGGCCATCCCCGAGGTCACGACGTGCGTCCGCTGCCAGGACGCGGAGGAGCGGCGGGCCCGCGTGGCCCCGGAGCAGCTGGCGCACCGCTGACATCGCTGTCCGCGCGGCGCGGGGCGCTGGCCATGCCCCTCGCCCCGCCACGCCTTGCGGACTCGGTCTGACGAGACGTACCCTCTCGGTGCGGGTCCGAGCGCCCCGCGCCCTCTATGGCCATGTCGACCGCGGAAAAGATCGCAACCGGGCTCATCGGCGCTGTCCTCCTTCTCTCGACCGGGTGCGCACCCTTGCCAGACATCCGGCTGCGGAACCCTCAAACCGGCCAGACGTTCACCTGCTCGGGCGAGGCGGGACGGAGCGAGGGGCGATGGTGGGACGAGATGGCCAAGCGGACCCGTGACGGCTGTGTGCGGGATCTGGAGGCTCAAGGTTACGTCGTCATCAAGTAGCCCTTCTGAGGTGGTGCCCCCATCAGCCCGGCGTATCGCCCCCGGCCTGATGCAGGCCACCCAGGTCTCGACGCCGTTCCACCGTCCCGGCTGGGTCTACGAGGAAAAGGTCGACGGCTATCGCGTGGTCGCGAACAAGACCGGCGAGTCCCTCCGCCTGATCAGCCGCAACGGAGCCGAATACACCAGGAGATTCCCCGAGCTGGCGCAGGCACTCGCGGCGCTCCCCGCAGAGGCGTTCACCCTCGACGGAGAGGTCGCGGTCTATGACCAGGCTCTCATCTCCCGCTTCGAGTGGCTGCGCGGGCGACCCAAGGATGTCCTGGCGTCCGCGCCGGTCTACATGGCGTTCGACCTGCTCGAGCTCGAAGGCAAGGACGTGCGGGGAGAGCCCTTGTGGAAGCGCCGGAAGCGCCTGGAGGAGTTGATCGCAGGTCAGCGGATGGTCTTGCCCGTCCGGAGGCTGTCGAGCAACGGCCTCAAGGCGTGGGCGCAGGCGCTGCATCGCGGCTACGAGGGCATCGTGGCGAAGGACCCGGAGTCACCCTATGAGGCGGGGCGCACGTTGCGGTGGCTCAAGGTGAAGCAGCCCGACTACCGGAAGGAAGCGAGAGGCTTCTATCGGGAGTAGGCTCGCGGCTTCCCTCATGCCGCACACTCGTTGCGAGGGTGCGGTCTCTGATCCATAATCCCCGGCATGGCGAAGTGGCGGGTCCACCCGGACGAGGAGCCGAGCCGGCAGGCGCAGACGCTGGCCGACCAGGTCGAGCAGGACGGCGGGACGGTGCTGGCCATCTACCGCGAGCCGGTGGGCGATCACTGGCAGATCTTCGCCCTGCTCCCGATGGACAAGGTGGAGCCGACGCCGTACCAGCGCGACCTCTCGCCCACCCACGTCAAGCGACTGCTGGAGGTGGTCAAGAAGATCGACCGCTTCGTCGACCCGGTGGTGATCATGTCGCCTCGCCCCGGCGTGTACTGGACGCCCAACGGCAACCACCGCCGCGCGGTGCTCGCCAAGCTCAAGGTCAAGACCATCCCCGCCATCCTGGTGCCCGAGCACGAGGTGGCCTTCCAGATCCTCGCGCTCAATACCGAGAAGGCCCACAACCTCAAGGAGAAGTCCCTCGAGGTGATCCGGATGTACCGCGGGCTGGTGGACGAGGCCCCGGGCAAGGACGAGGAGGGCTTCGCCTTCCAGTTCGAGTCGGCTCACTTCATCACCCTGGGCTTGCTCTACGAGCAGAACAAGCGCTTCGCGGGGGGCGCCTTCGCGCCGATCCTGCGCCGGGTGGACAAGTTCCTCAAGGGGCACCTCCCGAAGACGCTCAAGGAGCGCGAGGAGCGGGCCGCGCTGGTGCGGGAGGCGGACGAGGCGCTGGGCGGGGCGGTGGCCCGGATCAAGAAGCGCGGGATCAACCATCCGTACGTCAAGAACTACATCCTGGCCCGCACCACGCCGCTCACCCGGCAGCGCAAGACGCTGCCCGGCTTCGAGCAGACGTTCCGCAAGCTCGTCGACAACATCGAGGCCTTCGACGTCTCCAAGGTGCGCTACGAGGACATCCAGCGCTCGGCCATCATGGCCGTGCCCGCCGGTTGAGCCCATGGCGCGCCCGGGCAAGCTCTCCGAGACCGAGATCGCCTCGCGTCTGGCCGCGGTCCCGGGCTGGTCGGTGAAGGGCGGCAAGCTCCACCGGGAGCTCGCCTTCGCGGACTTCGCGCAGGCCTTCGCGTTCATGACCGACGTGGCGCGCGAGGCGGAGGCCCTCCAGCACCACCCGGAGTGGTTCAACGTCTACAACCGCGTGGTCATCGATCTCACCACCCACGACGCGGGCGGCATCACCACCCTCGACTTCGATCTGGCCCGGCGGGCCGAGGACCTGGCCGGTCGCCGCGCCCGGCCCGCGTCATGACCGGTCGCATCGCCATCGTCACCGGCGGCACCGGGGCGCTCGGCCAGGCGATCACCACGAGCCTGCTCGAGGCCGGCGCGGCGGTCGCGATCCCCTACGCGGTCCCCGAGGAGCGCACCGCGCTGGAGGGGCGTCTCGCCCCCGAGCTCCGCGCGCGCCTCCTGCCGGTGGCGGCCGACGTCACCGACGAGGGCGCGATGACCAAGTTCGTCGCGGCGGTGCGCGAGCGGCACGGCCGGGTCGACGGCCTGGTCAACGCGGTGGGAGGCTTCGCGGGCGGCGATCTGGTGTCGACCCCGCTCGGGGAGTGGGAGCGCATGATGAAGCTCAACCTCACCTCCGCGGTGATCGCCTGCCGGGCCGTGCTACCCGGCATGATCGCGGGGGGCGGTGGACGCATCGTCAACATCGCCTCGCGCGCGGTGCTGCCGCCCCAGGGAGGCTTCATCGCCTACACCGTCTCCAAGGCGGCGGTCATCACGCTCACCCAGGCCCTGGCCCAGGAGGTGAGGGCCCACCGCATCACGGTCAACGCGGTCCTGCCGAGCACGATGGACACGCCGGCCAACCGCCGCGCGATGCCCGACGCGGACCGCTCGGGCTGGGTCACCACCACCGACGTGGCGAGCGTGGTGGCCTTCCTGCTGTCCGACCGCGCAGCCGCCGTCACCGGCGCCAGCCTCACGGTCTGAGCGGGGTCGGGATGGAGCGCTTCGACCTCGTGGTGATCGGGGCCGGCGCCGCCGGCATCACGGCGGCCAAGACCGCGGCCGACCTGGGCGCCCGGGTGGCCCTCGCCGACCGCGGCCCGCTGGGCGGGCTCTGCGTCAACCGCGGCTGCATCCCCAAGAAGGCGCTGGTCACGGCCGGGCGCGTGCACCGGGGGGTCCGCGAGGCGGCCGCCCTCGGCACCGTGGCCGGCAGCGTGCGGCTCGACTGGGACACGGTGCAGCGGCGACAGCGGGAGGTGGTCGAGACCCTCCGGCCCGACGCGGCCGATCTCGAGAAGCACGGCATCCGGGTCGCGATCGGGACCGCCCGGTTCAGCGACCCCCACATCGTGGAGGTGGACGGCACGCCGCTCGGCGCGGAGCGCTTCGTCATCGCGGCCGGCTCGGAGCCGGTGATCCCCGAGGTGCCCGGCCGCGAGCGGCTCGTCACCTCGGACCAGCTCCTCTTCCTGCCCTCGTTCCCGGCCTCGCTCACCTTCATCGGGGGCGGACCGGTGGCGGTCGAGCTGGCGGGTGCCTACGCGGACCTGGGCTCGCGCGTCACCGTGCTGGCCCGCGACGCCGAGATCCTGCCCGCGGTCGACCCCGACGTGGCGCGGATGCTGCGCAAGCGGATGGAGGCGCGCGGCGTCACCTTCCGGCTGCAGACCACCGTGACCCATCTCGCCGAGGATCCGGCCGGGGTGCGCATCGAGTTCGACAGCGCGGGCATGGCCAACCGGATGGTGAGCAGCCAGGTGTGCGCGGCGGTGGGCCGCCGCTTCCACCCGCGGACCATCGGGGCGGCGCGCATCGGGCTCGAGATGGGAAGGCTCGGGCTGCGCACGACGCCCTACCTGGCCTCCTCGGTGCCCCACATCTACGCGGCGGGCGACGCGGCCGGCAACCGCCAGCTCACTCCGGTGGCCGCCCACGAGGGGCGGATCGCCGCGATCAACGCCCTGCGGGGCGACGTGGAGCGCGCCGACGAGGCGGTGATCCCGCAGGTGCTCTTCACCACGCCGGAGGTGGGCGTGGTCGGCCTCTCGTACGCCGAGGCGCCCGCCCACGGCATCCAGGCCGCGGTGGCCCGCCACGACGCGCGGGGCAGCAGCAACAGCGTCGCCACCGGGGAGGACGCGGACTACTTCAAGCTGATCTTCGACCAGGACACGCAGCGCCTCATCGGTGCCCAGATCGTCTCCCCGGCCGCCGCCGAGCTGATCCAGCTCTGCGCCCTCGCCATCCGCTCCCGCGTGCCCGCCGGGCTCATCGCAGGCCAGCTCTCGGTGCACCCGAGCCACGGCGAGCGGCTCCTGCGGGCCTTCGGGCCCGGGCCGCACGGAACCCTCCGATCCCCCGAGGGCGCGGGCGTAGTAGAATCTCGCCCGTGATTCGCCTCTCCCTCCGGCGCGCGGCCCTCTGGCTGGCGGCCGCCGCCCTCATCGCCGGCTGTGCGGGATCGAGCGCTCGCTCCGGCCGGGCCGCCGCCGAGGCGGAGCTGCCCGCGCCGGTCCGCTCGGTGCTGCGCAACGGCATGCGGTTGATCGTGCAGGACCACCGCGCCGCCGACATCGTGGCGATCTACCTGTTCGTCGGCGTCGGCACCCGCCACGAGACGGCGGACCAGCTCGGCTACGCCCACTTCCAGGAGCACATGCTCTTCAAGGGCACCGACAGGTTCGGCCCGGGCCACGTGGACCGCGTGGTGGAGGGCGTGGGCGGGCGGTCCAACGCGGTGACGTCCTTCGACTACACGACCTTCTACCTGATCCTGCCCACCGAGGCCACCGCGACCGGCGTGCAGCTCCTGGCCGATATGGCCTTCCGGTCCACGTTCGCCCCGGACGAGATCGCCCGCGAGCGCGAGGTGATCTTCGAGGAGGCGCGCATCGAGCAGGACAACCCGAAGACCGCGATCGTGCGACAGCTCTACGGCATGGTCTTCGCCGGCCACCCCTACGGTCGCCCGGTGCTCGGCACCCGCGAGACCATGATGGCGGCCACCCAGGAGCGGCTGCGCGCGTTCAACCGCCGGTACTACACCCCGGAGAACATGACGCTGGTGGTGGCGGGGCCGGTGGAGGCGAGCGCGGTGCGCACCATGGTGGACCGCTCGTTCGGGCAGATGGGCACGACCGGCTATCGGCCCACACCGCTGTCGCCGCCCCGCCCGCTCGGTGGCACGGCCCGGCGGACGACGGAGCGGCCCGAGCAGCAGGCCCACCTGGCGCTGGGCTGGCAAGCCCCGCGCTCGGACGATCCCAACGGCGACGCGCTGGACCTGGTCACCACCATCCTGGCCGGCACCGAGAGCTCGCGGCTGGCCCGGCGGCTGCGCGACGAGGAGCGGCTGGTCTCGAGCGTGACCATGAGCTACGCGGCGCTGGTGGGAGGGGGCATCGCGAGCCTGCGCGCGGATCTCGAGGCCAAGGACCTCGAGCGCGTGGAGAAGATCGTGCTGGAGGAGATCGCGAAGCTCCAGGAGAGCGGGCCCACCGAGGAGGAGCGGCGGCTGGCCGTGACCAAGTTCGAGTCGCAGCACGCCTTCGACACCGAGACCTCCGAGGGCCTGGCCTACGCCTACGGCCTGGCCGAGACCACCTGGACCCTGGAGGCCGAGCTGCGCTACGTGGAGCGCCTCCGCCGTATCACCCGCGAGCAGATCCGGGACGCGGCGCGACGCTACCTGTCGCGTACCGACTACGCGCGGCTCGCCTTCATGCCGAAGCCTTCCCGATGAGACGGCTGCGGCCGGTCGTCGTCGCGCTCCTGGTGGCCCTCGTCGTCACCCCCGCCTGGGCCCAGGCCCCGTCGGTCACCCGCACCCGGCTCGCCAACGGCCTCACCGTGCTGGTGCGCGAGAACCCCACCGCGCCGGTGGTGGCGATCTCGCTGATGGTCAAGATGGGCACGCGCTGGGAGACGCCCGAGAACGCGGGCATCTCGAACCTGGTGCAGCTCATGGTGGTGCGCGGCACGCCCACGCGCAGCGGCACCCAGATCGTGGAGCAGGCCGACGCCATGGGCGGCAGCATCGAGGCCACCGGCGACGTGGACGCCTCCGAGATCGCGGCGACCGCCCTCGCACGCCACTGGGTGGAGATGCTCGACCTGGTCGCCGACGTCTCGCTCCACCCCACGATGCCGGAGAGCATCGTTCAGGCGGTGCGGGACTTCCTCGTCCGCCAGCTCCGCAACCGGGGCGACAAGCCGTACGACGTGGCCTTCGACACCCTGACCGCCCGGCTCTTCGGCCGTCATCCCTATGCCTGGGATCCCATCGGCATCAAGGAGAGCCTCGAGCGGCTCGACCGCCCCGCGCTCCTCGCTCACTACGGCCGCCACTACGTGCCCGGCGGCATGGTCCTGGCGGTCAGCGGGCGCGTGAAGGCCGCCGAGGTGGCCACGCAGGCCGGGCGGCTCTTCGGGGCGATGCCCGCGGGCCCGGTGCCGGTGGCGACGCCTCCCGCCCCTCCCGCGCCGGCTCCGTGGCGCGAGACCCGGGTGGTGCCGGGCGCGCAAGCCCAGATCCTGATGGGCTCTCTCGCGCCCGCCCTCACCGATCCCGACTTTCCGGCGGTCAAGGTCCTGAGCACGGTGCTGGGCGGCGGCATGGCCGGCCGCTTCTTCTCGGAGCTGCGCGACAAGCAGGGCCTGGCCTATACCACCGGCACGCAGTATGCGGCGCGGGTGGACCGGAGCTTCTTCCTCGCCCAGCTCGGCACCGCGCCCGAGAACGTGGCCCGCGCGGAGCCCGCGCTCCGGGAGCAGCTCGAGCGCGTGCAGCGCGAGCGGGTCGGCGACGAGGAGCTGCGGGTCGCCAAGGCCTACGTGCTGGGTAACCTCGCGATGGATCGGCGGACGAACGCGCGCCAGGCCTGGTATCTGGCCGCGTACGAGGAGGCGGGGGTGGGCTACGAGTTCCTGGACCGGTACGTGACGGCGGTCCGCGCGGTCACCGCGGCCGACGTCCAGCGGGTGGCGCAGCGCTACCTGGCCGTCATCCGCACCATCATGGTCCAGCCCACTCCGCCCTGACGGCTCAGCGCTGGCGGTTCAGCTCGATCGTGACCGGCGAGTGCAGGTAGAGGAAGGTCCCGACCAGCCGCTCGCCTTCCACCTTGAACGTGGCCGCGAACGGCCGGGTGCGCTGGGCGCTGTTCACCCACATCTCGTTCTCCGAGACCGTCACCTCGATGGGCACACCGAACGAGGAGTTCTCACGCAGCGAGACCGGGATCCCCTCGGCGACCTGCGAGTCCTGGAGCACCAGGACGCCCTCGCCGCTGGCCCCCCTCTGGGTGATCGAGGCCTGGGCCACGCCGTACCGGTTGCTCCGCAGCAGGCCGTAGCCGGTCCAGGTGCCGGTCCAGTGACCGGCCACGTCGGCCGGCTGGACGTCGGAGGGGATGTTGCGCCCCCACCAGCCCTCACCCTTGGCCTGGGCCATCAGCTCCGGCGTGATCCGGGGCGCGCCGGCGACCGCGTTGGTCACCGAGAAACCCAGGTGATTGTCGGTGGCGAAATGCGTCGGGTGTGCCCGCCATGTCGTCCACTCGCGCTGGGTCGCGCAGCCGGTCGACACGAGCACGAGGGCCATCACCATCGGCAGCCAGTTGCGGTCTCGCATGTGGTTTCCCTCCGCGGTAGCAAAATGCGCGTGGAATCACAGTCTTGCACACCGGGGATTTATCACCCAGCGAAATCGACGATCAGGTCTCCGACGGCTCCCGGATGGCGTCCAGGAGCTCGGGGAAGGCCCGGATGATGCGGTGGGGAGCCGCGTCGGCGGTCTTGGGGAGGCCCTGCCCGGGGCCGTCCACCCAGACCCCCCGCAACCCCAGGCGCTGGGGGGCGACCACGTCCCACTCGAGGTTGTCTCCCACCATCCACGCCTCCTCCGCCTTCACCTGGAGCTTGGACAGCGCGTAGCGATAGACGATCTCCTCGGGCTTGCCGACCCCCATCTCACCCTCGATCACCAGGACGTCGAAAAACCGTTCAAGGTCGTGCTGGGCGATCTTGCGCCGCTGGTGGCTGGCGTCGCCGTTGGTGACCAGGGCCAGGGGGACACCCCGGGTGCGGAGGGTTTCGAGCGCGGCGGTGACCCCCGGGAACAGCGCCATGCGCTCCCAGCGCCGCTCCGCGAAATCGGCCGCGATCGCGGAGGCCAGCGTCTCGTCGGCGCGGCCCACGCGGCCCAGGGCGTGCGCGGTGATCCGGGTCCAGGCGCGCAGCATGTCGGCGCGCTCGGTCCGGTGCCGGCCCGGGTCGCTCCAGAACCACCGGCGGGTCTCCACGATCGCCCGCACGAGCCCGGCCGGATCGATGCCGACCGGGCCCGCGTGGGCCTCGCAGGCATGGTGCCAGCACTCGTCCACCCCACCGGTGTAGTCGAGCAGGGTGTCGTCGAGGTCGACCAGCAGGGCCTTCATCGCCCTCCCCTCACCCTGCCCTCTCCCCTTCCAGGGGAGAGGGAGAGGCGAAGGGGGCGAGCTCGGGGCGGCACACCGACCGGAAATTGCACCAGCGGCAGATGCGCAGCTCCTCGGTCTTCTCGAAGCCCGACTCCTCGGCGAGGTTGCGCTCCGGGTCCTTCAGATAGGCCTTCATCGAGCGCACCGAGAGACGGATGTGCTCGCGCACGCGGTCGAGGCTCACCTCGTCCCACGGGTGGCTGGTCACCTTGCCCTCCCGCAGGTTGACCTCGAGCAGGTCGACGCGCGAGAGCTCGACGCCCAGCACCTCGAGCGCGTAGAGGGCGTAGCCGCCGAGCTGCAGCCCCGCGCCCTCCCCGCCCCCGCCCGTCTTCCAGTCGAGCAGCTGGAGCCGATCGTCCGGGCTCCAGTAGCCGAAGTCGGGCGCGGTGAAGACCCGCGTGCCCTCGAAGGGGAACGAGCCGATGTCCTCGATGAAGACCCACCGCTCGGTGGGGGTGCGCTTGATCTCGGCCAGCACCGGCAGCCGGTGGAAGTTCCGCAGGCAGCGGACCAGGTGATCCCGCAGCGCCTGCCACTCGCTGTCCCGGATCGGCACACCGTACTCGTGCTCGAACAGCGACGGCCGCTTCGGGGTCTCCCGGTAGAGCCCGGCGCGCGAGCCCTTCCACTCGGCACGCATCTGGCGCACCGTGTCCTCGATCAGCGAGGCCTCACTCAGCCCGTGGCCGTCGCGCAGGGCCAGGAGCGTGCGCTCGACCGCCTCGTGCACGAGCCGGCCGATCCACATCTGGCGGGTGGCGAGCTTCTTCAGGATGTAGAGCCGACGGACCAGGGGGTCGGCGTCGGCGTCCCAGCCGCCCCAGGCGCCGTAGTACTGGTAATAGTAGCGACGGCGACACTCCTGGAAGGCGTTGTCGCGGGTGCGGGACCAGGAGAACTCGTTGACGAGATCGGCCACGGCCCCAGCATAGCATCGCGGGCGGAAGACCCTGGTGCCGGGTCTGTTGCCCGGGCGCCCGGCGGCGCCGCCGGGAGGCCATCCCCATCGATCGCGCACTTGCGCGGCCCCCGGTCGTCGCACACATGGTGCCCGGAGTCCGCCAGACCTTCTCGTCGGGGAGATGCTGGTCGAGCTGACGCAGCTGGCGGAGGAGCTCGGGGAGTTCGAGGCCTCAAGCAGGCGAAGAGCTTCGTCGCCGGGAAGTAGTCTCGACGCGATCGGCCAGGGAACCTCAACGGCCCCCGCGCAGTTTTCGAGCGTAAGGGCTTCCTGTGGCAGGATGCACCTTGTCGATCGGACGGGGGGCGTGTTAGCCTCTGCCGGCCTCGCGGAACGTGAATCCAAGTCGGAACGACGCGCGAGCTCGGATCAGCGGGCTCGCGCCCCAATCCAGGTCGCCAGCGTGAAAGCGCGGGCGAGAGTCCACCGGCAGCACACCTCACACAAGAAGGAGGGGTACCCCCATGAGGCGTTCGCACGACGTCCGAGCCGGCCTGATGGACCGACGTTCATTGCTGCAGGGCATGGCGCTCCTGGGGGGACTGACGCTTTGTCCCCGGATCGCGGGCGCGCAGGCCGGGGCGGCCAAGGCCGGCACGATCATGGTGCGCTGGCTGGGCGGCGGCGTGGTCGAGCTGGCCACGCCGGACTACAAGCAGATGGCCTACATCGACGCCTGGATCTGGAACAACGCGGGCTGGTCGCGGTTCAACGTTCCCAAGCCCCCCGAGTACGCCTCGAAAGAGGGATTCGTGCAGTACGTCAAGGCGAAGTCACCCCAGGCAGTGCTGGTGCTGCTCACCCACGATCACGGTGATCACATCGGCGACTATTTCGAGATGCTCCAGGTCCTCAACGCCGCCGGCCTGCCGGTCAAGACCGCCGGGCAGAGCGATCTCATGCGCAAGGGGCTCGTCCCCGAGTTCAAGACCGCCAATCTCGATCCGGCGCAGATCGTCCTCAACTCGGGCGGCAGCATGAACTTCGGCGGCACCTCCAAGCATGGCGACATGACGGTGCATCTCGTGCCGGCCATCCACTCGACCCTGGCCGGCTACCCGTCGGCCGGCTTCATCCTCGACATCGGCGGAGTCCGCGTGTACGCGAGCGGCGACACCGACCTCTTCGGCGACATGAAGATGATCGGCGAGCGCTACCGGCCTCAGCTGGGATTCTTCTGCGTCGGCGACGGGCCGTACACGATGGGCCCGCAGGACGCCGCCCGCGCCTGTCAATGGACGGGCGTGTCGCAGGCAGTGCCGGTGCACTACGCCCACAACGCGCAGGTGCTCGGCACCCAGGCCGGCGAGGACTTCCGCCGCGCGGTCTCGACCATCGCGCCGAGCGTGAAGGTGCACGTGATGAAGCCGGGCGACAGCATCCAGGTCACCGCCTGATCCGGCCCAGCGCGCGCGGCGCGGTGACTGACGCGCCGCGCTCTTGCCCCCTCGCGGCCCGGCGTGCTAGTCTCCCGGCACTTTCCGAGGGGCAGCGCAGCGCCTCTCATCACGCCGGAGCCAAGGGAGACTCCGATGCCATTCGTGAACATCCGCATCTACGAGGGCTGGGGCAAGGATCGCCTGGACGAGATCGCCAAGCGGGTCACCGCCGCGATCACCGACATCACCCATCTGCCGAAGGAAGCGGTCTGGGTGGTCTTCGAGGAGGTGGACCCGCCCGACTGGTACGTCGGCGGCAAGCCCGGCGAGCGCATGGCCAAGAAGTGACCACCAGTCCCACAACTGTCCGCGACCCACGTTTCACCCAGGTCGTGGGCGCCACGGTTGCGTTCGAGACCATCGCCACCGGGTGTCTGTTCACCGAGGGGCCGCTCTGGCATCCGTCCGGGCAGTACCTGCTCTGGAGCGACATGCCGGGCGATCACCTGCGCCGCTGGTCGGTCAAGGACGGCGTCACGACCTTCCGCAAGCCCTGCAACAAGTCGAACGGCCTCACGTGGGATCGGGAGGGCCGGCTGCTGGCCTGCGAGCACGCCTCGAGCCAGGTCTCGCGCACCGAGAGGGACGGCCGCATCACTCCCCTCGCCACCCACTTCCAGGGCAAGCAGCTCAACAGCCCCAACGACATCGTCTGCTCGGCCGACGGAGGCATCTACTTCAGCGATCCGCCCTACGGCCGCGCCGAGTTCTACGGCGTCGCGCGCCCGCAGGAGCTGTCGTTCCAGGGCGTGTTCCGGGTCGGTCCGGATCCGAAGAGCCCGGTCCTGGTGGCCGACGACTTCGACCGGCCCAACGGGCTCTGCTTCTCGCTCGACGGCCGGCGCCTCTTCGTCAACGACACCGCCCGTCAGCACATCCGGGTCTTCGACGTAAAGGGCGACGGCACGCTCGCGGGCGGTCGGGTCTGGGCCGAGACCACCGGCGAGGGCAAGGGCGCGCCCGACGGCATGAAGATCGATTCCCGGGGCAACGTGTACTGCTGCGGCCCGGGCGGCATCCACGTCCTGAGCCCGGAGGCGGAGAGCCTGGGCGTGATCCATGTGCCCGAGCACGTCGCCAACTTCGCGTGGGGCGACGCGGACCTCCGGAGCCTCTACATCACCGCCTCCACCTCGGTGTTCCGCATTCGCGCCGCCGTCCCCGGCCTGCCCGCGCTGTGAGGATCCGACCCGCATTGTCTCGTAGCCAAAGGAGGCTCCCCATGATGCTCCGCATGTTCGCGATGCTCCTGGCCCTGGCCCTCGCCGCGCCGATGGTCGCGGAGGCCCAGAAGCCGATCAAGGTAGGCGTACCCCTGCCCCTCTCCGGCCCGCCCGCGCTGTTCGGGGACCCCGCCTCCAAGGGCGCCCAGATGTACGTCGACGAGCTCAACGCCAAGGGCGGCGTGCTCGGCCGCAAGATCGAGCTGATCATCCGCGACTCCAAGGCGGACGCCAACGAGGCGGTGCGGGTCGCCCGCGAGATGATCCTGAAGGACAACGTGGACTTCCTGATGGGCACGCTCACCTCCGCGGAGGGCCCGGCGGTCTCGGTGGTGGCGAAGGAGAACAAGATCGTCTTCATCGCCCCGATCCCGAAGACCGACCAGCTCACCGCCGCCGACAAGCTGCACCCCTACGTGTTCCGCATCGCGGCCAACACCACCATGGAGGGCCGCAGCGCGGCCGAGATCGTGGCCAAGTGGCCGGTGACCAAGGTCGCCACCATCGCCTTCGACTACGCCTACGGCCAGGACGTGACCAAGGCCTTTGTCGATCACATCAAGAAGATCAAGCCGAGCGTGCAGATCGTGGACCAGCAGTGGCCGAAGCTCGGCGAGCAGGATTACAACCCGTTCATCAACGCCCAGATGGCCAAGAAGCCGGAGGCCATCGTGTCGTCCATCTGGGGCGGCTTCTTCGTCACCTACGCCAAGCAGGGCAAGGCCCTCGGCATGTTCGACGCGGTGAAGTACAACTTCATCGGCCTGGGCGAGGCGGCCACTCCGGAGACCACCAAGGCGATGGGCGCCGACTACCCGGTGGGCATCTGGGGCAACTCCTACGACGCGTTCTACTGGGGGGAGACGCCGGCCCACCGCGAGTACACCGAGCGTCTCTCCAAGTACCTGAAGGACGAGTACCCGTCATCGTGGGCTATCCAGGGCTACACCGGCATGCAGTTCCTGGCCGAGGCGATCAAGAAGGCGGGCAGCACCGACTCCGACAAGGTCGCCAAGGCCCTGCTCGGCCTCACCATCGACACCCCGATCGGCAAGCAGACGATCCGAGAAAAGGATCACCAGGCCAACCGCGGCCAGCTCTACGGTAAGACGGTGAAGGATCCCAAGTACCCGTTCGCGATCATGAAGCCGATCGAGTACGTCGACCCCACCAAGTTCATGGACTAGGCGCTCCGGGCCCGCCGAGTGACGCCGGGGCGGGGGACATTCCCTTGTTCGATACCCCACTCACCGGGAATGCCCCCCGCCCCGGCGTCACTCGGCTACCCGCTATCCCCCGACCATGACCTCCATAGGCTCCCCGATCGTTAGAGTCTCCGACTAGAAGATCTTCCCTCGATGGACCCGTCGTTTGTCTTTGCGCAGAGTCTGAGCGGCCTGACCGCCGCGATGTTCCTGTTCCTGATCGCGTCGGGGCTCTCGCTGATCTTCGGGGTGCTGCGGGTGCTGAACTTCGCCCACGGCACCTTCTACATGCTGGGGGCCTACTGCGCCTTCCAGATCGTGCAGTGGATCGGGCTCGACGGGGGCCGCTTCTGGCTGGCCGCCCTCGGGGCCGCCCTCGCCGTCGCGGCCCTCGGCGGGATCATCGAGCGCTTCCTCTTCCGCCGCCTCTACGGCAAGGAGGAGCTCTACCAGCTCCTCTTCACCTACGCCCTGGTGCTGATCCTGAGCGACGTCGCCAAGCTCATCTGGGGCACCCAGCAAAAATCGGTGAGCCGGCCGGCCGAGCTGACCGGCGCCTTCCACGTGTTCGGCGCCACCGTGCCCCACTACAACCTCTTCATCCTGCTCCTGGGCCCGACGATCGCGCTCGCCTTCTGGTTCGTGCTGCAGCGCACGCGGGCCGGCCGGTTCATCCGGGCCGCCGCGCTCGACCGCGAGACGCTGGGCGCGCTCGGCGTGAACGTGGACGGCCTCTACACGTGGGTCTTCGTGCTCGCGTCGTTCCTGGGCGGGCTCGGCGGCGCCCTGATCGCGCCGATGCGCGCCACCACTCCCGGCATGGACACCGAGGTGATCGTGGAGGCATTCGTGGTGGTGGTGATCGGCGGCCTCGGCTCCTTCTGGGGCACCTTCCTGGGCGCGCTGATCTACGGGCAGGTGCTCTCCTTCGGCATCCTCTTCTTCCCGCGCTTCTCGATCTTCTCGGTCTTCGCCCTCATGGCCGCGGTCCTGATCATCCGCCCCTGGGGCCTCCTGGGCCGGCCCCTGAAATAACCCCCGTGCTCTCGCGAATCCCCTGGGCCCTGCTCGTGCTGCTCGCCGCGTTCTTCGTGCCCGCGGTGACCTCGCGCTTCTACACCTTCCTGGCCAACGACATGGCGATCTGGGCCCTCTTCGCCACCAGCCTGAACCTGCTCGTGGGCTACACCGGGCTCGTCTCGTTCGGCCACGCCGCCTACTTCGGCATCGGGGCCTACGCCACCGGCCTCCTCATGAAGAAGGCGGGCGTCTCGTTCCTGATCGCCTTTCCCGCCGCCGGCGTGATCGCCGGGCTCTGCGCGCTGGTCTTCGGCTTCTTCTGCGTGCGCCTCACCCGCATCTACTTCGCGATGCTCACGCTCGCCTTCGCCCAGATCGTGTGGGCCATCTGCTTCAAGTGGAAC
>JBGQHJ010000047.1:0-30326 GCA_041497895.1 Methylomirabilia bacterium
GCTCCCTCATCCGCGGACACCGCCGCCCTGGCGGCTGCGGCGCGCCCGGCCCGTCCCGCGGAGGTTCCGCTCGCGGAGTCCTGGATCCGGGAGTAGCCCGGCTCAGGCCTGGAAGGCGGCCAGCGCCTCCTGCAGGCGCTCCGCGTCGGGATCGTGGGCGCTCACCGATCGCCCGAAGCGCGCCCCGCACGGACAGATCACGGCCAGCCGGAAGCCGCCGCCCTCGATCGCCTTGGTGGCGCCGCGTAGCACGCCGCACTCACGATGTGTGAGGACGAAGCCCCGCAGCTCGGCGTAGACGCCCATGGCGCTCGATAGTAGCAAACCACGAATGACCCGATCGTCTGATACACTCGCGAGTCCGTCCGATCAGGCGGACGGGATCGGCCGGCTCAAGAACTCATCCAGCGCCTCGGCGAACGTGACGGGCGCGTCGAGCACCAGATGGTGATACGTCCCGGGAATCTCCACCAGTCGGGCACGCGGCAAGCGCGCGAGCATGTCCGCCGCCATCTGCCGCGGCAGGATCGGGGAGTGCTCCCCGCGCACGAGCAGCGTCGGCGCGGTGATGCGCTCCAGCAGCGCCCAGCCGTCGATGGGACGCCGTCGGCCGTTGCAGGCGGGATCGAATCGGTAGAGGAAGCGACCCTCACGCTCGGTGATGCCCTCGCGCGCCAGGTGCTCGAGCAGCCGTGCATCGGCGACCGTCTCGCGCGGCAGGAGCCGGAAGCTCCTGAGCGCGGACTCGAGCGTCGCGTGGCGCATCGGCCCGCGGTCACCGCGCCGATGCATGGTCTGCAGCCGCTCGGCCGGGATCGAGGGCCGGCTGTCCACCACGACCAGCCGCTCCACGCGCTCGGGGTGCCAGGCCGCGAACGCCATCGCGTTGTGGCCACCCATGGAGTGGCCGACCACGGTCATCCGGGCCCAGCCCAGGGCGTCCATCACGCCCACCAGGTCACGGGCGAAGTCCTCGGTGGCATAAGCCGGGTCGGGCGCCCACTGGCTGGCCCCGTGGCCGCGCTGATCGAGCGCGAGCGCGTGGTAGCGATCGATGAAGGCGGGAACGACGGCGTCGAACCAGTGGGCGTGGGCGGAGCCGCCGTGGAGGAAGCAGAGCGCCGGGTGGCCCGGCTCGCCCCATTCGAGGGCGTGGAGGGCCAGGCCGCCGATCGGAAGGGTGCGCTGCCGGGCCGTCTCGCAGGCGAAGCGGGTCAGGTCGGTCATGCGCCGCATTGTACTCAGGCGGTTGCTCGGTTGTGACGAATCGCGTTGTCAGCTGGCGGACTTTGTCAGCCTTCCGACAGGTTCAGGAGGTGGGCCGGGAACCGGCGACCACGTTTTCAGTCACTTGCCGGAGTGACGAGATGGCAAGCGGGTTGCTCACGTTTTTGTCGTCTCGCGGAATTCCCTTGGCCCAACGCACCTCCTAACGGGATAGTCAGGAAAGAAGAATGAGCCAAAGCTCGATACCCCGCTCGCTCTCCTGGACCTCGCTCTTCATTCTCACGCTGGTCGCCGCCCTGCTGGAGTCGCTGATCCTGTTCCCGTCGACGCTGGTCCCGGGCACCCGCCTGGCGGCCGCCCTGTCCTGGGACGCCAGCAACCCTGGCTACCCCGCGCCGGAGACCCCGGCCGCGGAGACGCCCGCTCCGGTGGAGGCCCCCGCCACGACGGTCCCGACCCCGGCCGGGTCGCCCGCCGCACTGGCTCCGGCCCAGCCGGCGCCCGAGCCGGCCGAGCCGCGCGTGATCACCGGCCGCGTGATCGACGCCGCCACCGGCAGCCCGCTGCGGGGCGCGTCGATCTGGGCGGGCCCCGTCGAGGTCGTGACCGACGCGGAGGGCCGCTTCACCACCACGCCGGTGGTGCCCGGCAGCACGATCTGGGTGAAGAGCCCGGGTTACGAGCGGCGCAAGCTCACCGCCGGAGCCGCCGAGGTCACGGTCAAGCTGCCGCCGCATCCGATCCGCGCCGCCTACCTCACCTACTACGGCGTGGCCGACCGCGGCATCCGCCAGCGGGTGCTCGACCTCGTATCGCGCACCGAGCTCAACGCGGTGGTCATCGACGTCAAGGGCGACCGCGGAATGATCCCCTACCGCACCTCGGTGCAGGCCGCGATCGACGCGGGCGCGCAGGGTCCGGTCATCATCAAGGACTTCGAGGACCAGCTCGCCTCCTGGAAGGCGCAGGGCATCTACACCATCGCCCGCATCGTGGCCTTCAAGGACAACCTCCGGGCCACGACCCGGCCCGACCTCGCCGTCATCGACACCCGCACCGGCAAGCCGTGGACCGACCGGGAGAACCTCGCGTGGGTCGACCCCTTCCGCGAGGAGAACTGGAACTACCTGATCGCGGTGGCCAAGGAAGCCGTCGCCAAGGGCTTCGACGAGGTGCAGTTCGACTACGTCCGCTTCCCCACCGACGGCAAGCTGTCGGCCGCGCGCTACTCGCAGCCGAACAACGTATCCACCCGCCTGCCCACCATCGCCGCATTCCTGGCCAAGGCCCGTCGTGAGCTCGGGCCCACCGGAGCCTTCCTCGGCGCCGACGTGTTCGGCTACACCGCCTTCAACTCCAACGACACCGACATCGGGCAGCGCATCGAGGAGCTGTCCGCGCACCTCGACTACATGTGCCCGATGGTCTACCCGTCGGGCTATCACCTGGGGATTCCCGGCTTCCGGAACCCGGTGCAGCACCCGTACGAGGTCGTGAAGGAGAGCGTGCGGCTCACCCGCCAGCGCTCCCAGAACCCGGCCATGCAGGTGCGGCCGTGGCTGCAGGACTTCAAGGACTACGCCTTCGACAAGCGCATCTTCGGGCCCGGCGAGGTCATGGCCCAGATCCGTGCCGCCAATGACGCGGGCGCGGCGGGCTGGATGCTGTGGAACCCGAGGAACGACTACACGGCGGCGGCGCTGCGGCCGAAGACCTCCGCCCTGACGAAATCCAGCCAGTAGCCATGCGTGCCGTCGTCGCGGCCATCCTGCTCGCGGTCTGCCTGGGCGCGGCCGTCCTCGTGGACGCCCAGGCCCCGACGCCGCCCCCCAACGAGGTCGGCCGCGTGATGATCCTCGAGTATCACAAGATCGACAACCCCGAGGCCCGCTGGACCCGCACCCCCGAGAACTTCAAGCGCGACCTGGTCCGCCTCTGGGAGCGGGGCTATCGCACGGTGGCCCTCACCGACTACCTCGACGGCAAGATCGCCCTGCCCGCCGGCACCACCCCGGTCATCCTCACCTTCGACGACTCCTCGCCGGGCCAGTTCCGCTACCTCCAGAAGGGCAACGATTGGGTCATCGATCCCGAGTGCGCGATCGGCATTCTCGAGGCCTTCGCGCGCGAGCACCCGGGCTTCGGGCACGCCGCCACCTTCTACGTGCTGCCGGGCGCCAAGGCCCCCAACGACCTGTTCAACCAGAAGGACCTGGCGGGGCGCAAGCTCCAGTACCTGGTGAGCCAGGGCTACGAGATCGGCAACCACACCCTCTGGCACGCCGAGCTCGGGCGGTACCCGGAGGCCACCGTGCGCGACCAGCTCGCGACCGCGCAGGTGTGGGTGCAGCGCCACGTGCCCGGGTATCGGTTCCGCACGCTGGCCCTTCCGCTCGGCAGCTATCCGAAGGAGCTCGCCTGGGCGGTGTCGGGAGAAGCCAAGGGCATGACGTACAAGCACGACGCCATCCTGATGGTGGCGGGCGGGGCGGCACCCTCGCCGTACGCGAAGAACTTCGACCCACTCCACCTGCCCCGTATCCAGGTGATCGACAAGGACTTCGACTACTGGCTCACCTACTTCGACCGGAACCCCGGCGAGCGCTACGTGAGCGACGGCGATCCCGCCACCATCACGGTGGCGAGCGGCAGCACCGGGAAGCTGGGCACGGTGAAGTCCGCCCGCGTGATCGAGCGACGGTAGACGCCGGACCGCGCGCCTACTTGTAGATCAGGTATGGCGCGCGGCGCTGCAGGAAGCTGGCGCGCGAGGCGTCGGCCCAGCCCTGAATCCGCGCGAAGGGGTCCCCGCGCAGGATCGACCACATCGTGACCCGGTTCACCAGCAGGTTCTGGATCGCCGCCGGCCGGAACTGCGCCGGGTAGCGCTCCATCAGCTCTCGGCCCAGCGCGAGGCCGACCGTCACCGGGCGGATCGCGTCGCGGTCCCTCACCTCCAGCTGCACCCCTCCCGCCACCTGGCCCGCGTACACGCTCGAGGTCGGCGTGAAGAATACCCCCTGGAAGCGCACGCCGCTGAGGCCACGGGCGTTCATCGCGTCGGCCAGGTTCTGAGGATCGATGACCCACGGGGCGCCGACCACCTCGAACGGCGTGTCGGTGCCGCGTCCGACCGAGACGTTGGTCGCCTCCAGCAGTCCGACCCCCGAGTAGAGCAGGGCCTGCATCTGGGTCCGGATGTTGGGGGACGGGTTCACCCACGGCAGCCCGGTCTCGTCGAACCACTGCCCGCGCTGCCAGCGATCGAGCGGCACCACGGTCAGCTTCACCGGCAGCTTCCGCTCCGCGACCACCATCTGGGCGAACTCGCCGATGGTCATGCCGGTCCGCACCGGAATCGTGTGCGGGGCGGTGAACGAGCGCATGTCGGGGTCCATCAGCGGCCCCTCGACCACGCTGCCGGTGATCGGGTTGGGGCGGTCCAGCACCATCACGTGAATCCCGCGGCGCCCGCCTTCCTCCAGCGCGTAGACGAGCGTGGTGAGGTACGTGTAGTACCGGACGCCCACGTCCTGGATGTCGAAGACCAGCGTGTCGATGCCGTTCAGCATCTCGGGAGACGGACGGCGCGCCGGGCCGTACAGGCTCCAGATCGGAAGCCCGGTGGCCGCGTCCCGGCCGTTCGGCACGTTGGCGTCCACCTGCCCGGTGATCCCGTGCTCCGGCGAGAACAGCGCGCGCAGCCGCACCCGGGGCGCGGCGGCGAGCAGGTCGACGCCACGCCGCCCCTGGCCATCCACGCCGGTCTGGTTGGTGATGAGGCCGACCTGGCGACCCGCGAGCGGCGCGAAGTCGTCCGCGACCAGCCGGTCGAGACCGGTGAGCGTGGGCCCCTCCGGGCGGGCGGGCCCATCCGCCGCCGGCGCGACGGTCGGGCTCTCGACCGCGGCGGGCGGGGCGACCGGCGGCTCCTCGCGGGACGCGAAGCGTGTGCCGATGGCCGCGCTGACGCGGCGCCGCAGCTCGGCCACGTCACCCTTGCCGTAGGGATGCACCCGGTTGGTGAGGAGGACCATGTAGACCTGACTCGGCGGGTCCATCCAGATCGCGGTGCCGGTGAAGCCGGTGTGGCCGACCGAGCCAATCGGGAAGTAGGAGCCGAGCGTCCGGGAATAGGGCGACGCGATGTCCCAGCCCAGGCCGCGCGTGGTCTCGCCGATCACGTGCGGCGAGAACATCGCGCGCACGGTGGCTTCCTTGAGATAGCGGCGGCCGCCCAGCGCCCCGCCCGACAGCAGCATGCGGCAGTAACGGCTCAGGTCCGCCGCGGTCGAGAAGACGCCCGCGTGACCCGCGACGCCGTGCAGGAGGCGGGAGTTGCCGTCGTGCACCACCCCGCGCAACGGCCCGTGCGCGTTGACGACCTCGGTGGGGGCGACGCGCTTCTGCCAGGACTGGGGCGGCGCGAACGCTGTGTCGCGCATGCCAAGCGGGGTATAGAAGTTGCGCTGGGCGAAGCGGTCGAGCGGCTCACCGCTCACCCGCCGCACGAGCTCGCCGAGCAGGATGAATCCGGTGTCGCTGTAGAGGAACGTGGTGCCCGGCGCCACCGAGAGCCCGGCCTTCGCCTGCAGCCGCGCCCCTTCCGGGAAGCCCTTCACCATGGCCTCGTGCGAGGGCAGGTCGGGCGTGCCCGCGGAGTGGGTGAGCAGCCGCGCCACCGTGACGTCCTGGAAGGCGGGGGTGTTGAACTCCTTGAGGTAGTGCCCGAGCGGCGCGTTCAGGTCCACCTTGCCCAGCTCCCACAGCCGCAGGACGGAGGGCGTGGTGGCCACCACCTTGGTGAGCGAGGCGATATCGAAGATGGTGTCGGCGGTCATCAGCTCGGGATGGGGCACGGTCGCGCGCCAGCCGAGGACCTTCCGGTGCAGGATCTGATCGCCCTGGCCCACGATCAGCACGGCGCCGGGAACTTCCGAGGCGGCCACCGAGTCCCGCACCGCCTCGTCCACCGCCTGCGTCCAAGCCGCGGGCTGCGCCGTCACCGCCATGGGTGTGAAGGAGATCAGCAGCGCTACCAGGAACAGCACTGCGCAACCGCGCATACCCCATGATACGAGGTTGTCGGCCAAGCGCGGCGCGAAAATCGTGATGCCCCGTGCTACGCTTCGCCTCGTGGCGCAGCGCGTATTCGTGACCGGCAGCACCGGCTTCGTCGGCAAGCATGTCGCTCGCGCACTCCTTGCGCAGGGATTTCTCGTCCGCTGCCTGGTGCGGCCGGGCTCCGAGCACGATCTCAAGGGCTTCGCCTCGATCGACCGCGTCCCGGGCGACGTGCTCGAGCCCGACGGCCTCGCGCCGAGCGTCGAGGGCTGTGCCGCCATCGTCCATCTCGTCGGCATCATCCGCGAGCAGCCGAGCCGGGGCGTCACCTTCGACCGCCTGCACGCGCAGGCGACCCGGAACATGCTCGAGCTCGCGCGCAAGGCCGGGGTCCCGCGCTACGTGCAGATGAGCGCGCTCGGCACGCGTCCGGGTGCCCGCGCCCGCTACCACCGGACCAAGTGGGAAGCCGAGGAGGCCGTCCGGGCGAGCGGTCTCGACTGGACCATCTTCCGCCCGTCGATCATCTTCGGGCGGGGTGACGCCTTCGTGTCGGTCCTGGCTCGGGTGATCAAGCGTCTTCCCTTCGTGCCGGTGCTGGGAAACGGTCGGTACCGGCTCCAGCCGATCCCGGTGGAGCAGGTCGCCGAAGGCTTCGCCCGCGCGATCCGGACGCCCGCGACCGTGCGGCAGACGTACGAGGCGGCGGGCCCCGCGCCGTACGCCTTCGTGGACCTGCTCGACGAGATCGCCCGCGCGCTCGGGCGTGCCCGCGCCCGGAAGCTCCACGTCCCGCTGGGTCCGGTGCGCCTCGTGACCCGCGGGCTCGAGTGGCTACCGTTCTACCCGGTCTCCTCGGACCAGCTCACGATGCTGGAGGAGGAGAGCGTCACCGATCCGTCGCGCTTCTTCGCCGATCTCGGGCTCGAGCCCGAGCCGCTGGCGGCCGGGCTCCGGCGGATGCTCGGCCACTCATGAGCGAGTGGCCGCACCGGGGCGCCTTCCCCCACCAGCACGGCGACGCCCGGGGCCTGCTCGAGCGCATCGAGGCCCAGCTCCGCGAGCGCATCGACGAGGCGATCGAGATGGCGGCCCTCAAGCTGATGGTCGACACGCGCGCCCAGGCGGGGCGGCCGGCCCCGGAGAGCACCAGTGCGGCCGACCGCGCCGAGTTCGAGAGCACCGCCCGGGCCCTGCTGATCCGGCTGCGCGAGCGCTTCCTCGCCGAGCTGCCCGTCGAGCTGCGGCCGCGCCACGACCAGGCCGAGGCCGCGGTGGCGGACGAGGCGGCGCGGCCGCTGGCCGGCCAGGTCTTCCTGGCGCGCCAGCTGCCGGACTACTGGCAACGCTTCGAGCGCTACCAGCAGGAAGACGCCCAGGAGCGCCTGGCTGACCCGGCCAGGCCCGGCGGCTGGCTCCGGCGGCTCTTCGGCCAGGCCTGAGCGGTCGCCCTAGCGCTCAGGCCGCGCGGAGCTGCCCTGTCGCCTCCGGGGCCTCGCGCCTGAGGCCGGCCAGCGCCCAGAGATCCTCGCACTCCTCGATCGCCCGGGCCCACTCGGCGTAACCATCGAGCAGCGCTGTGCGGAGCACCGTCAGACGGTCCTCCGAGCGCTCGATGCGCGTCCTGAGATCCGACCTCAGCCCCGCGGCGCTGTCATCTCCCGCGCGCGCGGCGATTCGATCGACCAGGCGGTTCAGATCGTCCTGTAGCAGTCTCTCGAAGTGGTTCATCCCTGCACCTCCCGTTGGACTCATATACTAAACATATGAGGATGTATCCTGTCAACCCGGGCCGTTCCAGAACCCTTGACAACCTGAAACAGACGGCATACCATCAGCAACACATGTTGCACACCTGGATTCTCCTGCTGCTGAGCCTGCCGCCCCGCCCCTCGAGCCTGCGGGTGCGTGCGTGGCGTCGCCTGCGCGTGCTGGGCGCCGTGCCCCTCAAGAGCGGGGCCTATCTCCTGCCCGACTCGGCCGACCGCTACGAGCAGTTCCTGTGGCTCGCGCAGGAGATCCAGCGGGACGGCGGCGAGGCCACCCTCCTCCGCATCGACCGGATCGAGAACATGTCGGAGGCCGACGTCGTGCGCCTCTTCCAGGACGCCCGCACCCAGGACTACGCCAACCTCGCCGATCGCTACCGCAAGCTGCTCAAGGGCCGCCGCCCGCGGTTGGCCGACGAGCTCACGCGGCTCGCGCGCGAGATGGATCGAATCGGGGAGATCGACTTCTTCGAGGCGCCCGCGCGCCGCGAGGTCGAGCGCGCACGCGAAGCGGTGGAGCAGCGCGCCGCCACCGCGCCCGCCCGGCCGGCGGGAGCGGCGCCCCCGCTCGATCTCGCGGCGCTGCGGGGCCGCCGGTGGGTCACCCGTCCGCGGCCTCACGTCGATCGCATCGCGTCGGCCTGGCTCATCAAGCGCTTCGTGGACCCGGAAGCCGAGTTCGTCTTCGCCGCGCCCGACCAGATCCCGGGCGACGCCATCCCGTTCGATATGGCGGGCGTGGACTTCGGGCACCACGGCGAGGACTGCACCTTCGAGACACTCCTGCGGCGCACCGGCCTGCGCGACCGCAAGCTCGCCATCCTCGCCGAGATCGTCCACGAGGCCGACCTGAAGGACGGCAAGTACGCGCGCGAGGAAGCCCGCGGCATCGACCTGACCATGCGCGCGCTGCTGAGCGCGATCAAGGACGACCACGAGGCCCTGGCCCACGGCGTCACCCTGTTCGACGGCCTGTACGCGACCATCGGAGAGCGAGCATGACCGACCCTCGGACCACGTGGGGGCTGATGCGCTACTTCCTCTACCTGGGCAGCCTGGGCTTCGGTGGGCCGGTGGCGCTCATCGGCTACATGCAGCGCGACCTGGTCGAGCGGCGACGCTGGTTCAGCAAGGACGACTACATGAAGGGCCTGGCCCTCTCCCAGCTCGCGCCGGGTCCCCTGGCCGCGCAACTGGCGATGTGCCTGGGCTACGTCCACGGCCGCGCGGTGGGGGCGACGCTGATCGGCCTGGCGTTCATCCTCCCCTCGTTCCTCATGACCCTGGCGCTGGGCGCCCTCTACGTGGGCTACGGCGGGCTCGGCTGGATGCAGGCCGCGTTCTACGGCGTCGGCGCGGCGGTGATCGGCATCATCGTCCGCTCGGCGTGGAAGCTCCTGCGCCTCACCATGGGCGTCGATCGTCTCCTCTGGGCGGTGGCCGCCTTCATGGCGGCGGTCACCGCCTGGACCAGGACCGAGGTCGGCAGCCTGTTCATCCTGTGCGGCGTCGTGGTGCTGCTCGTCCAGGCGCCGCCTCGACGGTTGCGCGCGTGGGCCGGATCCACCCGCGGCCTGCCCGCGATCGGCTGGCCGCTGCTCCTGCTCACCGGGCTCGCCGCGCCGGTCACGGTGGGCGGGCTCGGCCAGATTCTGTGGTTCTTCACGAAAGCGGGCGCATTCGTCTTCGGCAGCGGCCTCGCGATCGTGCCGTTCCTCTACGGCGGGGTCGTCCAGGAGCACGGGTGGCTCACCGACAAGCAGTTCCTCGATGCGGTCGCGGTGGCCATGCTGACGCCCGGGCCCGTCGTGATCACGGTGGCCTTCATCGGATACCTCGTGGGCGGGCTCGCGGGCGGGACCGCGGCTGCGGTCGGCGTGTTCCTGCCGACCTATCTCTTCGTCGTGATCCCATATCCCTGGTTCGACCGGCTCAGCGGCAACCCGCAGGTCAAGGCCTTCGTCGGCGGGGTCACCGCGGCCGCCGCCGGCGCCATCGCGGGCGCCTGCTTCGTGCTGGGCCGGCGCGCCATCTTCGACGTGCCGACCGCCCTGCTCGCGCTCGGCGCGTTCGGCCTGCTGTGGCGATTCAAGGTGCCGGAGCCGATCCTGATCGCCGGGGCCGGGGTCGTCGGCTTCCTGATCTTCTGGCTGCGGGGCGCGCCGTGAGGCCGTCGCGACTCCTCGCCGCCGCGGCGGCTCTCGTGATGGCCGCGGTGACGCCCGCGCACACCGCGGGCGGCTGGCTCACCGGGCAGACCGGCCGCGGCAGCGCGCGCTGGAGCCGCCACGGCGAGACCCTCACCTACGAGGGCGGGGCCGCCTTCGGCTGGGCGGTGCACGAGCACGTGCCGTACCGCGACGGCTGGGTGGAGGCTCGATTCAAGCCGGTGGCGGGACGCGAGGATCGGGCCGGCGGCGTGGTCTGGCGGTGGCGAGACGCGGACAACTATTACGTCGCCCGCGCGAACGCGCTCGAGGACAACGTCGTCGCCTACAAGGTCGTGAAGGGCCGCCGCACCGACCTCACCCCGGTGGACGCCCGGCCCGGGGCGTACGGAGTGAAGATCCCGGTGGCGACCGGGTCCTGGCACACGCTCCGCGTCGACTTCGCCGGGGACCGCTTCGAGATCACCTACGACGGCGGGCGCCTGTTCGCCGTCCGCGACGAGACGTTCCCCGACGCCGGCCGGGTGGGGATCTGGTCCAAGGCCGACAGCGTCACCGAGTTCGACCAGTTTCGACAGGAGGAAACACGATGACCACGGATCGTCCGGTTCTCTTCGTCTGCCTGCACGGCGCGGCCAAGAGCATCCTCGCCGCCGCCGACTTTCAACGGATGGCCGCCGAGCGCGGCCTCGACATTTCCGCGGCCTCGGCCGGCACCGAGCCCGACGCGGTGATCGCGCCCGGAGTGCTGCACACCCTGCTCGCCGAGGGCGTCGACCTGCGTGAGCAGGCGCCGCGGCGGCTCACGCGCGACGACGTGGCGGCCGCCGCGCGGGTCGTGGCGTTCGGCTGCGACCTGGGCGAGACCGCTCCGGCCGGGACCGCGGTCGAGCAGTGGACCGACGTGCCCGCGGTGAGCGACGACCTGCCCGCGGCCCGCGCGGTGATCCGGCGCCACCTGGAGCGCCTCGTCGACGAGTGCGCCCGCGCCGGGAGCGCACGGTCATGAAGTGGGTGACGCGGCGGAAGGCCCGGGTCGACCGGATCGCCTGCCCCTGGCTGATCCAGCGCTTCATCGACCCCGGGGCCGAGTTCCTCTTCGTCCCCGAGGCCGAGGTGATGGAGACCGCGCGACGGGAGGAGGCCCTGCCCTTCGACGTTCCCGACGTGGAGCTCGGGCACCACGGCGACCGGTGCTCCTTCGACGCGTTCCTCGACAAGTATCGTCTCGCCGATCCGGCGCTGCAGGCCCTCGCCCGGATCGTGCGCGGCGCCGACACCGACGCGCGCGATCTCGCCCCCGAGGCCTGGGGCCTCTACGCGGTGGCGAGCGGCTTCCGCGAGATCGCCCGCGACGACGTCGAGAACATGGCGCTGCAGTTCCCGGTCTACGACGCGCTCTACGCCTACTGCCGGAGCGCGCGCGCGTGACCGCTGACGGCCGGCTGGTCTTCGTGGCCAAGACGGCGCGCACCTTCTGCTACGGCTTTCTCGGCGTGCTGTTCCCGGTCTACCTGGCCGAGCGCGGGATGGACGCCCGCCAGATCGGCGTGGCCGTCACGCTCACCCTGCTCGCGAGCGCGGCCATGACCTTCGCGATCCGACGCCCCGCCGAGCGCTACGGGACGCGGGCCGCGCTGCTGGCCCAGAGCGGCCTGATCATCGTCTCCGCCCTCGTCTTCCTCGTCACCGAAGAGCCCTGGCTCGTCGTCGCGGCCGCCATGATCGGCAACCTGGCGGTGGGCACCGGCGAGACCGGCCCGTTCCTCACCCTCGAGCAGGTCGCGGTCACGCGCGCCACGTCGCGCGAGCGCCTGACCACCACCCTCAGCCTCTACAACCTGGCCGGCTACGGCGCCTCCGCGCTCGGGGCCGCCGCGGTGGCACGCGCGGGAGCCGCCCCGCGCGTGCTGTTCGCGGTGTTCCTCCTGGGCGGCCTCGTGCAGATGGCGGCCTATGCCCTCATGCGCGCGGACCCGGCCCGGGTCGCCGGTCCCCGGCCCGCGGCGGCGATGCCGTCGCGTCCCCTCGTCCACCGCCTCGCCGCGCTCTTCGCGCTCGACTCGCTCGCCGGCGGCTTCGTGCTCCAGACTCTCATCGCCTACTGGTTCTACACCCGCTTCGGGATGGACCTGGCCGCGCTCGGCTGGACATTCTTCGGCGCGCAGATCCTCTCGGGCTTCTCCCTGCTACTGGCCGCGCGGCTCGCCCCGCGACTCGGGCTCGTCAACACCATGGTGTTCTCGCACCTGGTCTCGAACGTGCTGCTGATCGGGGTGGCGCTGGCGCCGTCGGCGCCGCTCGCGGTCACCCTGCTGCTCGCCCGGCACCTGCTCTCCCAGATGGACGTGCCCACCCGCCAGAGCTTCCTCATGCTCGCGGTGCAAGATCACGAGCGGGAGGGCGCGGCGAGCCTCACCAACATGAGCCGCACCCTCGCGCAGTCGGTGAGCCCCGCCCTCACCGGCTGGGTGATGGCCAGCGTGTCGCTGGCCGCGCCGTTCTTCCTCGGCGGGGGGCTCAAGATCCTCTACGACGTGATGCTCTACGCGACGATCCGGAAGGTGGAGACGCGATGACCCTGCTCCTGACCCGCGGCGACGTGGCGGCGCTCCTTACCCTCGACGAGTGCATCGACGCGGTCGAGGCCGGATTCGCCCGCCAGGCCGGGGGCGGCGCGGTCGGACCCGGCGTGCTCGCCCTGCACGTGCCGGGCGGCGGCTTCCACGTCAAGGCGGCCGGGCTCCGGCTCGCCCGCTTCTACGTGGCCGCCAAGCTCAACGCCAACTTCCCCGACAACGGGGCGCGGCGGGGGCTCCCGACGATCCAGGGCGTGGTCGTGCTCTCCGACGGCGAGGACGGCCGACCCCTGGCCCTGCTCGACTCGATGGAGATCACCGCGCTGCGCACCGGCGCGGCCACCGCGGTGGCCGCCCGGCACCTGGCGCGCGCGGACGCGCGGGTCGCCACCGTCGTCGGCTGCGGCCGCCAGGGCCGGATCCAGATCGCCGCGCTGACCCGGGTGCGGACGCTCACGCGCATCCACGCGGTCGACGCCGATCCGGCCGTCGCGGCGCGCTTCGCCGGGGAGATGTCCGCGGAGCTCGGCATCGAGGTGCGCGCGGCCGGCCGCGTCGCGGACGTCGCGCCCGGCAGCGACATCGTGGTCACGTGCACGCCCTCGCGCACGCCCCTGCTCCATCGCGTCGACGTGGCGCCGGGTACCTTCGTCGGCGCGGTGGGCGCCGACAACGAGCACAAGCAAGAGCTGGAACCGGCCCTGATGGCGGCGGGGACGATCGTGGTCGACAGCCTCGAGCAGTGCGCCGCCATCGGCGATCTGCACCACGCCCTCGCCGCCGGCGTGGTCTCGCTGGGTCAGGTGCACGCGGAGCTGGCCCACGTGGTGGCCGGACAGAAGCCGGGGCGCCGGACCGCCGACGAGATCACCATCTTCGACAGCAGCGGCGTCGCCATCGAGGACGTCGCGGCCGCGGTCGCGGCCTACGAGAAGGCGGTGGCCGCCGGCCGCGGGCTCAGCGTGGACCTGGCGAGCTGATCGAGGGGCGCGGCGCGCCCACGCGGGTCACCGCCGCGGACGGCCGAGCATGCAGGAGATCTGGTAGCGGTGCCGCGCGACCCAGCGGTAGAGGACCGGCCCCAGCCCCTCGACGCCGGGCAGGCGGAAGGCCGACGCCAGCCAGCGCCAGCCCCGCATCCGGCGGAGGATCTCGGGAATCGCGGCGTCCCCGGCGAGCAATCTCCCGTCCGGCAGGATGAGTTGCATGGCCTCGAGACAGGTGCGCTCGTCCATCCACGGGTAGCGGGCGCGACGCTCGGCCGCCTGGCAGGGCAGGAACTCGAGGTGGCCGCGGACGGCCCGGCGGGAGATCCACGAGACGCCCCCCCGGCACAGGCCGCAGCTCCCGTCGTAGATCAGGACCGCGCGAGCGCGGTCGACCGGGGCCTGGGGCTCCTCGAGTCTCGGGTCCATCGGCCGCCATTGTACTCCTGCGGGCTCAACGGTAGGCGCATGGGGGCACCGCGGTCCGCCAGGGTCCCTGCGTGAGATGCCCGCCCGGTGCGAACAGGCGAAGCTGCTCCGCGGGGAGCGCGGCCCGCACCCGCCGACCCCGCAGCGTGAGGAAGTAGCCGGCGCGGGTCGCGTCCACGCCCAGGCGGCGGAGGTCCTGCCCATCGCGCGGCAGCGTGCGTCGGCGCTCCGCGACCAGCCGCCGGGCCGCGGTGGGGCCGATGCCCGGCACGCGCAGCAACAGCTCGTAGGGGGCTCGCTCGAGCGCCACCGGAAAGCGCTCCACGTGGGCCAGGGCCCACGCCGTCTTCGGATCGTGCTCGAGGGCCAGGTTGCCGTCGCCATCGAAGACCAGCTCCTCCACGCGGAAGCCATATTGACGGAGCAGGTGCTCGGCCTGGTAGAGGCGCCACTCGCGCGCGGCCGGCGTGGGTGGCAGCCCTTCCATCGGCGTCCCCTCGACCGGCTGGAACGCGCTGAAGTGGGCGTGGTGGAGCAGCCCCCTGCGCTCGAGGCCACCGACGACGGTCAGGATCTCGCGATCGCGCTCACCCTGGGCGCCCACCACGAACTGCGTCGTCGTCCCCGCCGCCGCGATGCCGGGCCGACCCTCGAGGCGCGCCTCGCGCGAGAGGCGGCCGGCCAGCATCAGGGTCGGGAGCAGGTCGCCCGAGTAGTCCTTCTCGCGGGCCAGGCCGCGCACCACCGCGTCGTTGGGGCCCTCGAGGTTCACCGACACGCGCGTGGCGAGCCGGGTCGCCTCGACGACCTGGTCGCGCTCCGCGCCCGGCAGCATCTTGATGTGCACGTAGCCGCCGAAGCCCTCGCGCTTTCTCAGGATCTCGATGGCCGCGAGCATCCGGTCCACCGCCCGCGGGGCGCGCCCCGGAACCCCCGACGTGAGGAACAGCCCCTGGGCCACTCCGGCGCGGTGGGACTCCATGAAGGTCCGGGCGACCTCCTCCGGGGAGAGGGCGGTGCGCTTCACGCGTCCTCCGCAGAACGTCGGGCAATAGCCGCAGGAGAGCGAGCAGGCGTTGGTTTGCATGACGCGCATGAGCGTCGTCGACCCGCCACCGGGAAGGCGCACGGGGCGGATGCCGACCGGCCCCTCGTTGAGGCGAGCCCGGGCCGGCAAGCCGGTTTCCCGGTCGTCCGCCGCGGCCTCGGCCAGGATCCTGAACCGTTGGGCTCGGTCCATGGAAAATACTAAACACAAGACGAGCTACAAGGCAAGCAACCCGAGAGCCTTCAGACCGTTGCGCTAGAATGGCCCGCCATGGGCCGACCGTCGATCGTGATCGCGCTCCTGCTGGCGACGGCGGCGGCCTGCTCGCATGTGCCCGGTCAAGAGGTGCCCGACGTCAGGACGCCGCTGGTCGTGGTGAACGAGATGCTGAGGCTCGCTGCGGTAACCGCCCATGACGTCGTCTACGATCTGGGCTCGGGTGACGGCCGGATCGTCATCGCGGCGGCACAGGACCGCGGGGCACGCGGGGTGGGCTTCGAGATCGATCCGGCCCTGGTCGCGGAGGCCACCGACCGCGCACGCCGGCTCGGCCTGGCCGATCGAGTCACCTTTCGCCAGGACGATCTCTTCAAGGCCGACCTCAGAGATGCCACGGTTGTCACCCTCTACCTCTCCCCAGATCTCAACCGGCGGCTCCGGCCCAAGCTGCTGAGCGAGCTCCGGCCGGGGTCCCGGGTCGTCTCCCACAGCTTCGACATGGGGGACTGGGCGCCGACACAGACGCTCCAGGTGACGAGCAACCAGGGCACCCACACGCTGTACCTGTGGGTGGTGCCGGGGAAGCCCTAGGGGTCTCCCGATCGGAGATCCCCCTCACCCTGCCCTCTCCCCCTTGGAAAGGGGGAGAGGGAGAGTGGGTCAGACCCCGGTGACGGCCTTGATGGCGTCGCGGGTCACCGAGACGAGGCGGTCGACCTGCTCCTCGCTGACGATCAGCGGCGGCGCGAAGAAGATGTGCTCCAGGCGGGCGCGGGTGATGACCCCGCGCTTGGTCATCTCGGCCAGCACGCGCGGGCCCACCTTCTTGTCGGCGCCGAACGGCGCCTTCGTCCCGCGGTCCTCGACCAGCTCGACGGCGGCGAGCAGCCCCTTGCCGCCGCGGATGTCGCCCACGTGCTTGTGATCGCCCAGCGCCTGCTGGAGCCCCCTGTGCAGGCGCGTGCCCATGGCCGCCGCGCGCTCCCAGAGCCGCTCGCGCTCCATGATCTCGAGGTTCTTGAGCCCGACCGCGCAGCAGGTCGGATGCCCCGAGTAGGTGTAGGCGTGCATCCACTTGTCCTCGGGCTTCACCTCGTCCATCGCCTGCTTGATCGTCTTCGAGACCATGATGCCGCCGAGCGGGAGATAGCCCGAGGACACGCCCTTGGCGAAGGAGACGATGTCGGGCAGCACGTTCCAGTGCTCGAGCGCGAACCACTTGCCGGTGCGGCAGAACCCGGTGATCACCTCGTCGGCGATGAAGAGCACGTTGTGCTTGTCGCAGATCTTGCGCACGAGCGGGAAGTAGTCGTCGGTGGGGTAGAGCACGCCGCCGCCCCCGTGGATCGGCTCGGCGATGAAGGCCGCCACCGTGTCGGGGCCCTCGCGGAGGATGGCCTCCTCCAGCAGCCGCGCCGCAGTCTGGCCCGCGGTCTCCCCGGGCTTGGCGCCCTCCTGCCGGTAGGGATAGCACGTCGGGATGTGCACGAAGCCCGGTACCCGCGGCTCGAACATCTTCCAGTAGGGCGACATGCCGGTGGCGCTCATCGCCTGCAGCGTCACGCCGTGATAGGCGAGCGCGCGCGCGATGACCTTCACCTTGTCGGGCTTGCCCTTGGTCTTCCAGTAGAAGCGCGCGGTCTTGAACGCCGACTCGTTGGACTCCGCGCCGCCCGAGGTGAAGAAGACGCCCTGCATGTTCGGGTAGGCGATGGTCATCAGCTTGGACGCGAGCTGGATGGCCGGGATGTTGGTCGAGCCGGAGTAGGCCGAGTAGTAGGCCAGCTCGCGCATCTGCGCGGCCGCCGCATCCGCCAGCTCCGCCCGCCCGTGGCCCACGTTGACGTTCCAGAGGCCGGCCAGCCCGTCGATGTACTCGCGGCCCTGGACGTCGGTCAGCACCGCGCCGCGGCCTCGGACGTAGACCATCGGCTCCAGGTGGTCGCTCGGGTGGTGCAGCGGGTGGATCAGGTGATCCTGGTCGTCCTTGATGAGCTGCGCGGCCTCGACGGGCATCGGACTCCTCCTACGGGCTCGGCTGGTGATAGATGGACGTCGCGGGCGCGTGGGCCCGGTAGTCGCCCCCCGGGATCGGCACGCCGCGGTCGAGTGGGCCCACGTACCAGTAGATGCACGCGGCCAGCTCGCGGCCGTCTCCGCTCCGGACGGCGACCTCCCGGCGATGATACTGGGGTCCCTCCGCCGAGTCCAGCGCCCCCCACAGCGCGGGATCGGCGACGCGATAGATCTCGCCGTGGAGGCGGCCGCCCGGGTCCGGCACCGCGCCCGGGTACGAGCCGAGGTCGACGATGCGCCCGGCCACCTGCCCGCGCCCCAGGTAGGCCGCGCGCCCATCGAGGAGCCGATGCAGGCGGAAGCCCCGCATCAGCGTCCCGTAGGTGAACACGAGATCGGTCGGCACCGGCGACCGCGAGAGCTACGCGCGGCCCTGGCGGTCCTTCGCCTCCTGCTCCTCACGGGAGCAGGCCCCGGGCGCGGCTCACGTCTGGATGCCGAAGCGCGGGAGCACCCAGCGGTTCAGCGCGAACCAGCCGATCAGCAGGCCGACGACGACGAGGGCGGCCTCCATCGTCTAGGCCTCCGCCTTCTCCCCGCCGTCCACCGCCCGCATCACCGCGCCCAGGAAGTCCCGCTCGGGCAGCGCGCCCTCGAAGCCGACCCGATCGTTGATGACGACCTTGGGAACCGCCATCACCTGGTAGCGCTGGGACAGCTCCGGGAACTCGGTGGCCTCGATGCACTCGGCGCGGACCCGCGGAGAGGCGATCGCCATGTGCTGCGCCAGGCGCACGGCCCGGGGACAGTGCGGTCAGGTGGGGGTCGCGAAGACCTTGATCGTGACGTCCTCGGTGAGCCCGGCCAGCGCGGCCTTGGTCTCCTCGGTCAGGCCCGCCTCCCCGCTGGACACCGCGACGATCGAGTCGATCAGGTTCGAGAACTCGTAGCCGGCGGGGATGCCGAGGAAGCGGATGCCGTAGTCCCGCGCGCCCTCCACCACCACCACCGGCGACTCGGTTACCCCGTAGGCCTCCGCCTGCTCGCGATCGATGTGAGGGTTCAGCACGGTGACCGATAGCTGATCGGAGAGCGCCACGACCTCGCGGATCAGGGCCACGGTCTGGGTGTTGTTCTCGCCGCCCAGCTCGGAGGCGAACACGGTCAGCTTCACCGGGCCCCCGATGCGCTCGAACTCCTTCTTGACCGCCGCCTCGTCGCGCGCCTGGAGGAAGCCCATGCCCCGGAGTATACCGGCTTACTTCGGGGCGCCGCGGACGATTTCGAGCATCCGGCGGTAGCCGGACGGATCGATGCGCGCGTCGATCAGGGCCGCGCCGGGCGCGGTCTGCGCCCCGATCAGCGCCGCGTTGAGCGTGACCTCGTCGGTCGCGGTGAACGCACGCAGGCCGAAGGCGCGGGCCAGCGCGCGCAGATCGGGACCCGCGTAGCGCATCGAGACGCCCTCGAAGCCCTTCTGCTCCTGCTTGACCTCGATCAGCGAGAGCGCCTCGTCGTTGAACACCACGATGACGATGGGCAGCCGCAGTCGCGCCACCGTCTCGAGCTCCGCCGCGACCATCATGAGCCCGCCGTCGCCGGTGAAACAGATCACCCGACGGTTGGGATGGACGAGCTGTGCCGCGATCGCGGCGGGCAGCGCGAACCCCATGGTGGCCAGGCCGTTCGAGATCAGCAGCTCGCCGGGCTCGAGCGCCTGCCAGTACGTGGTGGCCTGGAACATGTGGGCGCCGGCGTCCACGGTGGCGATGCTGCCCGCCGCGGTCAGCTCGCGGGTCATCTGGGCCACGCGATGGGGGGCCAGCCCGGGCACCGGGACCTCGAGGGCCGCGAGGCGCTCACGGCGGATGCGGTCCACCTCGGCCACGTCCCAGTCCGCCCGCGCGCCGCGCCCCATGATCCGGGGCGCGAGATCCTCGAGGATCGCGCCCGGCTCCCCCACGACCTCCAGCGCGGGCGTGAAGTAGGCGCCGCCGCCCGGCGCGCGCAGTCCGGGATCGGCGGCCGCGCAGCGGGTCAGGCTCAGCACCGGCGCGGTGTAGGACCAGCGGCGCGGGATCAGCTCCACCGTGTCGAGACCGAAGGCGATGATGAGATCCGCGCGCGCGACCAGCGGCTCCTCGAGGGCCCCGCCGGTGAAGATGCCGAGCGCGAGCGGGTGCGGGTCCGGGATCGCGCCCTTGGCCTTGTAGGTGGTCAGCACCGGGGCGGGCAGCGCTTCCGCGAACGCGCGCAGCCACTTGGCGTCCGCGGCCCGGCAGCCGAGGCCAGCGAGCACGAGCGGCCGCCGGGCCGCGCGGATCATCTCGGCCGCGCGCTCGACCAGATCGCCGTCGAGGGTCGCCGGCGGGGTCGGGGCCAGCGAGGTGGCCGCCGGCACCGCGCTCCGGCCCGCCACGTCCGCGGGCAGGTCGAGATGCACGGGGCCCCGCGGCTCGGCCAGCGCGAGACGCACCGCGTGGGCCACCCAGTGGGCGGCCGAGTCCGCACCCACCGTGATGCTGCCCTTGGTGATCGGCGCCAGGTGCGCGCCGTGGTCGAGATACTGGTGCGTCGCGAACTCGAGGACGCCCGCCGGATGCCGGTCGCTGATGTAGACCAGCGGGGAGCGGTCGAGCCGCGCGTGGGCCAGCCCGGTCGCGCTGGCGGTCACCCCGGGCCCGAGCGTGGACACCACCACGCCCGGCCGGCCCGTGAGCTCGCCGGTGACCGCGGCCATGATGCACGCCGCCCACTCCTGGTGGCAGAGCACGAAGGGCAGGCCCCGGCTGCGCGCCGCCTCGAGCACCTCCAGGTTCGATCCCCCGCCCGGCACGCCGAAGAGGCGGGGCACCTCGGCCCGCGCGAGGCCCTCGACGATCAGGTCGGCGACGGTGGGCACGACGGCTCAGGCGCGCGCCGGCAGGGTCACGGTGGCGGTGGCGGGGACGGTGACGCCCTCCGCGCCCTCGATCCACACCTCGAGATCCACGAGCCCCTCCGGCCTCTTCTTCTTCACCCGCCCGCGCACCGCGATGGTCTCGCCCACCAGGTTCGGCCTCCGCATCTGGAAGCGCAGCGAGCGGAGGAAGCCGCCCGCCCCCATCCAGTCGGTCAGGACCCGGCACAGGCAGCCGCGGATGAACGCGGTGTTGACGAAGATGTCGGCGTGCCCCGCGCTCCGGGCGAACGCCTGGTCGTGATGGACGGGATAGACGTCCTGCGTTCCCGAGACCTGGAGCACCATGCGCGTGACGGTCAGCTCGAGCGAGAACCCCGGCAGCTCCTCGCCCTCGCGCACGTCGTCCCAGCAGCGCGCCGCCGCTCTCATGCCCGCATCGACCCCGCCGCGATCTCCTCGGGCGTGCGGTGCACCAGGATCTGGTTCGAGCGCACCGCCACCACCTCCTGCCGCTGGTTGACGACGGTCGTCTCGGTCTTGATCCAGACCGACAGCGGGTCGAGCTTGGTCCCCCGCTGGTGCACCGAGACCACCCTGTGCCGGGCGCCGAGCCGGTCCCCCACCCGCACCGGCAGGAACCACTCGAACTCCTGGTTCAGGTTGATGAGGCGGTCTCCCGGAGTGGGAATGCGCGCGACCAGCGGGAAGATGTCGTAGTCGGCGGGCGGCCACGGACCGAGCGAGGCGAAGAAGTCGACCATCACCGGCGGGCAGTCCCCGTCCTCCAGGAAGCGCGGATTGGTGTCGTCCAGCATGTGGCAGTGTCGACGGATCGGATCGTGCTCCACCGGGTAGCGGCCCCAGACGAGCGGCGTCTCGTGGCCCTCCCACTGCTGCTTCACCGCCTTGACGTCGTAGGCCACGCCGCCTCCGACCGGGCGCGCGGCTAGCCTCCCGCCAGTCGCCGGAGGACCGGCTCCATGCGCTCGAGCGCCTTCCTGAGGTTGGCCTCCGAGCTGGCGTACGACAGGCGCAGGTATCCCTCACCGTACTGGCCGAACGCGGAGCCGCCGAGCACCGCCACTCCCGCCTCCTGCAGCAGCGCCTCCGCGATCTCGGCGGAGGGGCGCTTGAGCGCCTTCACGTTGGGGAAGACGTAGAAGGCGCCGCGCGGCGAGCGGCAGGAGACGCCGGGCAGGCGGTTGAGCCCCGCCACCAGCACGTCGCGCCGCCGCTTGAACTCGGCCACCATCTCGGTCACCGGCGTCTGGTCCCCCTGGAGCGCCGCGATGCCCGCGAGCTGGGTGAAGGAGGCGGTGCACGAGTTGGAGTTCACCATGAGCCGCGTCACGTGCTCGGCGAGCGCCACCGGCATCACTCCGTAGCCGAGACGCCAGCCGGTCATCGCGTAGGCCTTGGAGAAGCCGTCGAGGATGATGACCAGGTCCTTCATGCCCGGGAAGCGGGTGATCGACGCGAACTCGCCCTCGTAGAGGAACGCCTTGTAGATCTCGTCGGCGAGCACCGGGATGCGGTAGGTCTTGGCGATCTCGGCGATGCGGCCGAGCTGGTCGACCTCCAGCACGCCACCGGTCGGATTCTGCGGCGAGTTGATGATGATCAGCTTGGTCTTGCGCGAGACGCTCTTCTCGAGCACGTCGAGATCGAAGCCGAAGCCGCTCTCCTCCCGCAGCGGGATCGGCACCGGCTTGCCGCCGACGAAGTTGATCACCGATTCGTAGATGGGGAACCCGGGATTCGGGTGCACCACCTCGTCGCCCGGGTTGACCAGCGCGGTGATCACGAAGTACATGATCGGCTTCGCGCCCGGGGTCACCACGATCTCGTCCGCGGTGACCGGAATGCTGCGGGTGCCCTCCACGTCCTTGACGATCGCCTCGCGCAGCTCGGGCAGCCCCGCGGCGGGGCCGTAGTGGGTGGCCCCGCTGTCGAGCGCCCGCTTGGCCGCCTCGCGGATGTGCTTCGGCGTGTCGAAGTCCGGCTCGCCGATCTCGAGGTGGATGATCTCCTTGCCCTGCCGCTCGAGGGCCTTGGCGCGCGCCAGCACCTCGAACGCCGATTCGGTACCGAGACGGGACATCCGCTCCGCGAATTCCATGGTGGCGCCGATTATACTCGACCGCGTGGACTTGGTGGAGGTCCCCGCCGGCTGGTTCCAGATGGGCTGGGAGGAGGGACATCCGGGCGAGCGCCCTCGCCATCGGGTCTGGCTCGACGCCTTCGCGATCGCCCGGGCGCCCGTGACCAACCGTGACTACGCCCCGTTCCTGGCCGAGACGGGCGCGATCCCGCCCGCGTGGTGGGAGGATCCCCGCTTCTCCGATCCGGAGCAGCCGGTGGTGGGCGTGAGCTGGGTCGACGCGACCGACTACTGCCGGTGGCGGTCCGCGCGCGCCGGTGCTCGGGTGAGGCTGCCGTCCGAGGCCGAATGGGAGAAGGCCGCGCGCGGCGGCCTCGACGGCGCGCGATTCCCCTGGGGCGAGGCGCGGCCGACCCTGGCCGGCTTCGATCGACCGCCGCGCCCGGCCGACACACCGGCCAACCCGCTCGGGCTGCTCGCGCTGTCGGGCGTCTGTCACGAGTGGTGTCTCGACTGGGAGGACGGGACCTACTACGCGCGGTCGCCCGAGCGCGACCCCCGCGGCCCGGAGACGGGGACCCGCCGGGTGTCCCGCGGCGGCGCGTGGCGGCACCAGGACCCGTGGAGCCTGGTGGCCCACCGCTCCTCGCTGCCTCCCGACCTGCGCTACTCCGACTACGGCTTCCGCCTCGTACGCCAAGCGCCCCCACTCTAGCCTGAGCCACGACTCAGCTCCTCGCGGGCGGGCTCGACCAAGACCGGACGGGTGGCGACGTGGGTGACGGAGCCGGCCGCGCGGGAGCCGCCCGCGTCGACAGGACCCGTCCGCCTCGCGCGTTGTCCGTCCTCGGGCTAGAGCGCGGCCAGCGCGGACTCCGCGCTCGGGAGCCAGTGGCGCATGTCCATGGCGCGCAGCATGCGGACCGCGGCGGTCAGGTGGTCGCGCGCCTCGTCGCGGAGGCCCGCGCGCGCGGCCAGCATGCCCAGGTCGAGGCGGCACAGAGCCTCGAGCGGGCGCATCCCGAGGGCCTGAGCGCCCTCGAGCGCGCTGGCGCAGTGCCGCGCGGCCCCGACCGGGTCCGCCGTCGCGGTGGCCTCGCCCAGCATGCGGAGCGCGCCCGCCGCGTAGCCCCGCTCCTCGTGCTCGGTAGCGAGCCGATGTGCTTCGTGCGCGGTGGTCACCGCCTCCTCGGCGCGCCCGGCCAGCCGGTATCCCTCGGCGAGCCAGCTCAGGCGGAGGGCCTGCCGGCTCAGGATGCGCAAGGTCGCCGCGCGGCCGACACCCTCCTCCATCAGCAGCACGCCCTCGGCCACGCGCCCGCCGCGGACGTCGGCGGCGCCGCGAACGCAGAGGAGCATGGGCAGCCAGGCGGTCAGGTCCATCTCCCGCGAGAAGGAGATGCCGCGGTCGACCACCGGGATGGCGGCCTCGAGATGCCCGCGGCTCAGGTGGGCGAAGCCGAGGGTCATCAGGCTCCCCGCGATGCTCCATGGATGGTCGGCGGCCTCCGCCACGCCCAGCCCGGCGTGGATGCACTCGAGCGCCTCGGCGAACTCGCCCACCTCGGCCAGCGAGGCGGCGAGCCAGATGCGCGCGGCCACCGACACGAGGCCGGCCATGCCCCAGCGCTCGCGGACCAGCTCGCCCTCCACCGCCGCCACCGCGCTCCGCAGATGCCGCTGGGCCGCGGGGTAGACGCCGAGCACGTGATGGGCCTGCCCGAGGCCGAAGGACGCGGCGATCTGGAGCGGGCGATCGCCGAGCTCGGCCCCGATCCCGAGCGCGCGCTCCGCGGAGCGGATGGCGGCGGCCTGCTCGCCCAGCGTGTAGTACGACTGGGTGAGGTAGGCGGACACCCAGCCGAGCCGCCGGCGGTCGCCGAGCGTCTCCGCGCGCGCCTCGGCGCGACGCAGGTGAGCCAGCGTGCGGGTGAACTCTCCGAGCGGCGCCAGCGAGGCGCGCAGGTCGAAGACCAGGTCGATCGCGGTCGGCAGCGCGGCCTCGCGCGGGCCGTCGGCCTCGAGGATCTCGAGCGCCTGCTCGAAGAAGCTCACCGCCTCACGGTGCGCCGAGCGGGCGGCCGCCCGGAGCCCGGCCTGGCGCAGGAATTCCACCGCCCGGTCGCGCAGGCCGCCGCGGAGGGCGTGGAAGGCCAGACGCTCGACGTGCTCGCCCAGTCGACCCGGATAGAGCGCCTCGGTCACGTCGACGATGCGGGCGTGCAGAGCCCGCCGCGTCTCGTGCAGCAGGCTGCCGTAGGCCACCTCGTGGGTGAGCGTGTGCTTGAACGTGTACTCCACCTCGGGGAAGAAGCTCGCCTCGTAGAGCAGCTCGCCCGCCTGGAGCTGCGTGAGCCCGGCGCGCAGCACGTCCTCGGGCAGGTCCGCGATGGCCTCGAGGACCGGGAGCGGCACGTCCCGGCCGATCACCGACGCGGACTGCAGCACGTGCTTGGCCAGGGCGCTCAGGCCGTCGATGCGCGCGGCCAGCACCGCCTGCACGCTGCCCGGCACCTGGATGGTCTCGAGCGGCTTGGCGAGCCGCCACGCGCCGGGCTCGCCGAGCAGGGCCTGGGTCTCGACCAGGGCCCGCACGCTCTCCTCGAGGAAGAGCGGGTTGCCGTCGGTGCGCGCCACCAGCACCGCCTTGAGCGGCTCCAGGCCCGGATCGAGGCCGAGGAGCGTATCGAGCAGCGTGCGGGCGATCGCGGGTGGGAACGGATCGATCCGGATCTGCGCGTACCCGGGTCGGCTGCCCCAGGCGTGCTGGTGCTCCGGCCGGTACGAGGCCAGGATCAGCAGGCGGGTGCCGGGCAGCCGATCCACGAGGCCATCGACCAGGGCCTTTGTTTCCTCGTCGATGCGCTGCAGGTCCTCGACGATCAGCACCACCGGCTGCCGCCGGGTCTCCGCGAGCAGCAGGTTCCGCACCGCGTCCTGGATGCGGCGCCGGCGCTGCGGCGGATCGAGCTGCCGCCACGTCGGATCCTCCGGCTCGAGATCGGCGAGCGCGTGGAGCGCGGGGATGGTCGGCTCGAGCGCCGGGTCGAGGGCCACCACCTTGCCGGCGATCTTCTCCCGGATGACTCGCGCGTCGTCCCGCGGCTCCACCTGGAAGTAGCGCCGCAGCGCCTCGATCACCGGGAGCCACGACGGCGTCGCCCGGTACGCGATCGGGCGGCCCTCGAGCACGAGCGCGCCCGCGATCCACGGCCCCTCCGTGAACTCGCGGATGACGCGGGACTTGCCGGCGCCGGGCTCGCCGGCCAGGGCCACCATCCGCCCCTGGCCGGCCCGGGCCCGCTCGAGGGCCTGCCGTAGCAGGGCCACCTCGCTCTCGCGGCCGACGAAGCGGGAGAGCCCGCGCACGGCGGCGGCCTGCAGGCGGTAGCGCGCCGGGCCGGGCCCGGTCAGCTCGTACACCTCGATCGGCCCGGCGAGGCCGCGCACCGGTACCGGGCCGAGCGACGTCACCGCGATGTACCCCTCGGCCAGCCGCCGCGTCTCCGCGGTGATGAGCGTCGCGCCGGGTCGAACGAGCCGCTCCATCTGGGCGGCCAGGTACGTGGTCTGCCCGACCGCGGTGTACTCCATGTGCAGGTCGCTGCCGATCGAGCGCACGACCACCTCGCCGGAGTTGAGCCCGATGCGGATCTGCACGTCGAGCCCCTCCACGCGACGGAGTTCGCGGGCCAGGCCGCTCACGCCCGCGTGCATCCGCAGGGCCGCATAGGCGGCGCGCACCGCGTGGTTCTCGTGGGCGACCGGCGCGCCGAAGATCGCCATGATCCCATCGCCCAGCACCTGGTTGACGGTACCCTCGTAGCGGTGGACCGCCTCCATCATGAGCGCCAGCACCGGGTCCAGCATGCGGCGCGCGTCCTCCGGATCGCGGTCGGCGAGCAGCTCGAGCGAGCCCTTCATGTCCGCGAAGAGCACCGTCACCTGCTTGCGCTCACCCTCCAGCGTCCCACGCGCGGTCCGGATCTTCTCGGCCAGATGCGGCGGGGTGTAGGCGTCCGGCGACGCGAAGCGATCGGCCATCGGGCCGGCGACCGCGATCGGCTGGCCGCAGCCGCCGCAGAAGCGCGCCCCGGGCTCGTGCCCGAAGCCGCAGCGGGGGCAGGACGACGGCAGTGCCTGCCCGCACTCCACGCAGAAGCGATGGCTCGACGGGTTCGGCGTCTGGCAGCGGGCGCAGGTGAGCGGCGCCTCGCCGGTCCGGGGATCCGCTCCGCTCACGCGGCTACGAGACCCGGCCCGAGCGCTCCAGCGCCGCCCGGAGCAGGCGCAGGTGCCCGGCCGCCTCGTCGGTGATCCGCTCGAGCAGTTCTCGGCCCGGCCGCGGGCCATCGAGCCCGTCGATGATCCGCGTGAGCTCACGGGGCCCCGCGCCCTCGAACCAGCCCCCCACCCGCCCGCGCACGAGCGCGCCGTAGCGCGCGACGGAGGCCCCGTCCCGCAGGTCCTCGGGAGCGTGCTCGTGTCGCGCGTCGCCGGCCAGGCGGCCGCGGTCCATGCCGTCGACGAAGGCCAGGCCGAGACGGAAGATCCGGAACGCGGTGTCGCGGAGATCGCCCATCTCCGCCTCCGGCACCGGCCGGATCAGCCGCTCGGCCGCGGCCAGGATCTCGTCGAGCCGGCGGCCGAGCTCCGCGGAATCGGATCGGCTCACGCGGGGCGGCGCTCAGCGGCCGGCGAAGGTGACCGGCTGCTTGCGGGCGAAGGCGACCACTCCGTTGCGGAAGTCCTCGGTGTGCCCGCTCGCCGCGATGGCCTGGGCCTCGAGCTCCATCTGCGTCTCGAGGCTCTCCTGGGTCGACTGGTGGAAGAGCAACTTGGCCCGGCCGAAGGCCAGCGTCGGCCCCTGCGCCAGCTCGCGGGCCAGGGCCGTGACCGCTCCGGGAAACTCCGCGTCGGGGTGCACCCGGTTGACCAGGCCCCAGTCCACCGCCTCGCGGGCCGAGAGCACCCGGTTCGTGTAGTGCAGCTCGAGCGCGCGGCGCAGCCCGATCATGCGGGGCAGGAAGTAGGACGACGATCCGTCGGGCGAGGCCGCGATCTTCGAGTAGGCCATGGTGAACTTCGTCGACTCCGCGGCCACCACCAGGTCGCCGGAGAGGGCCAGGCTCATGCCCCCGCCCGCCGCGATCCCGTTGACCGCCATCACCACCGGCTTGGGCGCGCGGGCCAGGCGCGAGATCGCGCCGTGCAGGTACGTGGTCAGCTCCTTGATCAGGGCACCGATGCGATCCGGGTTGTCCGCGAAGTCCTTCACGTCGCCGCCCGCGCAGAACGCCTTCCCCGCCCCGGTGATCACGATGCACCGCACCGCCCGATCCTCGTCGGCCTCCAGCGCGGCGTGGAACAGATCCCGCCCGAGCGCCAGATTCAGCGCGTTGTACGCCTCCGGCCGGTTCAACGTGATCGTCCCGACCCCCTCCTTCACCTCGTACCGCACCGTCTCATACGCCATATCACTCTCCAGTTGTGAGAATCGTGGTGTGCCCGTCTTGTGACCGCCGACCGGAGCGGGGTGGGGCCGGTGGCGGCCTCCCCGGGACCGTGGCTTCTGCGCGTCATCGAAGCCGGCGACGTCCGCTCTCGTGGCCCGACTGTACCGCGAAGACGGGTCGCGAGTCAGCGTGTCCCGGGGAGGCCGCCCCCGGCCCCACCCTGCGTCGACCGGCCGCCGCGCGAACGGCGCGCTACCGCCGATCGCCCACGCGGTGGAGCTTGAGGAGGTTGGTCGTGCCCGTCACCCACATCGGCGCCCCCGAGATGATCACGATCACGTCGTCGTTCCGCACGGTGCCGTCGGCCAGGAGCGTGGCCTCCACCTCCTGGATCATCTCGTCGGTGGTCTCCACCTTGTGGACGAGCCGCGAGGACACCCCCCAGAAGAGCCCGAGCCGCCGCTGGACCTCCGAGTAGGGCGTGAGCGCCATGATCGGCACTTCCGGCCGGTCCTGCGAGATGAGCCGCGCGCTGAATCCGGACTGGGTGAAGGCCACGATGGCCTTCGCGTGCAGCAGCCGGGCCGCCTGGCACGCCGCCTCCGCCACCGCCTCCGGGAAGCCGTAGGCCTCCGGCCGCGGGCGCGAGGCCCCCGACGTGGGCGCGGCCCGCTCGGCCCGCTCCGCGATGCGGGCCATCACCTGCACCGTCTCCACCGGGAAGCGACCGGTGGCGGTCTCCGCGGAGAGCATGATCGCGTCGGCTCCGTCGAAGATCGCGGTCGCCACGTCGCTCACCTCGGCGCGGGTGGGGCGCGAGTGGGTGACCATGGACTCGAGCATCTGGGTGGCCACGATCACCGGCACCTTGGCCAGGCGGGCCTGGCGGATGACCTCCTTCTGGATGATCGGCACGTCCTCGAGCGGCACCTCCACCCCGAGATCACCCCGCGCCACCATCACCGCGTCCACCAGCGGCAGCACGCCCTGGAGGTTCGCCACGATCTCGGCCCGCTCGAGCTTGGCGATGATCGGGATGTTGGCGCCCTGGTCGTGGAGGAACTTGCGCACTTCCTGGATGTCGGCCGCGGAGCGCACGAACGAGATCGCGACGTAGTCCACGCCCTGCTCGATGCCGAAGCGGAGGTCCTCGCGGTCCTTCGGGGCCAGGCAGGACACCGGCACCGGCAGCCGCGGGAACGACACGCCCTTGTGGTCGGAGACCAGGCCCCCGGAGACGATCCGGCAGCGGACCTCGCCGTCGTCCACCGCCTCCACCGCGAGCTGGATCATCCCGTCGTCCATCCACACCGGATCGCCGGGCCGCAGCGCGGCGAGGAACTCGGGGTGGTTGAGCGAGCTACGGGAGGCGGTCCCCTTGACCTCGCGCGCGGTCAGCGTGAAGGGCTCGCCGGTCACGAGCGTGGCCTGGCCGCCCACGAAGGTGCCGAGCCGGACCTTGGGGCCCTGGAGGTCCTGCAGGATGGTGATCGGCCGGCCCCACTGGGCGTCGCCTTCGCGGATCGCGCGGATGACGTCCGCGTGCTCGGCGTGGGTGCCGTGGGAGAAGTTGAGACGCGCCACGTCCATGCCCGCGTTCACCAGGCGGTCGAGCGCCTCCGGCGAGCAACTCGCGGGGCCGATCGTGCAGACGATCTTCGTGCGTCTCAAAGGCTCTTCAGCTGCGGGGGCCCCGAAATAGCCCCCGCACTCCCCCACACGACGGACAACCTTTCGCGGGCAATCCTGACGGCCAACCGTCGACAAGCATCTATCCTGCCCTGAGCGTCCGGGCGAGATACTGGCCGGTGAAGGACTTCTCCTGGCGGGCGACCTCTTCGGGGGTGCCGGCGGCGATGACCTTGCCGCCCTCGTTGCCGCCCTCGGGCCCGAGGTCCACGATCCAGTCCGCGGTCTTGATCACGTCCATGTTGTGCTCGATGATCACCACCGTGTTGCCCTGATCGACGAGCTGGTTGAGCACCTCCAGCAGCCGACGGATGTCCGCGAAGTGCAGCCCGGTGGTGGGCTCGTCGAGGATGTAGAGCGTCCGCCCGGTGGCCCGCCGGCTCAGCTCGGTGGCGAGCTTCACGCGCTGGGCCTCGCCGCCGGAGAGCGTGGTGGCGGCCTGGCCGAGGCGGATGTAGTCGAGGCCGACGTCGTGTAGCGTCTGGAGCTTCTGCTTGATCGACGGGACCGGCTCGAAGAAGGCGAGCGCCTCCGCCACCGTCATGTCCAGGATGTCGGCGATGTTCTTGCCCTTGTAGCGCACCTCGAGGGTCTCGCGGTTGTAGCGCTTGCCGCGGCAGACCTCGCAGGTCACGTACACGTCGGGCAGGAAGTGCATCTCGATCTTCATCAC
>JBGQHJ010000048.1:0-30158 GCA_041497895.1 Methylomirabilia bacterium
GATCTCGAGGGCCAGGCTGCCGAGCCCGCCGGTGGCGCCCCACACCAGCACCACGTCGCCCTTTTCCACCGTGTGCGGCTCCCAGCCCATCAGCATGCGGTACGCGGTGGAGGCGCACAGGAGGAAGCAGCCCGCCGCCTCCCAGGTGAGGCGCTTCGGCTTGGCGATGCACTGGTGCCCCTGGGCGCGGGCGAACTGGCAGTAGCTGCCGTAGTTGGTCTGGTAGCCCCAGATGCGGGTCGACTCGGCCAGCATCGGGTCCTTGCCGGAGAGCACCCACGGATCGTCGGGCCGCCACCAGCCGCTGTGGACGATGACCTCGTCGCCGACCTTGACGTTCTTGACGTCCTTGCCCGCGGCCCACACGATGCCGGAGCAGTCGCTGCCGCCCGCGTGGAAGTCCTCGGGCTCGCCCAGCTTCTGGCGCTCCGCGATGACGTCGAGGGGCTGGCCGAGCGCGGCCCAGACGTTGTTGTAGTTGATGCCCGAGGCCATCACGTAGATCAGCACCTCGTCGGGGCCGATCGTCGGCGTGGGCAGCACCTCGCGCTTCCACGCATCGCGTGGCTGGCCGAAGCGGCTCTGTCGCACCGCGAAGGCGTGCATGCGCGCCGGCACTTCGCCGAGCGGGGGCTTGTCGCCCAGGTCGTAGAGGTCAGCCATGGATTCCTCCGGGTGCCTTACTTGCCCTTGAAGTCGGCGCGCTTGCGCTCGGCCGCGGCCCGGAGGCCGACCTTGCGGTCCTCGGAGAGGAGCGGGCCCGAGGCCTGCGCCGTCTCCCAGTCGAGCCAGGTGCGCATCTCGCCGTAGTAGGTGCCGTTGATGGCGCGCTTGGCCGCCTGCACGGCCAGCGGCGCGTTGGCCGCGATCTCGGCGGCCAGCTCGGCCACGCGGGTCCCCAGCTCGCCGGCGGGATGGACGGCCTGGACCAGCCCGATCCGGAGCGCCTCCGCCGCGTCGAAGCGCCGCGCGGAGTAGATCAGCTCCTTGGCCTTGCCGATGCCCACGGTGCGGGGGAGGCGCTGGGTGCCGCCCATGTCGGGCACCAGGCCGAGCTGCACCTCGGGGATCGAGAACAGCGTGCCCTCCGCGGCCAGTCGCACGTCGCAGCAGAGCGCGAGCTCGAGCCCGGCGCCCATGCACGCGCGCTGGATGGCCGCGATGACCGGCACCCGGAGCGACTCCAGCGCCGAGAACGAGGCCTGGTGCCCCGCCAGGTGCTGGCGGATGCGCGCCACCGCCTGGCCGGGGGACATGTCCTCCAGCGTGGTGCTGAGCGTCGAGCCGGCCTTCACGTCGAGCCCGGCGCAGAAGCAGCCACCCGCGCCCATCAGCACCGCCACGCGTACGTCGGGCGCCGTGTCGACGACCTGGCAGGCCTCGCCGATGCCGTGCCACATCTCGTTGTCGAGCGCGTTCAGGCGCTCGGGCTTGTTCAGCATGATGGTGGCCACGTCGCCCTTGATCTCCACCTGCACCTTGTCGGTCATCTTGTCCTCTTCTCCCCCTCACCCTGCCCTCTCCCCCTCCGGGGGCGAGGGTTCTCGAAACCCTCTCCCCTCAGGGGAGAGGGCAGGGTGAGGGGTTATCCGTTGAACGCCCGCACCATCGCGGGCAGGCGTGGATCGTTCAGGTCTTGCTGGTACGGCTGATAGAGCCCGGTGCGGTCCAGCAGTCCGTCGTACCGCTCCATGATCTTCGCGTGCAGGTTGTCGTAGGTCGCGGTCACCGCGTAGGTGTCGAGCATCTCGTCGGTGATCAGGTCGGCCATGCCCTTCCAGTCGCCCTCCACCGACTTGCGGTGGAGCTGGCCGGTCAGGTCCTGCCAGCCGTGGGCGGCCAGCACCGGGGTGTAGGTGCGCGTGGAGCCGTAGAAGGCGATCTGCTGCTTGACGGTCTGGGCCTGGGCGGCCCGCTCCTTCTCGGTGTCGCCCACCACCGCGAACGTGGCCGTCGCGTAGGTGAAGTCCTTGCGGGGCCGCCCCGAGCGCTTGAGGCCTTCCTCCACCGCCGGGTGCACCGTCTCGCGGAGGTACTTGGGCGAGTTGAACGGGTGCACGTGCATGCCGTCGCACAGCTCGCCCGCGATGCGGCACATCAGCGGGTTCACCGCCGCGATGTAGATCGGGATCCTCGGGTGCTCGATCGGGCCCGGGTTGAAGAACGGCGTCATCACGTCGAAGGTGTAGAACTGCCCCTTGAAGTTGAGCTTGGTCCCGTTCTGCCAGCAGTCCCAGATGGCGCGAATGGCGCGGATGGCCTCGGCCATCTTGGGGCCGGGCGACTCGAACTTCACCGAGAAGCGCCGCTCGTTGTGGGCCTTCACCTGGGTGCCGAGCCCCAGGGCGAAGCGCCCGCGCGAGGCCTTCTGCAGGTCCCACGCGGTGTGGGCGGTGATCATCGGGCTCCGCGAGAACACCGTCGCGATGTTGGTGCCGAGCTTGATCCGCGAGGTGGACGTGGCCGCGACGGCCAGCGGCAGGTAGGGGTCGTGCTGGGTCTCCGACGACCACAGGCAGTCGTAGCCCATGGCCTCGACCTTCCGCGCGTAGTCGGGAATGCTCTTGAGGTCGTGGGTCAGCATGGACACGTCGAGCTTCACGGGCGCTCTCCTTTGACCGGGAGTCTACCGCACCCTCTCCCCTCTGGGGAGAGGGCAGGGTGAGGGGCTGGTATAACGATACCGTGCCCTTCTACCGAGGCTGGGCCGTCGTCATCGCGTGCGGCATCATCGCCGCCTTCTCGTGGGGCCTGGGCTTCTATGGCCTGGGTGTCTACCTCCACGCGCTCAACCACCTGCACGGCTGGTCCACCGGCCTGATCTCGGTGGCGGTGACGCTCTACTACGCGCTCAGCGCCGGCTGCCTGGTGGTGGTGGGCGGCATCATCGATCGCCACGGCCCTCGGGGCGTCCTCACCTACGGGGTCCTCACCATGGCGGGCGCGGTCGCGCTCCTCGGCCTGATCACGGCCCCGTGGCAGCTCTTCGCGGTCTATGTGGTCATGGCGACGGCGTGGTCGTGCCTCGGCTCGACCGGGCTCAGCAGCACGCTCTTGCCCTGGTTCGGCCGCCGCCAGGGCCTAGCACTGACCCTTGCGCTCACCGGCGCCAGCGTGGGCGGCATGGTGCTGGTGCCGATCCTGGTCGCGCTCGTGCAGCGGCAGGGCTTCCGGTTCGCCACCGCCGCGGTCGGCGTGGCCCTGCTCGCGATCGGCCTGCCGCTCGTCTGGCTGGTGATCGGCCGGCGGCCGACTCCGGTGCAGGTGGCGGCCGAGCTTCGACGCGACGGCGGGGGTGCGCCCGGGCGGGAGGGGTCGCCGGAGGCGAAGGTGTGGACGCGCCAGGAGGTGCTGCGCGTGCCGCGGCTCTGGACGTTGATGGTGCCGTTCGCGCTGGCCCTGGCGGCGCAGGTCGGCTTCCTCGTCCACCAGATCAGCGTGCTCGAGCCCTACCTGGGCGAGAGCCGCGCCGCCCTGACCGTGAGCGCCACCACGGTGGCCGCACTGCTCGGCCGGATCGCCATCGGCCTGCTCTCGGACCGCGTGGACCTGCGCAAGCTCTCCGCGGTGAACATCGGCGCGCAGGGCGCGGCCCTCGCGGTGATGGCCGCGTGGCCGTCGGCGACCGTGCTGGTGGGCGCGAGCCTCGTCTTCGGCCTGGGCGTGGGCAACCTCATCACGTTCCCGCCGCTGCTCGCCCGCGAGGAGTTCGGCCAGCGCTCGTTCGGGACCGTGTTCGGCCTGGTCGGCGCGGCCACGCAGGCCGGCGTGGCGCTCGGCCCGGGCCTGATGGGCCTTCTCCACGACGCGCTGGGGAGCTACCAGACCGCGCTCTGGTGCCTGGTGGCGCTCGAAGGGGTGGCCGCGGCGTCCGTGCTCGGGGGGCGGGGCGTCGGCGACGATCCGTGATATACCCTCCGCAAAGGAGGGCGCCATGGCCAAGAAGGGTACCGGGCTCCTGATGGTGTGGGCCGACGTTCCGGCCGACAAGGAAGACGAGTTCAATCGCTGGTACAACGAGGAGCACCTGCCGGAGCGGATGGCGATCCCCGGCTTCCTCGGCGGCGCCCGCTACGAGGCGGTGAAGGGCGGGCCGAAGCACCTGGCCTGCTACGAGCTCGAGAGCGCGGCGGTGATGGAGAGCCCCGCCTACAAGAAGGTGCAGGGCAACCCCACCCCGTGGACCAGGCGGATCGGGCCCCAGGCCATCGGCACCCCGTTCATCCGCAACATCTACACGATGATCCATCCCCAGACGCTGCCGTCCGGTGTCGCGGCCGCTCCGATGGCGCCGGCGCTCCAGATCGGGCGCATGGACGTGCCGCCCGCGGCCGATCGCGAGTTCAACGAGTGGTACAACACGGTCTACGTGCCGAACTACGAGAAGGTCCCCGGGGTGATCCGCGGCCGGCGCTACCGCGCGGTGGAGGGCACGCCCACCTACCTGACGCTGTACGAGTTCGAGCACCCCAAGGTTTCGGAGAGCGCGGCGTGGAACGCCCAGCGCGACGCTAGGCCGGTGAACGCGAAGATGCGGGCACACATGAAGCACGCGCCCGGATCGCCCGGGATCTACGTCAAGACCGTCGAGCTCAAGTAGTCACTCCTGCGCGGCGCCGCGGACGCCCTGCATCTTCGGGTCGAGCAGATCCCGCAGCCCGTCGCCGAAGAGGTTCAGCCCGAGGATGCAGGCCATGATGGCGGCGCCGGGGAACAGGGTGAGCCACGGCGCCTGCTGGAGATAGAGGCGCCCCTCCGCCATCACGTTGCCCCAGGACGGGATCTGGGGCGGCACCCCCACGCCCAGGAACGACAGGGCCGCCTCGCCGAGGACCGCGGCCGCGAAGATGAACGTGCCCTGCACGATCACCGGCGACAGGCAGTTCGGCAGGACGTGGCGCGCCAGCACGACCAGGTCGGACACGCCGAGAGCCAGCGCGGCCTCCACGTACGGGGTCTCGCGGATCACCAGCACCGAGCCGCGGACGATGCGCGCCACCCGCGGCACGTACACGATCCCGAGGGCCAGGATCACGTTCACCACGCTCGGCCCGAGGGAGGCCATCAGGGCGATGGCCAGGATGATGCCCGGGAAGGCCATGAACCCGTCCATGATGCGCATCAGCACGTTGTCGAGCGGGCGATAGTAGCCGCCGAGCAGGCCGAAGACGATGCCGCCCACGAAGGACAGCAGCACCACCGCGCCGCCCACCACCATGGAGAGCCGGGTGCCGTGGACCACGCGGCTCCACACGTCGCGCCCCACGTCGTCGGTGCCCATCCAGTGGGCCGGCGTGGGCGGAGCCAGGCGGGCCTGGACGTCGAGACGCTGGGGCTCCCAGCGCCCGATGACGGGCGCGAGGATCGCGACCAGCACGTTGAGCGCCACCAGGATCGCGCCGACCAGGGCGATCCGCCGCCGCCGCAGGAGCGAGAGCCAGCGCCAGCCCGCCACTCCGGCGCTCACTGGTAGCGAATCCGCGGGTCGACCGTCAGGTAGATCAGGTCGACGGCCAGGTTGATCAGGGTGTAGGTGACCGCGATGACCAGCACCACGCCCTGGATCACCGGGTAGTCGCGCCGCAGCACCGCGGAGATGATGAGGCGCCCCAGCCCCGGGATGTTGAAGACGGTCTCGATGACCACCGCGCCCCCGACCAGGATCGCGAAGGTGATGCCGATCACGGTGAGGATGGGGATGATCGCGTTCTTGAGCGCGTGCTTGTAGACCACGACCCGCTCGGCCAGGCCCTTGGCGCGGCCGGCCAGGATGTACTGCTCGCGCAGCACGTCGAGCATGCTCGAGCGGGTGATGCGCGCGATGAGGGCGGACTGCACGAGCCCGAGCGACACGCTCGGCATGAGCAGCGAGCGGGCGTTCGGCCAGAGGCCCACGTCGAGCGACACGTAGCCCGCCACCGGCAGCCAGCGCAGCCAGACCCCGAAGACCAGGATCATCACGAGGCCGAGCAGGAAGTTGGGGATCGAGAGGCCGACCAGGGCCAGCCCCATGAGCGACTGGTCCACCGCCGAATTGTGGTAGCGCGCGGAGACGATCCCGGCCGGCACGCCGATCAGCACCGCGATCAGGGTGGCCCAGCCGGTGAGCAGCAGGGTGGGCTCCAGGCGCTCCACGATCGCCTCGGTGACCGGCCGGCGCAGGAAGATGGAGTCGCCCAGGTCGCCTCGCAGGAGGCGCCCGTACCAGCGCAGGAGCTGGGCGGGCAGAGACTCGTCGAGCCCCAGGTGGTGGCGGAGGCGCGCGATGTTCTCCGGCGTCGCGTCCGGCCCCGCGATGATGCTGGCGGGGTCGCCGGGGGCCAGGTGGACCAGCACGAACGTCACGGTGGCCACCACGAGCATCACCGGGATCACCGCCAGCACCCGGCGCAGCAGGTAGGTCCGCACGCCTCCCTACTTGGCCAGCCAGCTGTTCCAGAAGTACATGCGCGGCGCGGTGCGGAAGTCTCCGCGCAGATCGCGGCGCGCGACGTCCAGGGTGAAGTAGTCGCCGAGCTTGACGCTCCCCACGTCCTCGTAGAACACGGTCTGGATGCGGTCGATGATGGCCTTCCGCTTCTTGAGGTCGTTCTCGCCCTGCAGCTCCGCGAGCAGCCGCTCCTTCTCCTCGTTGCACCACCAGCCGTTGAACGTGCAGCGGAGGGCGACGTGGTTGGCCGGGTCGGCGGAGAAGACGAAGCCGGTCGAGAAGACCTCCCAGAGGTCCGGCTTCTCGGTGCGGTTGTTGAGCGTGGCCCAGTCCACCACCTGGAGATCGATCGCGATCCCCACCTCCTCGAGCTGCTGCTTGGCCACGAGCGCGTTCTTGTACATGAACTCGTACTCGCGGGTGGTGACCCAGCGGAGCGGCTGCCCGGCGTAGCCGGCCTCCTTGAGGAGGCGGCGCGCCTTGTCCTTGTCCTTCTGGTTGTAGAGCTTGGCGCCGGCGGTCGAGTGCCACGGCTGCTCCGGGAAGAACACGCCGGGGTCGAGGCGGTAGAAGTCGCGCGAGCCGAAGCCCGCCACCAGGATCGGCTCCATGTCGAGCGCGGCCTGGAAGGCCTGGCGGAGCTTCTTCTGGCTCATCAGCGGCGACTTGTGGTTCATGACCGCCACCGCCCATCCGCGCGGCTTGACGATCCGCGACTCGAGGGCGGGCAGGCTCTTCACCCGCTCGTAGGAGTCCTGCTTGACGAACATCGCGTGGTGGTACTCGCCGGTCTCGACCCCGGCCAGGCGCACCGCGGTCTCGGGCACGGTGAGGAACAGGATCTCGTCGAAGTACGCGGTGCGCTTGCCCCCGAAGCCGTTCGGCGGCTCGGAGCGGGCGCTGTAGTCCTTGAAGCGGGCCAGCTTGATGTGGCGGTCCGGCCGGTGCTCGACGAAGCGGAAGGGGCCGGTGCCGATGAACTCCTTGAGCTGGCCCTCGCCGGCGGCCTCGATGCTCTCCTTCGGGTAGATGGCGGCGTGCGGCTCGGAGAGCCCGTAGATGAGCGAGCTCGACGGCTGCTTCATGCTGATCACGACGGTGTACGGGTCCCTGGCGTCCACGCTCTCCACGTACTTCCAGAGCACCCGGCCGACCGAGGCGACCCGCCCCCAGCGCTTGAGCGACGGCACCACGTCGGCCGAGGTCATCTCCTTGCCGTTGTGGAACTTGACCCCTTTGCGCAGCACGATGGTGTAGCGCAGGCCCTTGTCGGTGAGGGTGTAGGAGTCGGCGAGCAGGGGCACCGGGTTGAAGCTCTTGTCGTAGGTGAAGAGCGACTCGTTGACGTGCCACATGATCTCGTAGACCAGCGTGGCGGTGCTCATCGGGATGTCGAGGGTCGGCGGCTCCCCGATCGACGCGACCTTGAGCACCCCGCCCATGCGCGGCGTCTCCTGGGCGGCGGCCGGCGGGGCCGCCACGATGCCCACGAGCAGCGCGACGAGGGCGACCATCATCCCGAGGCAGGGCCAGCGCGAGATCCGGTTCATGGGCAGTCTCCTTGTGAGGGGTGCCGGGCGACGGTCTAGGGTGTCCCCGAGTAGCATCCCCTCGCGGTGGCTGTCAAGGTGCGCGGGGAGCGGGCACGGCTTGACAGCGGGCGCCTCAGCGCCTACGGTCGGCCTGCCAGGAGGCCCGCCATGTACGACTACGTGATCGTCGGCGCCGGCTCCGCCGGCTGCGTCCTCGCCAACCGCCTCTCCGCCGATCCGGCCGTCACCGTGCTGCTGCTCGAGGCCGGCGGCCCCGACACCTCGCCCTTCATCCACACGCCCGCGATGATGGGCTTCCTGCCGGACGGCCCGTACGACTGGCGCTACCGCACGGTGCCCCAGGCATACTGCAACCTGCGGCGCTTCCCGTGGCCGCGGGGGCGGACGCTCGGCGGCTCCAGCTCGATCAACTACATGATCTACATCCGGGGTCACGCCTCGGACTACGACCGCTGGGCGCAGGCGGGCAACAAGGGCTGGGGCTACGAGGACGTCCTGCCGCTCTTCCGTAAGTCGGAGCACAACGAGCGAATGGAGGACCGCTACCACGGCCGCGGCGGCCCGCTCAACGTGGCCGACCACCGGTTCCGCCACCCGCTCTCCGAGATGTTCGTGGCCTCCGCGCAGGAGGCCGGCGTGCCCGCCAACGCCGACTTCAACGGCTCGGTGCAGGACGGGGCGGGCTTCTACCAGGTTACCCAGAAGGACGGGCTCCGCTGGAGCACCGCGAGCGCGTTCCTGCGGCCGGCGCTGCCGCGACCGAACCTCACCGTGATCACCGGCGCGCTCACCTGCCGGATCCGCTTCACGGGCCGGCGCGCGACCGGCGTCGAGTACGTGCGCCACGGGCAGTCGGCCCTGGCCGACGCCGCCCGCGAGGTCGTCCTCTGCGGCGGCAGCGTCAACTCGCCCCAGCTCCTGATGCTCTCCGGCGTGGGGCCGGCCGACCACCTGCGCGCGATCGGTATCGACGTGGTCGCGGACCTGCCCGGCGTCGGCCGGAACCTGCAGGACCACCTCGGCACGTTCGTCCGCAACGAGATCACGGTGCCGTTCTCGCTCTACGGCGCCACGCCCGAGCAGCTCGCCCAGGTGCAGGCCGAGTACGAGGCGACGCGGCAGGGCCTCTTCACCTCGAACATCGCGGAGGCGGGCGCCTTCCTCCGCACCGGCGGCGCCGACGGGCCGCCCAACCTGCAGGGCTTCTTCCTGCCGTATTGCCTGACCGAGTCGCCGATCGAGGCGTTCCAGCCCTACTGCCACGGCATCACGTTCGCGTTCTACGTGAACCGACCGGCCAGCCGCGGCCAGATCACGCTCGCCTCCGCCGATCCGCTCGATCAGCCGCTCATCGATCCGGCCTACCTGAGCGATCCCGCCGACCTGCCGCAGTTCGTGGCGGGGATCCAGATGGTGCGCGAGATCTTCCGGGCCAAGCCGCTCGCCGACATTCTCGGGCGAGAGCTGGGGCCAGGCGCCGAGGCGCGCACCGGGGCCGAGATCGCGACCTACGTGCGCGACCGCGCCTCGGGCACCATCTTCCACCCGGTCGGCACCTGCAAGATGGGCTCCGACGAGCTGGCGGTGGTGGATGCCTCCCTCCGCGTGCACGGGCTGGACGGGTTGCGGGTGGTCGACGCCTCGATCATGCCGACCCTCATCGGCGGCAACACCAACGCGCCGACCATCATGATCGCGGAGAAGGCGGCGGCGATGATGCTGGGCGGCTGACCGGCGCGATGCAGCCGGTGACGACGGTGTCTGCCGGGCAGGCCCCGCGTCGCCTCGATGTCTTCGTGTCCACCCAGACCGCGCGCCTGTCGCGGGCGGTGGTCCAGCGGTGGATCGACGGCGGGCTGATCACGGTCAATGGCCGGCGGACCAAGGCCGCCCGGCTGATTCGCCCCGGCGACGTGATCACCTGCCACGTCCCGGTGCGCGAGCCTCCGGCGGTCGAGCCCGAGCCCCTCGCGCTGCGCGTGCTCCACGAGGACGCGGACCTCCTGGTGATCGACAAGTCCCCGGGCCTCGTGATGCATCCCGGCCCCGGCCACTGGACGGGCACCCTGCTCAACGGCCTCGTGCACCACGTGGGCCCCGGCGAGGGCCGGCGCGCCCGGCCCGGGCTGGTGCATCGCCTCGACAAGGGCACGAGCGGGGTCCTCGTGATCGCCAAGACCGACGCGGCCCACCGTGACCTCTCGCGCCAGTTCCGCGCGCACTCCGTGCACCGCGTGTACCTCGCCCTGGTGGCCGGCGCGGTCCGGCGGGGCGGGCTGATCGACCAGGGGCTCGGACGCGACCCGCGCGATCGGCGCCTCGTCTCGACGTGCTCGGCCGCTCCGCGCCGGGCGGTGACGGAGTATCGCGTGGCCGAACGCCTCGGGCCCGACGCGACGCTGGTCGAGGCGCGCCCGCGCACCGGCCGCATGCATCAGATCCGGGTGCACCTCGCCTCGATCGGCCACGCGGTCCTGGGCGACGCAAGCTACGGCGTGGCGCCGGTCGATCCCACGCTGGCTCGCCCGATGCTCCACGCGGCGGTGCTCGGCTTCGCGCACCCGGCGACCGGCGAGTACGCGGAGTTCCGCGCGCCCCTGCCGGCCGACATGGAGCGCGCGGTGGCGGCCCGTCGCGCGGTCTGAGGGCGATCGGCGAGCGGCGATTTCCTCTTGACAGCTTTCTACGGGCAGCCGCGAAGCGGGTCGAACAGGCTGATGGAATACGGGCTGAGTGCCCCGCATCAGCGGCGTGATGCACGTTCGCGAGGGCGGAGACGGCGGATCGTGGGGTGCGCGGCGATCGCGTGATATACGCGATCTGAGCCGGGACGGAATCCAGGGGTTTGAGTTCTCCGAGTACAGGGGAGGACTCTCATGCAGACGCGACCGCCGGAGCTTACCGCCACGTTGCAGCCCACGGCACAGCCCACCGCCGAGCTGGACCGCCTGGGCGACCAGATCGCCGAACTCTCCGCCCACCTCGATGCGGCGACCGCCCGACTCCTTGCGCTCATCCGCGAGTTCGACGCCTGCGGTGGCTGGAACACCGGCTTCCGGTCCTGCGCCGAGTGGCTCACGTGGCGTGTCGGACTCGCCCCGGGCTCCGCTCGTGAGCGCGTTCGGGTAGCGCGCGCTCTCGGCTCGCTGCCGGCCGTGACGGCGGCCCTGGAGCGTGGACCGTTGTCCTACGCCAAGGTCCGTGCTCTGACACGCGTGGCGACCCCGGAGACCGAGGCCCGATTGCTCGCGGTAGCGCGCGCGGGCACAGCGGTCCACGTGGAGCGCATCGTGCAGGGGTGGCGCCAGGTAGACCGGCAGAACGAGGCTCGCAAGGCTGCGCGTCAGCATGCCGGTCGGACGGAACGCTGGTGCTGCGCGGGCGCCTTGCCCCCGAAGTGGGCGCGCTGATGCTGCGTGCGCTCGACGCGGCCCGCGAGACGCTCTACCAGCGGCGCCGCGCCGGCGCGATCATTCCCTCCGTTATCGATTCCACCGCGGACGCTCCGACCCGGCCGCGGCAGCAGGCGGATGCTCTGGCCTTGCTGGCCGAGGCAGCGCTTCGTCACGAGCTCGACCCGGGTTCCCCCGCAGAGCGGTATCAGGTCGTGGTCCACGTAGACGCCGTGGTCCTGGTGGATCCTGCTCAGGCCGGAGAGTCGGCGCTCGAAGACGGGCCGCGGGTTCCCGCGGGAACGTCGCAACGGCTGGCCTGCGATGCGAGCCGGGTGGTGATGCGGCACGACGAGGACGGGCGGGTGGTGGAAGCCGGAGCCCCCACGCGGACGATCCCGCCGGCGCTCCGGCGGGCGCTGCACCATCGGGACCGGAGCTGCCGCTTCCCGGGTTGCACCGTCCGAGTGGGTGAGGGGCATCACGTGCGCCACTGGGCCCAGGGGGCCCGACCACGCTGTCGAATCTGGCGCCACTGTGCCGTCGCCATCACCGCTCGGTTCACGAGGAGGGCTACCAGATGGAGCGCGGGTCTGACGGCGCGCTCCAGTTCCGACGGCCGGATGGTCGGCGGCTGCCCGAGGTGCCCGCGCCGCCGCCATTGCCCACCGATCCGGTGGAGGCGCTTCAGGCGGAGCACACCGCGCAGGGGCTTCAGATCGATGCGCGCACCGGGGTCGCGGGATGGCAGGGGGAGCGCCTGGACGTAGGATGGGCGATCGACGTGCTCCACCCGTTGGCGACGCGAGCCACCGTCCGACGAGCGACTTGACCCCGGAGGCCGCTCCGGGGAAGGCTCTACGAGGACGCGCGCCGGGCGCGCCATTCCGCGACGATCGCTTCCACGTCGAGCGGGCCGAGGCGGGTGGGAGGACCCTCGGTCGACCGCGCGTTCACCTTGGCGATTTCCCGACCTCCACCCTCGCACGGATCTCGTCCATTCCTCCCGTGAAGTAGAACGCCTCTTCGGGGAGCCGATCGTGCACGCCGTCGAGAGTCTCGCGGCAGACCTGGAGGGCCTCGGCCCGGCTGACGGTGACGCCGGGTTGGTGCGTGTACGGCTCGGCCACGTAGAACGGCTGGGCGAAGAACCGCTGGACCTTGCGGGCGCGCTGCTTCAGCAGCTCGCCTTCCGGGCCCGCGGGGGTCTCCGCCGCCGTCGCCGGGAGCGACTGCCGGACTCGCGCCGCGATCTCGGCGTGCTCCGGCTCCACGAGGCCCGCGTCGAGGAGACGGGACCGGGAGGCGAGCGGGTCGATGGGGGGATAGATACCGATCTGCGCGAGGTCCTTCGACAGGCGGATCACCGCGTCCACCGAGGGCAGCGTCGCGAGGCGCTCGGCCGTCCACTCCTCCTGGCCGAGGAAGTAGAACGTCTGCACCGTGCCGGCGGTGCCGCCGGTGTGGCCCTCCTTCGCCCACATCTCCTGGAATTCACGCTCCGGCCCGGGGTGCGGCGGGATGAAGGCGAAGACCGAGAGGCCTCCAGGCTCGCGGCTGAGCCGGCGGCATAGCTCCTCCACCACGACGCAGGTCCCCGCCCGAAGCTCGCCGGCGACCGCCACCGTGCCACCCCGCACGAGCGGGCACATCACGTCGATGACCTTGATGCCGGTCTCCAGCACCTGCGCGGGCCGATCGGGCTCGCGGGTCGGACCGGCCAGGAGCCGGACCGCCCGGTCGAGCGCCTCCCGCCCGGCCGGAGCCTCGATGCGTCGGCCGGCGCTCAGCACGGTCATGCCGGCCGTCAGGCCCTCGATCGGCGACAGCGGCACGCAGCGGACGACCCCGTCCTCCAGCAGCTGGACGACCTGGACAGTGACGGCTCGACGGCGGGGCGTGTCGCTCACGGTGAGCTCGGTGAGCGGGTCGGGCAGGTTGGTCGGGTCGAAGAGAACCTCCACCACGTCCTCGTGGGTCCGCACGATCCGGCCGATCCGGGCCGCGAAGTCGTCAGGGAGCCGATGCGCCTCGAGCGTGTCCTTGACCATGGTCAGTGTGCCTCGCTTGAGCTGCTGCCTCACCGCGTGGAGACGGTTGTTCACCGTCGTCACGGGCAGGCCCAGGAAGGTGGCGATGTCCTGCTGGGTGCATTCGTGCACGTGGAAGAGCGTCATCACCTCGCGCACCGGGCTCGGGAGCTCGGCGATGGCGCCCAGCACGGCCGCGACCTGCTCTCTGTCCTCGGCCTGGTGGTCCGGTCCCCTCCCGCTGGCCGGCACGCCGCGGGCGGCCTCCAGGGGCAGGGGTGCTTCCCGTCGCTGCCTCAGGACCCGGTAGGCCTGGTGCCGCACGATTCCCCTGAACCAACCGGGGAAGGCGGCCGGATCGGCCAGGGTGCGGAGCCCGAACCAGGCCGCGACGAAGGCCTCCTGGACGACGTCTTCCGCCTGCTGAAGGTCGCGCAGCAGGGCCACGGCATAGCCGAACGCCATGTGCTGGAAGCGCCGTGTGACCTCCGCGAACGCCTCCAGGTCTCCCTGCTGGGCCCGCTGGATCAGCTGCTCCACGTCCATGGGGTGCCTCCAGCAATAGGTGCCAGCTTCGGGCACCGACCTTTGGCCAGCTAGAGCGCGATCGACAGGCCCGCGTCCACGGTCAGGACCTGGCCCGTGATGTAGGAGGCGGCGTCGGAGGCCAGGAAGATGACGGCGCCCACCAGCTCGTCGGGCCGGCCGAATCGTTGCAGCGGGATGCGGCGCGCCAGCTCGACCACACGCGGCTGGGAGAAGAACGGGGCGTTTCCGTCGGTCAGGAAGAACCCGGGCGCGATCGCGTTGGCCGCGATCCCCTTCTGGCCCAGCTCGACCGCGAGCGCGCGCATCAGGGCCTCGAGCCCGCCCTTCGAGGCCACGTAGGCCGGATCGCCCTGAAATGACCGCGGCCCCACCATCGAGCTGACGAAGACGAGCCGCCCCTGGCCGCGGGCCGCCATGTGCCGCGCGGCCACGCGAGAGAGCTCGTACTGCGCGACCAGGTTGGTCTCGATCAGACGACGGAAGTCCTCGGCCGCGATCTCCTCCAGGGTCCGGCGGTCGCGCACGGCCGCGTTGTTGACGAGGCAGTCGAGCCGGCCGTGCCGGGTCACGATCGCGCCCATCGCCGCCGCCCCCGCGCTCAGGTCGGTGATGTCGAAGGGAGCGGGAAAGGCGTTCGGAATACTATCCGCGACCTCACCGGCCCGTGCCGGGTCCCGCCCGTTGATCCCGACCGCCGCGCCGGCCGCGGCCATGCCGCGCGCGATCGCGAGCCCGAGCCCCCGCGTCGAGCCGGTGACCAGTACGACGCGCCCCGACAGCGAGAAACGCTCGATCCCCGGAGTCTTGTCCATGCCTTCCCCGGATAATAGAATGCCCCTCCCGACATTGAAAGAGACAGGAGGGTCGCCGTGGCCAAGAACGCACGCAAGGAGTTCCCGGTCTTCGACTGTGACAGCCACGTCGTCGAGCCACCGGCGATATGGGACGAGTACGTGCCGGCCCGGAGCCGCGCCTGGGTGAAGACGCAGTTCTGCTTCCACACCGACAGCGATCTGCTCTTCATCAACGGCCGCGTGGTCCCGGCCGCGCGCGAGCGCTCGAACGCGGCCGAGGTCGGCTGGGCCCGCTGGGACAAGAAAGAGGTGGGCAGGCTCACCCCCGGCACCGCCGCCTGGCAGAAGAAGTTCGGCCGCCTGCTCGGTTGCCGCGACCCGCAGGCGCGGCTCAGGGACATGGACGCGCTGGGCACCGACCAGGTGATGCTGTTCCCCACGTGGTTCGTGCGTCTGGCGCTGGTGCGCAGCGTGGAGGCGGCGACGGTGCTGGCCCAGGCCTACAACAACTGGGTGCTCGACTACTGCGTCGCCGACAAGCGGCGGCTGTTTCCCTGCGCGGTCCTGCCCTTGCAGAGCGTCGAGGCGTCGATCGCGGAGCTCCGGCGGGTCGCGAAGCTGGGCTTCAAGGCGGCCGCGGTGCGCCCCTGTTTCTGGAACGGGCGCTATCCCACCCTGGCCGAGTTCGATCCCCTGTGGCGCGAGTTCGAGGCCACCGGGATGGTGCTGGCCATGCACACCTTCCCCTCCCGCGAAGCGCTGACGCCCGAATGGGGCGAGCGCATGGCGCAGGCGCGCGGTCACTCGGGCCAGGGGCTGCTGTTCACCGACGAGTCCGTGGTCTATTCGCCCGGGCAGTTCGTATCGAACATCACCGCGGCCATGGATCCCGCCATCGACGCCTCCGAGACGCTCGGCTTCCTGCTGGAGGCGATGACCTGGGTGACCGTGGTCGTGCAGACCGGCTGGCTGGAGAAGTTCCCGAAGCTGAAGGCGGCGGTGCTGGAATCGAACGCCTCGTGGCTCCCGCTGGTCCTGTCGCGCTCGTCGAACTTCTCGAACCTGTTCGCGTTTCAGCGCGACAACCGGCTCATCCGCGATCCGGTCGACGTGTTCAACGAGCGCTGCTTCATCGGCTTCGAGTCGGACGAGACGCTGGTCTACCGCCTGTGGGACGTGTTCCAGGACGTCGCGATCTGGTCGTCGGACTATCCGCACCACGACGCCGAGGACGCGTGGGACGGCCTGCACCACATGGCCGAGTTCAAGGTCCCGGCCGCGGCGCAGAGGAAGCTGATGGGCGAGAACGCGCGCACGCTCTACGGCATCGAGCCGCTGATGGCGGTCGAGGAGCGGATCGAGGAGTACGCGCCCGCGATCCTGCCCTGGTAGGGCGCCGGGACGCGAGGCGCCCGCCTAGGCGCGGGCCCGGACGCTGTAGAGCCGGAGGGCCTCGGCCTTGCCGCGCAGCTCCCGGTCGCCCATGTCCTCGATCTCGAGCTCCTCGGGCAGCCGGCACCGGCCCAGCAGGGCCCCCGACACCAGCACGCGCCGCTCCAGCGGGCGGCACTGCGCCTCGACCCGGGCCGCGGTGTTGACGGTGTCGCCGCTGTGGACGATGTCCTTCTTGATGTCGCCGATCTCGGCGGTCACGACGGTTCCGCCGTGGATGCCGGCCTTGAACTCGGGGACGATCCCGTACCGCGCGAGGTATCGATCCTTCTGCTCGTGGATGCGCTCGCTCACGAGAAAGACGCAGCGGAGACAGTTGCCCTGGTGGAGCCCGCGCTCGATCGTCCAGGTGACCACCGCCTCGTCCCCGACGTACTGGTAGATCTGGCCGCGGGTTTCCAGGATCGGCTCGGCGATGTCGTGGAAGAAGTCGTTCTTGAAGTCGTTGAAGCGGAGAGGGCCCAGCGCCGCCGCGATCGCGGTGGAGTCGTTCAGGTCGAGGAACATGAAAATACGCTCCTCCTCGACCGGCCGGTGGTACCGACCCAGGAGGAGGTTCGCCAGGGTTCCCGGGCCGAGCATCCGGTTGAGCTGCCGGACGAAGTTGATGAGGAAGCTCGCCAGGGTGAGGACGGCCAGCGCGGCCAGGAATCGGCCGCCCAGCACGAAGTCCCGGTACTGCTCGGACGTGTAGTACCCGAGCAGGCCCCCGTGCTCGGCGAGCCCCAGCATGCTCATCGTCACCACGTGGATGACGACCGCGCAGAGGGTGACGTAGAAGAAGGTCCGCACCAGGAGAAGACCGCCCACGGTCAGGGATCGTACGTGGCGCGGGATGAGTCGCAGCTCGAACCACGCGCTGCCGAGCCCGATGACGAGTCCGGTCGCGGTCGCGGTGAGCTCGCGCGCGAGGTGCGTGGGCACCCGCCGGACGATCCAGTGCGCGAGCAGGGCCGCCGCGATCCAACCGCACGTGATCCCCAGCGCGGTCCTGGCCGTGTGAACCGCTCGGCGGGAGGCCAGGGCTCAGACCTCGATCTCGATCCAGGCGCGGCGTCGGATCCGGCCGGAGAGGCGGGAGAACACGTCGCCCAGCCACGCCTGCCAGCCGTACTTGGCCCGCAGCGCGGTGTGCGCCCGCTCGATCACGCGGGGCTCGGTGACGAGGCGGGCGCCGACGTCCCACCAGTCCCCGCGGACGCCCCCGCGCATATCGGAGGGAGCGACCCGCGCGCGGGACGAGCGACGCAGGCGCTTGACCTTTCCGGATTCGCCGGCCGTGAAGACATAGATCTTCCCATCCATCGCCGCGAACCAGACCGGAGTCCTGACCTCGGCTCCGCTGCGGCGGAACGTCGCGAGAGCCATGTACCGATGACGGTCGAAGGCGGCGAGGTCTCTCAACGCTGGTCCCGGGGGAGCCCGATCGATGCGGCGATCGCTTCGAGGTGCAGGGTGGCGTCGCCCGCGTCGAGAGCGGCCGTGAGGATGCGCTTGTGGAAGAGGTGGAGGGGATGCTCCTCGCAGTACCCGATGGCGCCCATGATCTGGTGGCCGCGGCGGGCCACGCGCAGGGAGGCCTCGGCACCGTAGACCTTGGCCGCCGCCACCGCGGCATGGGCATCGGGCCGGCCCGACGCGAGCTTCCACTCCGCTTCCCAGGTGAGCCAGCGCGCGCTCTCCACGTCCCGGTAGAGATCCGCGCAGGCGTGCTGGATGGCCTGGTAGCCGCCGATGGGCCGTCCGCCCTGCACGCGCACCCGGGCGTGCTCCACGCACAGCTCGAGCACGCGCTGCGCGGCGCCCGCCATCTCCGCGCAGCGGGCGAGGGCACCCACGCGGAAGGCGGGCCCCAGGAGCGCCCAGCCGCCTCCGGGCGGGCCGAGCAGATCGTCCGGCCGGGTCGCGACGTCGGCGAGCTCGAGCTCGAAGAGCTTGTCGCCGGCCATGCTGTCGAGCGGGTGCGCGCCGATCCCGGCGCGGTCCATCGGTAGCAGTACCGCGGTCGGGCCGGCGGCCCCGCGTCCCAGCACGATCACGTCGGTCGCCACGTGGGCGTCGGGGACGAAGAGCTTGCGGCCGGTGAGACGGCCGGACGGCGCGATGGGCAGGGTCAGGGCGTCCGGGTCGAGTCGTCCCGATTCCTCGAGGACGGCGAGCGTGCAGATGCGCTCCCCCACGGCCAGGGCGGCGAGCAGATCGCGGGCCCGCCGGCCCGCGGCCAGGCCGAGCGCGGTGGTGGCGACGACGGCGCTCGCGATGAAGGGGCCCGGGAAGCAGGCGCGGCCCAGCTCCTCGACCAGCGCGAGCGCCTCGCCGACCGTGCCGCCGCTGCCGCCCAGCTCGGGCGAGATCAGGAGGCCCGGCCAGCCCAGCGTCGCGATTTCCTTCCACAGATCGGCGGCGAAGCCGCGCGGGTCGAGGGCCAGCTCCTGCACCCGCTTGACCGAGCAGCGCTGCTGCAGGAACGTGCGCGCCGACTGCTGGAGGAGCTGCTGGGCCGGCGAGAAGGAGAGGTCCATTACGATCCGGGGGGGAGCGACCGCCGCTCCTCCCCCGGGCCCCCCCACCGGTTCGGTGGCAGCGCTAGGCGGTCGCGCATCGGGCTATCCGCGGGCCCGCGGCTCGGCCGGCAGGCCGAGGGCGCGGACCGCGATCGTGGTGCGCTGGATCTCGGACGTGCCTCCGGCCAGGGTGTGGCCCCAGCTCGTCTGGTACTGGTGCTCGATCTCGCCGCGTAGCCGGGCCCAGCGGGAGCCCGCCCGGAGCACGCCGAAGGGCCCGAGCAGCTCCATGCCGAGCGACAGCACGCGTTGCCCCAGCTCGTCGGCCATGATCTTGGCCGCGGAGACCGTCCCGGTGGCCGATTCACCGCGCTCGATGAGCCAGGCCGCGCGGTGGAAGAGCGCGCGGAGGGCGGCGATCTCGGTGGCGGCGTGGGCCAGCCGGTGGCGGGCCACCGTGTCGTCGGGCCGCTCGGCGCGCACGTACTCGACCAGGAGGCCCAGGATGCGGCGGAGGAACGGCGCCTTGTAGAAGCGGCCCCAGAACCGGTCGGTGTCGAGCCCGCGCAGGAGCTGGCCGAAGCCCTCGCCCGGCTTGCCCATGACCCAGTCGCGCGGCACGCGCACGCCGTCCATGAAGACTTCGTAGTGATAGACCTGGCCGGTGAGGCTCCGGATCGGTCGCACGTCCATGCCGGGCAGCCGGTTGTCGACCATCAGCATGCTGAGGCCGCGGTTGCGGGTGGACGCGGGATCGGTGCGCGCGAGCACGGTGCCGTAGGTCGCGATGCCGGCGTGGCTCGACCAGATCTTGCGTCCGTCGAGCACCCAGTGGTCGTCCTCGAGCCGCGCCCGCGTCTCGAGCGCGAGGAGATCGGAGCCGGCGCCCGGCTCGCTGTAGCCTTGCCAGAACGTGGCGAGGCCGGCGGCGACCTGCGGCAGGATCTCCCGCTGGAGCGTCTCCGATCCGTTGCGAATGATCGACTCGGACACCTGGAGGCAGCCCCCGAGCGGGCCGAACGGAGCGCCGGCGGTCGCCAGCTCCTCCAGCAGAACGAGCAGGAAGCCCATGGGTCGCTCCTGGCCGCCATGCTCCCGCGGCCAGGTCAGGCTGAGCCAGCCCCGCTTGCCGAGCGCGCGGGTGAACGCGCTGGAGTGCGCGCCGGAGCCGTAGCCCGCGTCGGTGCCGTCGGGCGAGAAGGTCTCCGGGGGATGCGCCCGCAGAAAGGCGCGTACCTCGTCCGCGAAGGCCTGCTCGGCGGCGGAGAGCCCGAAGTCCATGCGACTGGGCCGTCTACGCAGTGGCGGCGAGCGTCGCCTTGAGCGAGAACATCAGCGGCAAGCTGCCGGGCCCCTGGGGCAGCCGCGGGTCCGCGGGCAGCCGGCACCACCCGTCGGCGCCCTGCTCCATCCACGGGAAGAACTTCCAGCCGAGGACCGGATACTCCTCGAACGACTCGATGCGCAGGCCGGCGCGCAGGAGCGCCCCGATGATGCTCGACAGCGGGTGCAGCCAGACGTGCTCGACGCTCCGGATCGGCGCGTCGGGCGTGCTGTAGCAGCCGGCGTACTCCTCGCGGATCGGCTCGGGCCCGTGGAAGTAGGGATGGAGCAGCCGGAGATCCGGCTCGGTCAGCCGGTCGTTGAAGCACAGCAGGATCGGGTGGACCTCGACGATGTAGAAGACACCACCCGGGGCCAGGTAGCGCGCGATCACCTGGGCCCACCGCTCGAGATCCGGGAGCCAGCCGAGGACGCCGTGCGAGGTGAACACCACGTCGAAGCGGCCCGCGAGCGCCGAGGGCAGCTCGTAGAGGTCGCTGTGGACGAAGGTGACCGGCACGCCCATCCGGGCCGCGAGGGCCCGCGCCGCGGCGATCGCCTCCGCCGAGAAGTCCACCCCGGTCACCGTCGCGCCGTGCCGGGCCCAGCGGATGGTGTCCATCCCGAAGTGGCACTGCAGGTGGAGCAGGGTCTTGCCGCGCACGTCGCCCGGCCCCGCCCGCGCGATCGGATCGAGGTCCCGCCCGCGCCCCGCCGCGAAGGCCTCGACGTTGTACATCTCGGATCGCAGGTTGATGCGCGCCCAGGCGTCCCAGAGCTCGCGATTGGCCTCGCGGTACCGGTCCATCAGTCGAGCCGGTAGACCCGTCGCGCGGTGCCCGCGAACATCGCCTGCTTCTCGGAGGCGGAGGCGCCGGTGACGATGCGCTTGAACGCGTTCCAGAGGGGCGCCCAGCCGATGCCCATCTTGTCGACCGGGAAGTTGCTCTCGAAGAGACAGCGGCTCGGGCCGAAGAGCTCGATCCCGGTCTCGAAGTAGGGCCCCCAGAGGGCGGCCAGCTCGGTGGAGGTGGGCGGCTTGGGCTGGGTGCGGTAGTCGTAGGCGGCCAGGCGCATCATCATCCCGCCGAGCTTCAGGCTGACGTTGGGGCAGCGGGCGACCTCGGTCATCTGGGTCTTCCAGGCCGCGAAGACCTCCTTCTCCTTGCCGGTGTAGGGGCCGTAGCCGAGCACGCCGCCCACGTGTCCGAGGACGATGTTGGCGTCCGGGTGGGCGCGGGCCAGCTCCGCCACCTCGGCGAGCTGCGGGTGGAAGACCCACGCGTCGAGGGAGAGGCCGAGCCGGGTCAGGCGTGCGAGGCCGGCGCGGAACTCGGCGCGCCGGTAGAGGTGGGGGCCGCCCGCGGCCTCGCTGTTGCCGATGATGTCGCTCGCGTCCCACGCCGCCGAGTGGCGCACGCCGCGGAATCGCCCACCGCCGGCCTTCAGGTGGGCCTCCAGCACCGGCTCGACGCGGTCGCCCAGGGTGAGGTCGGCGAAGCCCACGATGCCGGCGGCCACGCGGGTGGGGCCGTACGCCCCGCTGGCGCTCATCGCGGCCTGGCCGGTCACGAACTCGATCTCGCCCACCGGCCGCATCTCCGGCGGGCCGTCCGCGCGGTACATCGAGTGGCACTCGAGGAAGACGGAGGCGACGATGTTGTGGCCGGTCGCCACGTCGGCCAGGAAGTCGGGCAGGAAGTAGCGGTGCTCGCCGCGGTGCCACAGGTGATGGTGGGTGTCGATGATCGGCAGGTCGGGCTCGAGGATCGGCTCGGGCGGGTTCTGCGCGAGCCACGCCTCGTCGGGAGGGTGAATGCGGCCGAACTGGGTGGGCCTCACGTGGCGAGCCCCCGCAGCAGCGCCTCGCTCGCCGCGTCGGCGGGGAAGAAGCACTCCACTCGCAGCTCGTGCAGCGTGATGTCGTAGGGCACGCCCAGGCTGGCGAGGGTGGAGAAGAACTTCACGTGGAAGTCGTCCTTGCGCATCTCGACGGCCAGGAACGGGACCGGGGTCACGTCGAGGTCGAGGCGGCGCCACTTCTGGGGCACGTCGGGGTAGGAGAGCAGCTCCTCGAGCAGGCGCCGCGTCTCGTCGTCACCGACGCCGCGGGCCAGGTCCCGGTGCAGCCACTGGATCAGGGCCGCCGCGGTGGCCTCCCAGTTCACGATGTAGGGCCGCATGCCGCGCGGGTGATAGAAGAGCCGCATCGCGTTCGGGCGCCCGCCCACCGCGGCCAGGTCCTCGGGGGAGACGAAGCGCGCCATGAGCCGCTGCGCGCCCTGGTTGCTCATCAGGAGGTTCCAGTGGCCGTCGACGACCAGGCCGGGGAACGGCTCCTGCTGGCGCAGGGTGAAGTCGAGCGCGCGCCGCACCTCGCTCATCTGCGGCGCGTCGAGCGCGGTCTCCCGGTAGACCGGCGCGTAGCCCGCGGCGGCGAGCAGGTCGTTGCGGCCGCGCGGCGGCACGTCGAGGGCGCGGGCCAGGAGCAGCACCATCTCGCGGCTCGGCTGGGAGCGCCCGGTCTCGATGAAGCTCAGGTGGCGCGTGGAGATCTCGGCGTCGACCGCGAGGCTCAGCTGGCTCAGCCGCCGGCGCTCCCGCCACTGCTTGATGAGCTGGCCCACCGGGCTCGACCGGGGTTTCTTGGCCGTGGGGGCGCCGTGCCTCATGCGGGGGAAGGTACACCCGGGGGCCGCCGCTTCGCCATTACCTTCGAGGTAATTGAACTGCCTCGCCCGCTGGGCCAGGATAGCCGGGGCCCGAGGGCCCGGGGAGGAGCACCCATGGCGATCGATCCCAGTCTCTTCAACGAGCGCATGCAGGGTACGCTCAGCACTCTGCTGGGCTTGCGCATCGTGGAGGCGAGCCCGGACCGGATGGTGGCGGAGCTGATCATCCGCGACGACCTGCGCACCGTGGGCGGCGCGCTGCACGGGGGCACCCTCATGGCGCTGGCCGATACGGTGGGGGCGGCGGCCACCATCGTGAACCTGCCGACGGGGGCCACCACGACCACGCTCGAGTCCAAGACCAACTTCTTCGCGGCCGGGCGGAGCGGCGTCGTGCGCGCGGAGGCCACCCCGCTCCACCGGGGCAAGCGGACGCAGGTGTGGCAGACGCGGGTTACCGACGAGTCCGGCCGGCTGCTCTCGCTGACCACCCAGACCCAGATGGTGCTGATGTGATCATGAGCGTGGGCGGGCGTCCGCTTCGGATCGCCTTCGCCGGCGTGTTCGCGGGACAGGTCGCGGACCGGGTGCGGGCGAGGATCGAGGTCCCCTACGACGTGGTGCGGGGCGGCGAGGGCGAGGTCCTCGACCAGCTCGGCGACGTGGACGTGCTGGTGAGCATGGCCTTCACCCGCGAGATGGCCCGGGCGGCCCCGCGCCTCCGGCTGGTGCAGGTGCCCGGCGCCGGCCTCGACCGGATCGACCGCGGCGCGCTCCGGCCCGAGACCGCGCTGGCCAATGCCTACGGCCACGACGTCGGCATCGCGGAGTACGTCGTCGGCGCCATGCTCGCGCTCGCCCGGGACTTCTGCCGGATCGACGCGAGCCTCCGTCGCGGCCGATGGGAGAGCGTCTGGTCGGGCACGCCGGTGCCGCTCTGGTCCGAGCTGGCCGGCAAGACGCTCGGGATCGTGGGCTACGGGCGGATCGGCCAGGCCGTCGCCCGTCGGGCCCTCGCCTTCGACATGGAGGTGCTGGCCATCCGCCGCGACGCGAGCCGGCCCGATCCGCACGGCCTGGCGTCCCTGCGCGGGCCGGAGGCGCTCGACGATGTCCTGGGCCGCTCGGACTTCGTGGCCCTCACGCTCGCGCTGACGCCCGACACGCGCGGCCTGATCGACGCCCGCGCGCTGGCGCGCATGAAGCCGGGCGCGATGCTCATCAACGTGGCACGCGCCGAGGTGGTGGACGAGGGCGCGCTCTACGACGCGCTCCACCGGGGTGCCCTCGCGGGCGCCGCGCTCGACGTGTGGTATCGCTACCCGCAGGGCCCCGAGCCGACGCTGCCCGCGCATCAGCCGTTCCACACGCTGCCGAACGTCTTGATGACGCCGCACGTGTCGGGCTGGACCGAGGGCATGATGGACGCGCGCGCGGCCGTCATCGCGCAGAACATCCACCGCGTCGCCCGGGGCGAGGCGCCGATCAACCTCGTCCGCCGCGACGCCGGTGCCTAAGCGCGGCAGCCCCGCTGTCACGGGCGGGTAAGGGCAGCCGGCCCGCGCCGGCTAAGTGCGCGCCAGGCTTGAGGGCCGCCTTGGCATCGCCCTTGCGATCCATCCAGGCCATGGTCACGAGCCAGGTCTCGCAGCCGATCCGCGGAGCGTGCCGGTGCGGCCACATGCTGAGCATGCACTGCCAGGTCGACGGCTCAGGGCCTTGCGCCGAGCCCGGATGCTCGTGCGCGGGTGCTACCATGGTGGCCGGTGACGGCCACGATCGACCGGGCGAGGATCGAGCAGACTCATAGGCTGATCCGGCTCCACATCCGCGAGACGCCGGTGATGGAGCTGACCGGCGCCGACTTCGGCCTCCCCGCCTTCCCCCTCACGCTCAAGCTCGAGCTGTTCCAGCACGCGGGCTCATTCAAGACCCGCGGAGCCTTCGCCAATCTCCTGACGCGCGCCATCCCGGCCGCGGGCGTGGTCGCGGCCTCGGGCGGCAACCACGGCGCCGCGGTGGCCTACGCGGCGATGCGGCTCGGCGTGCCCGCGCACATCTTCGTCCCCACCGTGTCCTCGCCGGTGAAGATCGCCCGCATCCGCGCCTACGGCGCGGAGCTGGTGGTCGGCGGCGACCGCTACGCCGATGCGCTCGCCGCGAGCGAGGCGTTCGCGGCACGGTCCGGGGCCCTGCCGGTGCACGCCTTCGACCAGGAGGAGACGCTGCTCGGGCAGGGCACGATCGGCCTCGAGCTCGCGCGGCAGGCTCCCGATCTCGACACGCTGCTGGTCTCGGTAGGGGGCGGCGGCCTGATCGGCGGCATCGCGGCGTGGTGCGCGGGGAGGCCGCGCGTGATCGGCGTCGAGCCCGAGACCGCGCCCACGCTGACCCGGGCGCTCGCGGCCGGCAAGCCGGTGGACGCGGAGGCAGGCGGCATCGCGGCCGACTCGCTCGCCCCGCGTCGGGTGGGCGAGCTGATGTTCCCGATCGCGCGGGCCCACGTCGCGCGCGTGGTGCTCGTCGCGGACGCGGCCATCCGGCGGGCCCAGGCGGCGCTGTGGGAGAGCCTGCGTGTGGTGGCGGAGCCCGGCGGGGCGGCCGCCTTCTCCGCGCTGCTCGACCGAGCCTACGTGCCGGAGCCCGGGGAGCGGGTCGGGGTCGTGGTGAGCGGAGGCAACACGACTGCGGTAGACTTCGGCCGATGAGCCCGTCCGCCACTCCCGAGCCGTCCGGCGCGCTCGGCCGCGCTCTCGAGCACCTCGCCGCGGGCGAGTGGCAGCCCGCCCACGAGATCGTGCAGGCGGACAAGTCCGTGCTCGCGGCCTGGATGCACGGCATCGTCCACACCCTCGAGGGCGATCTCGACAACGCGCGCTACTGGTACCGCAAGGCCGACCGCGAGTTCCCCGGCGCGGGCGCCGTCCAGCAGGAGATCGCCGCCGCGCGGGAGCGTCTCGTCAGCGGCGGCTAGGCGGCGCCCTCGCCCAGGAACATCTCGCGCAGCCGCGCCTTCTGCACCTTGTCGCCGTGCGGGCCCGGGGTGCGCGGCACGTCGGCCACCACGCGCACGTGGCGCGGGACCTTGAACGAGGCGATGCGGCCCCGGCAGTGGGCGATCACCTCGTCCTCGGTGAGGTCCCGGCAGCCGGGCCGCGGGATCACGTAGGCCACCGCGGCCTCGTTGGTACGCGGGTCGGGCACGCCGATCACGAAGGCCTGGAGCACCTTCGGGTGGGTCTGCAGGTACGCCTCGATCTCGCCCGGGGCGACCATGAAGTGGCTGATGCGCAGCACCTCGCGCAGGCGGCCGCGGAAGATCACGCGGCCGGCCGCGTCGCGCACCGCCAGGTCGCCGGTCTTGAACCAGCCGTCGGGGCTGAAGGCCTTCGCGGTCTCCTCCGGCTTCCGGTAGTAGCCCGCGGTCACGAGCCGTCCGCGCAGCCACAGCTCACCCTCGCCGTCGACGGGCTGATCACGCCCGGTCTCGGGATCGACGACACGCGCCTCGAGCCCGTCGGCCGGCCAGATCCCGGCGAGGGCGCGGACCTCGGTCGGCTCGTCGAGGTCGTGCACGAGCGCCATCGCGTTGACCTCGGTCATGCCGTAGGGCTGGAAGGCCCGGCGCACGCCGAGCCGCTCCACCACCGCCTCGAAGAGCCCCTCCACGCCGCCCGCGGTGGCCGCGAAGCCGCCGGTGCGCAGCCGCGAGCGATCGCGCCGCGCCAGGTCGGGATGCTCGAGCATCGGCACCGCCATCGCGTCGACCCCGTTCCACACCGTGATCCGCTCGTCCTCCATCAGGCGCAGGGCCACCGCGGGCTCGAACGTCTCCATCAGGACGAGCGCGGCGCCGTGGGTGAAGGTGGCGAGAGGGATGCACACGCCGCCCCAGGTGCCGGAGAGCGGCAGGGCGTGGAGCACCCGGTCGGCGTCGGTCATGCGCAGGACCTCTCCACACCACCAGCCGTGGGGCAGGCAGTTGCGGTGGCTGATGATCGCGCCCTTCGGGAACGACGTGGTGCCGGACGTGTAGAGGATGGTGAACGGATCGTCGGGCGTGACCCCGCCGCGCGCGGCGGCGAGCGCGGCGGCCCCGGTGGCCTCGTCGCCCGCGTCCTGCACGTCGCGCCACGCGAGGCAGCCGGGATACGGGTCGTCGGCGTGCACGATCACGCGACGGAGCATCGGGAACTCCTCGACGTCGAGCTCGCCCGGGACCGAGGCGGCCAGATCCGGCAGCACCTCGGCGAGCGTCTCGAGGTAGTCGACCGGGCCGGCGTGGCCCGCGCACACCAGAGTGGTCGCGTCCGACTGGCGCAGGATGTACCGCAGCTCGTGGGCCTTGTAGCGGGTGTTCAGCGCCACCACCACCGCGCCGATGAGCCCGCAGCCGTGCTGGGTCGCGAACCACTCCGGTCGGTTCGGCATCCAGAGCGCGACCTTGTCGCCCTTCTGGACGCCCAGGGCGAGGAGGCCGCGCGCGAGCCGGCACGCGTCCTCGTGGAGCCGGACGTAGGTGATGCGACGGTCGGTCGCGACGATCGCCTCGCGGTCGCCCGCGCGCCGCGCCTGGGTCGCGAGCATGTCGCCCACCGTCGCGCGCAGGAACGGGTTGCCGTCGCCGGGAGGCAGCATCGGCCACATGCTACCGCAGGGCTTTACACCGCGTCCGAGATGTGGAAGATGGAGGCAGATGAAGTGTCAGGACGTGCGGCGGGCGTTCCCGCTCCTCATCGCGGGTGAGATCCAGCTCACGGAGTGGGTCCTCATCGAGACGCACCTCGTCCGGTGCGCCGAGTGCCGGAAGGAGCTGGAGCGGCAGCGGGCCCAGGCGGCGGAGCGGGCACGCGCGCGGCAGCGCAAGGCGACCGCCGCGGCCCTGGTGGCGACCGCGGCGTTCCTGGCGGTGGCCGGCGCCGGGTTCTACATCTATCAGGCCGGCATTCCGGATCCTTATCGAACGGGGCCGTTTCAGGTGGCGCCGGGCCCGCCCGCTCCGCCGATGCCCGTCTCGCCCGTGGCGCCGCTGCCGGTCTCCCCGCCGGCCGCGCGCCCGGTCCCGGCCTCCGCGCCCGTCCCGGTGCCGGCCGCGCCGAAGCCCCGGCCGGTCGTCGAGACCGCCGCCCCGCCGCCGCCCGCGCGCCCGCCGGCGGCCGCGGTCTCGGAGGTGGTGCCCCGTCCCGTGCGCACGCCCGCGAGCGCGGCCCGGCCCCCGACGCCGGTGACGGAGGAGCGGATGCCGACGCAGGCGCGCCCGCCGGAGCCGGTGCGCGCGGCGCCCGGCGCGGAGTCGATGCCGACGCAGGGGACCTCGCGCTCCGCGCCGCACCCCCGCGAGTGAGCCGGCCGCGCGCGGCGCGGGGCGGATCACCCGCGCCGCGCGGGGCCCGCCGCGTCCTGATCACCGGCGCCAGCCGGGGGCTGGGCCTCGAGTTCACGCGCCGCTACCTCGAGCGCGGTGACCGGGTGTTCGCGACCTGCCGCCGGCCCGCCGCCGCCCGCGCGCTCGCGGCCCTGGCCGGCGCGCACCCGGATAGGCTCACCATCGTGCCGCTCGACGTGAGCGATGCCGGCTCCATCCGTGCCGCCCACGCGGTGGTGCGCCGGCAGGTCGACGGGCTCGATCTCCTGATCAACAACGCCGGCATGTACTCGACGCGGGGTAGCGCGGACCCCACCGAGCGCCTCGGCGAGCTCCGCTTCGAGGACGCGCTCCTGCTGCTGCGGGTCAACGCGGTGGGCCCGCTCATGGTGACCCAGCAGTTTCTCGGCCTGCTCGCCGCCGGTCGCCGGGGCCGGGTGGTGGCCATCTCCTCCGAGTACGGCTCGGTCTCCGAGAACACCGACGGCTTCCCCTACTACTACGCGGCCAGCAAGGCGGCGCTGAACATGCTGATGCGCTCCCTGGCCGCGGAGGCCCGGCCACTCGGGATCGTCACCGCGCTCCTCGACCCGGGCTGGGTCAGCACCGACATGGGCGGGCCGGAGGCGCCGGTGGCGCCGGCGCGGTCGGTGGCCGGGATGATGCGGGTGATCGACGGGCTCGGGGCCCGGGACAGCGGACGGTTCCTGACCTGGGAGGGGCGCGCGGCGCCCTGGTAGGCGCGCTCAGGCGCGCTCGGGCTGGCTCCGGAGATACTTGGCGACCGCCTCGAGGAGCAGCCCGAGGGCTTCCTTCTCGGTGCGGCCGGTCACGCTCACGTCCGGGTAGAGCACCGCGGAGGCGCGGTAGAGGCCGCCCTCTTCCTGCACGACTTCGACTTCGAGCTTCATGGGAGCGTCACGGCCGGCTCGGGCGCGCGCGCTCGGCCAGGAACAGATAGCGCGAGAGGCTGAAGAAGTACTCGCCGCGCGCGGCCTGGGCGCGGATGTCGTCGGCCCAGCGTGCGGCCTCGTCCTCGGTGACGCCGCCCCGGTTGGCCACGAAGCGGGCCACCACGTCGATCATCCCCGGGCTGTAGGTCTGCTCGGTCGCCTCCACGTTGAGCACCGGGATCAGCGTGACGCTCTTCACCGCGAAGCCGGCGCGCCGCAGCAGCTCGGGGAGCCGGGCCGGCAGGTGCGGATGGGTGAAGCGCTGCTCCCACGCCTGGAGCACGCGCGCGGTGCGCTCCCGGTCGCCCGAGTGCCACACGCAGGACTCCCAGTCGGTGTCGAGGACGGCCAGCCGGCCCCGCGGCTTCAGGACGCGGGACGCCTCGGCCAGGCCCCGCTCGACGTCCGGCATGTACTCGTAGACCTGCATGGCGGTGACGAAGTCGAAGGTGCCCGGCGCGAAGGGCAGCGCCTCCGCGTCGGCCTGGCGGAACTCGGTGCGGCCGGTCACCGCGTCGTGGCGGGCCCGCTCCTCGCAGGCCGCGATCATGGTCGGCACCGAGTCGACGCCGACGACCCGTCCGGTCGGCCCCACGTCGCGCGCCAGCTCGCACGCGAGCATCCCGAACCCGCACCCGATATCCAGGCCGCGCTCGCCGCTGTGCGGGGCCACGATCGCGCGCACGCGCGCCCGCTGCTCGGCCACGTCGGGAGTCGAACGGGAGGGATCGGCCAGCGCCGGACTGGGGGTCGCCACGCGGGAACGCTACCAGCCCCCACCCCTCCCGTCAACCGCCCTTCGGCGATGCAGTCAGGCGTATGGCGGGTGAGACAGCCAGTCGCGTAGATGCGTCAAGAACATCGCGCGGAGGGTGGGGGTGGGGGGCGCGGCGGGGCCTCCCGGGGACCGTGGCTTCTGCGGGTCGTCGAAGCCACCAGCGTCCCATCTCGTGGCCCGATCGAGGCGGCGCAACGCGCCTGCGACTCAGGGTGTCCCCGGGAGGCCCCCCCGCGCCCCCCCCCCCCCCCCCGCCGCCCAACCCAACCCCCCCGGCGTAGCCAGCCCCAGCACCACCACCAGCCCCCAAAACGCCCCGGTGAAACGCATCACCACCCCCCGCACCCCCCGCGCCGCCCCGCA
>JBGQHJ010000049.1:0-29869 GCA_041497895.1 Methylomirabilia bacterium
GATCCGGTCGAGGCTCCGCTTCATCGGTGAGGCCCTCCCGGGCGGCATCTTACTCCAAGGCGGAGAGGTCCGGCGAGGTCGGGTGCCCAATGGCTTCATGTCGAGACCCTCCCTCTGCGATCTGCAGCGCACGGCCGCCGCATCGATTCAGACTCTCGAGCGTCAGACGGGCATGGGAGGACGGCGGCATGCTCTACCGCTTGTTGGCGTTTTGGGATCGCTATCGAGCCTTGACGACCGGGGTGGTCATCCTGAGCGTTCTAGGCCTCGGCGCATATCTACTGGAGCATCTCGGGGTTCGGTGAGCCCCCGCGCGGCTAGGGGTGCTCGAGCACGACCTCGCCGCCCACCACGACCAGATCCGCGCGAATGCCCGGGATCGCGTCCTCGGGCACGGTCAGGAGGTCCTGGTCGAGCACCGCGATGTCGGCCAGCTTGCCCACCTCCAGGGTGCCCTTGAGGTCTTCCTCGAAGGTCAGATAGGCGCCCTCGCGGGAGGCGCAGGCGAGCGCCTCCTCGCGCGTGAGGCACTGGTCCGCGCCGACGGGCGCGGTCGCGCCGCGGGGCTTGCGGACGACCGCGTGGTGGATCGCGTCGAACAGCGACGGCGGCACGTTGTCGGTCGAGAGCGCGACGTGGACGCCCGCCTCGCGGAGCGCGCGCAGGGGCGCGATGCGGGAGGCGCCCGCGGGTCCGAGCTCCCGCGCCAGCATGGACCCGTCCTGCCAGATGTAACGGCCGGTGTAGCTCGTGAGGACCAGGCCGAGGGCCCGGATGCGCTCGATCTCCTCGGGCCCGTACACGCCGATGTGCTCGATGATCCACCGCCGGTCGGCGATCGGCACCGCCCGATTCACGCGCTCGTAGAGGCCGAGGATGTTCGGCGTGAAGCTGCCGACGCGGACGTGGCTCCGCGCGGCCTCGATCATCATCTCGACCATGACGTCCTCGGGCAGCGCGGCCTTGTACGAGAAGCTCGCCCAGCCGGTGTAGGGGGAGGTCGTCCCACGCAGCCGGTTCTCCTCCGAGTAGTCCGACTCCGTGTAGAGCCCGCCCACGCGCAGGTACTCGTCCCCGAGGCCGCGACGGGCGAGCCAGGCGCCCCAGCCGCGCAGGAGCTCGGTCACCCCGGCCGGATCGGCCGACGGCCACGCGGGACTGAACAGCAGGTGAGCCCGCACGCTCGGCCGGCCGCGCTCGCGCAGCGCCTGATAGGCGGCCAGGACCTCGGCCGAGATGCCGTGGCCCTCGAACACGCTCGTGGTGCCGCACCGGTTGTAGATGCGCATGGACGTGGCGAGGCCGGCGACCCGGTCCTCGAGCGTGAAGCGTGGCGCCACCGCCATCAGGGTGTGCTCCACCAGCGGCTTGTAGGTGTGCTCGATGAGGACGCCGGTGGGCTCGCCCCCGGCGTCGCGCTGGATCTCGATGGAGGGCGCGGGGGGCCGGGTGTGGCGGTCGATGCCGGCCCGGGCCAGGGCGCGGGTGTTGGCGATCGAGACGATGGGCAGGGTGTTGCGCCAGTGGCCCCAGATCGCGCGGATGTAGACCGGGTGATCGGGCGCGACCCGGTCCAGGTCGTGGCGCGTGGGCCAGCGCTTCTCGGCGAGGGTGTCGGGCACGCCCTCGTAGAGCGGCGGCTCGCCGATGGGCATGGTCACGATCCACTCGCCGGGGGCCGTGCGGCGCGCCAGCCCGTCGACGATCTGGAGGATGTCGTCGATCGAGCGGGCGCCGGCCAGCGAGGGCCACTTGAGCTTGAGCCCCTCGCGATCCATGTGGGCGTGGCCATCGAAGAGCCCGGGCCCCGCGAGCCGGCCGCGCAGGTCGACGCGGCGCGTGTCCGGCCCGATCAGGGGCACGATCTCGTCCTCGCGGCCGAGCGCGGCCACGCGGTCTCCGCGGACGGCGAGCGCCTCGACGGTGCGGGATCGGGCATCGAGGGTGAGGATCTTGCCGCCGGTGAGGACGAGATCGGCGTGGGACATGGCGCGTATTCAACCATCGGCCCCGGGGCCGGTCAACGTCGAGGGCGCCGGACGCCCGTCGTCCGGTGCATAATAGCGACCGCGCGGGGGTGCGGAGGTCAAATCTGCCGTGGAGGGCGCCATGACGGAGGTTCCAGGCACCGCGGATGTCGTCGTCGTCGGGGGAGGCGTACACGGGGCCAGCGTCGCGTGTCACCTGGCGCGCCGCAAGGCGGGCCGGGTGGTACTGGTCGAGCGAAAGTTCCTCGCCTCGGGGCCCACGGGACGGTCGTCCGCGCTGGTGCGCCGCTTCTACGCCTGGGATTTTCTCACCCGGACCGCGAGCGCTTCGGCCGACACCTTCCAGCACTGGGCCGACGTGATCGGCGGCGCCGACGAGCCTGGCTTCCGGCAGGTCGGGGCGCTCTGGCTGGCCGGCGCGGACACGGCGCCGCACCTGCGCGAGAACGTGCGGCGGGCCCGGGAGCTGGGCGTCCGCGTGGATCTCCTGGCGCCGGCCGACGTCCAGCGCCTGGTCCCGGAGCTGTCGGTGGACGACGTGGTGGCGGGCGCGTACGAGCCCGAGTCCGGTTACGCGGACCCGTCGTCCACCACGAACGCGCTCGTCGGTCGGGCGCGGGAGCTTGGGGCGACCATCGTGCAGTACGAGACGGTGGAGGGGATCGTCACCGACGGGCCGCGGGTGACCGGCGTCCGCACCGCGCGAGGGGCCATCAGCGCTCCCGCGGTCGTGGTCTGCGCGGGTCTCTGGGCCGATCGCCTGCTGCGGCCGCTCGGCATCGAGGTGCCGGTGACGCCGAAGCGCCACCAGATGTGCTTCTTCCGGCGCCCAGCCCAGTTCGTCTCGCACCCGGCCATCCTCGACCGGCCGCACGGTACCTACATGCGCCCCGAGACCGGAAACCTCACCATCCACGGCCTGTCCACCTACGAGGACGTGGTCGATCCCGACTCCTACAACGAAGGGGCCGACCCGGGCGAGATCGTCCGCAACGCCGAGCTGATCGCGCGGCGGTTCCCGTGCATGGAGCACGGCCTGTCGATGGGCGGCTACTCCGGGGTCTACGACGTCACGCCCGACCACGAGCCGGTGCTCGGCGCCATCCCGGAGTACGCGGGGCTGTTCGCCGACTTCGGCTGGAGCGGGCACGGGTTCAAGCACGCGCCGGCGGTGGGCGACATCATGGCGGAGCTGGTCCTCGAGGGGCGGGCGGCGGGCTGGGACCTCGGCCCGCTGCGCTGGACGCGCTTCCGCGAGGGCGATCTCCTGCCGCCCGCCTCCGGCGCCTCGCCACCCCACCCGAAGCTCCGGAGGGCGTCATGAACTTCGGCCTGATCGTCTCCAAGCAGCATCCCGCCGGCGTGTCCATGGTCGATCGCTTCCGCGAGCACATCGACCAGGTCCGGGCCGCCCGCGACGCGGGCTTCGACCTCATCGTGATGGGCCAGCACTTCCTGTCGACGCCGTTCCAGGAGCTGCAGAGCCTGCCCGCGCTCGCCCGGCTCGCCGCCGAGGCGGGGACGATGCGGGTGGGCGCGACGGTGATCCTGCTCCCGCTGCTGAATCCGGTGGACGTGGCCGAGCAGGTGGCCACGCTCGACGTCATCACCGAGGGGCGGTTCGTCTTCGGCGTGGGCCTGGGCTATCGTGACGTGGAGAACGAGGCGTTCGGGGTGGCGCCCAAGGAGCGAGTGGGGCGCCTGGTGGAGAGCCTGGAGGTCATCCAGCGGCTGTGGTCGGGTGAGGAGGTCACGCATCACGGGCGCTTCTTCCACCTCACCGGCGCCCGCACGATGCTGCGCCCGGTGCAGCGGCCCCACCCGCCCATCTGGTTCGCCGCCAACAACGACGCGGCGGTGGTCCGCGCGGCGCGGCTGGGCGACGCCTGGGTCATCAACCCGCACGCCAAGCTCGCGGTACTCGAGCGCCAGATGGCCGTCTATCGTCAGGCCCTGCGCGACGCGGGCCGCCCGTTCCCGGCGGAGCTGCCCATCATCAAGGAGCTGTACGTCGCGCCCGACCGCCGCACCGCCCTGCGGGAGTGCCGGCCCTTCCTCGAGGCGAAGTACAAGGCTTACGCGTCGTGGGGCCAGGACAAGGCCCTGCCCGAGGGCGACAGCTTCTCCCCCGAGTTCGAAGAGCTGGTGGCGGACCGCTTCATCGTGGGCGACCCCGACGACGTGGTGCGCGATATCGAGCGCCACGCGGAGCGCCTCGGGGCCAACTGCTTCATCTTCCGGATCCAGTGGCCGGGCATGGAGCAGGCCAAGGTGCTGCGGACCATCAAGCTTCTCGCGGAGCGCGTGATCCCCGCGCTACGGCCGTAGCGGCGATGGCCAGCACCGGTCGTCTCACGGTCCGCGGGTTCCTCGCTCGGTTCGCTTTCGCCCTGCTTGTCACCGGCGCCACCTACAACCCCACCCAGTACTCGTACTATGCGTGGGCGAGGAACACCGGCTGGCAGTGGCGTCCACCGATCGTGTTCGTGGGGGTCGTGCTGCTGATCGGATGGGTCATCTGCCTGCGCCTGACCCTGCGCTCGATCGGAGGGCTCGGCCTGCTCCTGGCCAACGCGTTCCTGGCCGCCCTGTTCTGGCTCTTCGCCTACTGGGGCTGGCTGCCCATCGAGAACACCGCCGCCATCTCCTGGATCGGCCTGTTCGGCGTCACCACCATCCTCGCGGTCGGCATGTCGTGGGCGCATCTGCGCCGCGGCACCCCCGCCGCGCCCGGGTAAGCGGCCGGACCATGGGGGCACGGTCGGGCGAGCAATTCCTGCAAGGACTGCGCAGCACCAAGCGTCAGCTGTGGCTCGAGGGAGAGCGCGTGGGCGACGTGACCACGCACCCGGCCCTCGCGGGCGCGGCGCAGACGCTGGCCGGCGTCTTCGACCGGCTCCACGCGTTTCCCGACGAGTGCCTGGTCCCGGATCCCGAGACCGGTGAGCCGCTCAACGTCGGGCACGTGATCCCACGCTCGGTCGAGGACCTGAAGCACCGCAACCGGGGCCTCGCGCGCATCGCGGAGGCCACCGTCGGCCTCATGGGCCGTACCCCGGACTACATGAACGTGAAGTTCGCGAGCTTCGCGTCGCGCTGGAAGGACTGGCTCGGCGCGGACGGGGGGAACGAGGAGGGGGCGCGCAACCTGGTGGCGTTCCAGAAGCGGCTCGCCCGGGAGGACATCTCGCTCACCCACACGATCATCCATCCGACCATCGACAAGTCGACCGATTCGCAGATCGTGGGCAACCGGGTACCGGTCCACAAGGTCGGCGAGACCCGGACCGGCGTCGTGGTGCGCGGCGCGCGCATCCTGGCCACGCTGGCGCCGTTCGCCGACGAGATCGCGGTCTACCCGGCGCACCCGCTGCCTCCCGGGGCCGAGGCCTACGCCCTGGCCTTCTCGATCCGGGTGGATACCCCGGGACTCCTGTTCATGTGCCGCGACAGCGCGAGCGCGCCCGGCGCGGGCGTGTTCGACCGACCGCTCTCGACCCGCTTCGACGAGCAGGACGCCTTCGTGATCTTCGACGACGTCGAGATCCCACGCGAGCGGCTGTTCCTCGACGGCCGCATCGACCTGTACAACACCGTCACGACCACCGGCCTGCGCGACAACCTGACGAACCAGACCACGGTCCGCGCGCTCACCAAGCTCGAGTTCGCCTACGGGCTTGCCACCCGCATGGCCGAGGCGATCGGCGACGCGAGCCCGGCCACGCAGGAGATGCTGGGGGAGCTCCTCGACTACGTCGAGGTCACCCGCAGCGCAGTGCTCCTCTCCGCGGAGCACGGGCGGCACATCGGCGACGGGGTGTGGTTCCCCGACGGTCGTCCCCTCGCTCCGATGCGGTCGCTCTTGGCGACGTGGTTCCCCCGGGTGAACGAGATCATCATGCTGATCGGCAGCCACAACCTGCTGGCCGCTCCGAGCCGGCGGCAGCTGGACGACCGGGGCCTCCGCCCCCTGATCGACGAGTTCCTGTCAGGGGCCAAGGGGGTCGACGCCGAGGAGCGCGCGGCCTTGTTCCGCCTCGCCTGGGACTTCGTCGGCTCGAGCCTCGCCGGCCGGAACGTCCTCTACGAGCGCTTCTATCTCACCTCGGCGGCGCGCAACCGCATCACCCACCACGTCCGAAACGTCGACCGGACCCGCGCCTACGCGCTGGTCGACGGGATCCTGGCGGCCGGACGCAAGACGGGCCGGCTCGGAGAAGGGTAGCCTTCCGGGCCGGGGCGCACGCGCCCCAGGAGAGGCCGGCCCGCCGCAAGCAGCGCCGGAGGCGCGTCGCACACCATCGCGCCGTATCGCGGCCTTGCGTCCCGCGCGGGGCGGGTACGACTCTTGCTGCCCTCCTCCGACAGAGGAGGAGAGGTCATGGTGAAGCGCTGGTGTGCGCGGTCGGTGGTCCTGTTCACCAGTGTTCTCGTCACCGCCTGTGCGGCCGAGGAAGCGCCCGCGGAGACGGCGGTCAGGGCGGCCGAGAGGCCGGTGGCCGCCGCCGTCGCCGAGGCGTCGAGCATCAACCTGAACAGCGCCACGCAGCGGGAGCTCGAATCGCTGCGCGGCATCGGGCCCGCGACGGCCAAGCGGATCATCCGCAACCGCCCGTATGCCTCCACCGCGGAGCTGTCCCGCGCGGAGGTGGCCGGGCCGATCATCGAGCTGATCAGCTCCCGGGTGACGGTCGGGCCGGCCCCCGGGCAGCCCGGCACCAAGTGAACGCCGGCCCGGCTTGGAGGGGCTAGAAATGCCAAGGAAGATCGTTGCTCGCATTGCAGTGCCCGCGCTGCTCTTCACCGCCTTCACGCTCGGCTATGTGTGCGGCTCCGTGGGGCTGCCGCCGGCCAGCGCCCAGCTTCCCGGAGGGCTCCTCGACAAGGCCGGCCAGGCCGGCAACCCCCTCGCAGCGGCCAGCCAGCTCGGCTCCTCGATCGCGGACATGGAGCAGCACGTCAGCGGCCTCCAGAAGAACCTGGACACCCTCAAGAAGATCCAGTCCGCCCTCACGGGCAAGTGAGATCTCGCCGGCCAGCGGACGCCCGTGACGGGCGCCGCTGGCCGAGCCCACCGAGCAGCTCTCCTTCCCCCTGGCGCAAGCGCAGCGCCTGCTCTGATGCGTTCGCATGCCGTGCCCACGCGCGAGTGTGGCGACGACGCCCCGCTGGGCCAGCTTCGCCCCACCGTCAAGTTCGCTCGTTCACGTGTTTCCGCGGAGATACCGCGGCGTCTTCCGGGCAATGTTCTTGCACGTTGCTTCGGCATCCGAATCAACTTGACCACGCCATTCATCTGCGACCGGGAAGGGAGGGATGCTGCCACGCACTCGGTGATCTCGGTGGAGGTGATCTTGGTAGACAGGTTTGCCGCGAGCGAAGGTGACTTAAGGGGAGGACCGACATGAAGCGCCTCGTGTACTTTGCAGTAGCAGCCCTGGTCGCCGCCGGCTGCACGGCGAGACCGGTGGGCGGCGCGGATGGATGGAAGGTCTATGGCCCGGCGGGATCCGCGGGGCCGGCGGGAGCGGTGGGAGTTGCCGGGATTCCAGGTCCTCAGGGCCCGATGGGACCGGCCGGACCTCCAGGAACGCAGGGTGTGGCTGGTCTGCAAGGACCTGTCGGCCCGGCCGGAGTGAACGGTGCGGACCTGAAGTGGGCGCGCTTCAGCGACATCCAGTTCGACCTGAACCGGGCTGATCTCCGGTCTGCGGAGGCGGGCAAGGTCGAGCAGCTGGCGACGTATCTCAAGCAGAATCCGTCGTTCCGGGTGGAGATCGAGGGGTTCGCGGATCCCCGCGGCTCTCAGGCCTACAACATCAAGCTGAGCACCCAGCGCGTGAACGCCGTTCGCGACGCGCTGATCGCGCAGGGAGTGTCGCAGGACCGCATCCTGATCGGCGCCTACGGCAAGCTGAATCGCAAGACCGAGGGGACGGGTGAGATGGCCTGGCAGCAGGACCGGCGCGTCGAAGTGATCGTGCTCCCGATGGGCGCGCCCACCACGACCTCATTCACCACCAACGGTAAGTAGGCGCTGGGCCGGTGGAGGACACTGACATGTTGAGACATCTAATGACCGGGCTGACGGCGGCCGCGCTCGTGATCGCGGTCGCCGGATGTAGTTCGACCAGCTCGACGATGCCCCGCTGGGGCTACGCCGGTCCGCCGCCGCTGTTCGCGCACGGTGACGGGTACGTCGAGGATCAGACTGCTACTGGACCAATTCCCTGGTGGGGCCAGGGTACGAACGTGCCGGGCTCTCGCCGCTACGCGGACTGGCCCGGGGTGACTGAGGAGTGGTACACGTTTGCCGGGCCGGCCGGGGTGGCCGGCCAGCCAGGACTCGCAGGGCTTCAGGGCCCTGCGGGACCTGCCGGACCCGCCGGGCCTCCAGGGCCGGCCGGGGCGCCGGGACCGGTCGGGCCGGTGGGCGAGCAGGGGCCTCCTGGACAGCCGGGGATGCTGCTGGGCATTCAGGGCGACCAGGCCAGCCTGAGTCGCTGACCCACGCGATGTGCGCTTGAAGCACCGCGGTCGGGAGCGAGAGCCAGTCCGGCTCGTCCTCCCGCCCGCGGGGGCCGGTCACGCTAAACCCTGACTGACGTCGCGGGATCCGATTCGCGACGAGGAGGTTCTCATGGACGTGAGCGGCATGGTTCAGAGCGCGATCCCGTTACTGACCCAGTTCGCGCTCAAGGTAGTCGGAGCCATCGCCCTGTGGCTCGTCGGGCGCTGGCTCATCCGTTTCGCGGTCAAGATGCTCGTGCGCACCTTGAAGTACCCGTTCGACCAGACGGTCGCCGGCTACATCGGCACCGCGACGTCCGTGCTCTTGAACATCGCGCTGATCGTGGCGATCCTCGGGTTCTTCGGGATCGAGACGACCACGTTCGCCGCCCTCATGGCCGGCGTGGGCATCGCGATCGGCGCCGCGTGGAGCGGCCTGCTGGCGCACCTGGCGGCCGGGATCTTCCTGCTCATCCTCCGCCCGTTCAAGGCGGGCGACTTCATCTCCGCGGGCGGGATGATGGGAACGGTGGAGGAGATCGGTCTCTTCGTGACCCGGATCAACACGCTCGACAATGTCCAGACGTACATCAGCAACAGTCGCGTCTTCGCCGATACCATCCAGAACTTTTCCACGAATCCCCATCGACGCGTCGACCTGATCGCCCAGCTCCACAACGACGCGGACCACGCGACCGCCATCCGTCTGCTCAAGGCTCGCGTGCGGCAGATCCCGAACGTCAAGGCGGAGCCGCAGCCGGACGTCGAGATCCTCCAGTTCAACCCGCTCGGTCCGATGCTGGCGGTGCGCCCGTACTGCAACAACGAGCAGTACTGGCAGGTGTACTTCGACACCAACCGGGTGATCCGGGAGACTCTGGCGGAGGCCGGGTTCCACGCCGCCGAGCAGCCCATCGTGGTACGGACGGGCAACGGCGCGGTAGCGGCGTCGCCGACGATCGCTGCCGCGGCCCGGTCGCTCTGAGCGCCACCGACCCGTGATCGGCGGGAGGTCGCGGAGGGGGATCGTCTCCCTCCGCGGCTCGCCGGGCGAGCGTCACTTCGACTTCGGGGGTCCGCTGCCGAGTCCCGCCAGATAGGCGGAGATGTCCGCGAGCTCCTGGCCGGTCAGCGGCGATAACGTCGTCGACTGGCGTCGCCCCTCGGTCTGCATGTATCGCGCGTGGTTCCAGATCGCCGCGACCTGGCCGGCGGGCGTGCTGACGACGTTGTCGATCGCCAGGTCAGTCGCGCCATTGCCCCCTTTCCGATAGATCGTGTGGCAGGCGAGGCAGCCCTTCTGCCGGACGAGCTCTCGACCGCGTCCTGCCCGGCCGGCGGCGGACTCGAAGTAGTACGTGGTGTAGAGGTAGGCCGTGATGTCGGCCATCTCCTGTCCCGTGAGCCGAGGAGGCGTCGTGAGGCCGCGCTGTCTCATGGCGGCCCACATCTTCGCGCCGTGGTTCCACATGAGACCGGCGAACTCGCCGGCGCTCACGCGATGAGCCTGGGTGGCGAGGCGGGGAGCCGGGGTCGGGCTCTTCCCGGCGCCGACGGGGTGGCACGTGGCGCAGCCCCGGTCCACAAAGAGCTTCTCGCCGCGCTCTGACGTGCCCGGGACGACCGGCGCGGCCTCCCCGCCGTCCTGTGCCGTCGCGGCGATGTAGGCGACGAGATCGGCCAGCTCCGTCCTCCGGAAGGTAGGCCAGGTGACCCCCCGCGCGTTCATCGCCTCGGCCATCCGGAGGCCATGGTTCCACATGGCGGTGGCCATGAGGACCGCCGACCTGGACCGCTTGAAACCGTCGAGAGCGGGACCCACGTTGCCGCCCCTGCCGCCCACGGCGTGGCACTGCGCGCAACTCTTGGCCGTGAAGAGACGAGATCCGGCGGCCGGGTCACCCGAGACCTCGTAGTACTGCGTTGTGAAGAGGAACGAGGCCAGGCTGGAGAACTCGAGCGGGGTGAGGCGTGGGGGCTGGATCCCCGCGTCGCGCATCGCGGCCCCCATCCGGGGCAGATGGTTCCACATGGCTGCTCCCAGATCGAAGAGGCCCCGGCTCGCCCGGAGCCCGGCGAGGTCCGGCCCGGCGGCGCCGTCGCCGACTCCGCGCACCCGGTGGCAGGTGCCGCAGCCCTTGTCGACGAAGACGTTCCAGCCCGGGACCATCGTCCACTCGGCAGGGACCGAGCCGGGAATCTGCGGTCGGGCGGCCGTGGGAAGGAGCACCGTCAGCGCCACGAGCCCGTACGCGGTGACGATTCGGAATACACGTCCGCTCATCACTACGCGCCCTCCCACTGTGGCTCTCCGCATGGCGGTCAGGGGAGCAGATACTGCCACATGGATCGTGAGGGTGTCAAAGCCGAGGGGAGGAGGGCCGCCGGCGGTGAGCCGAGACGGAACTGGTATGCCTCTTGCCCGGGGTGAAGCTAGGAGAATGAGGAAGCGAGAGACAAAGGCGTGAGTGTTCGAGCACTTGTCGCCGGGGACGACATCGATCTCCGGGACACTTGGGACACCCCTTCTGTGGCAGGTTGGCCACAGCTGTCTCACCGTCTCCACAGGAAGCGAGGCCATGCAGGCTCGGGAAACGAGGAGGGTGCAACCATGACCGGCTACGTCGGACCGATCGAGCGCGAGACCCTGAAGAACACCTATTTCCGGCGGGTAATGTTCACCGGCAAGCACGCCCAGCTGGTGGTCATGTGCCTGCAGCCGGGCGAGGAGATCGGTAAGGAAGTGCACGCGAGCGTGGATCAGTTCTTCCGCATCGAGCAGGGTGAGGCCAAGTTCGTCTTCAACGAGAAGGAGGAACATCTCGTGCACGATGCGGACGCGGTGGTGGTGCCCGCGGGGACTTACCACAACGTCATCAACGTGTCGAAGACGACGCCCTTGAAGCTCTACACGCTCTATGCGCCCCCGAACCACCCCGATGGAACGGTGCACAAGACCAAGCACGACGCGGGGGCTATGTCGTCGACGTTGCCCTTCTGTACGGCGTGTTCGGCTTTCACCTCGACGGCACGCTGACCCAGATGGTCGACCCGGCGACGGGCCGCTATCACGTGACCGCCGAGGGGCTGGGGGACGGCATCGCGAACCGCGTCGAATCGAGAGGTCGGCTGCTGGGCGGGCGATGGGCGCCCGGCGAGTCCCACTCCTATTTCAACATCAAGGGACGCGAGTCGCGCTCGGACATCTTCTATGACTGGGGACGGCGGGCGGTCAAGTACGACTTCCGCGGGGGAACGTTCTTCCTTCGCCGGGTGCGGATCGCCCACGGCGTGCTGTCGATATCCGAGTCGATGCGGGTCGACGATGCGGTCAGCGCGATGCCGAACTACCGGGAGGGTTGCTGGCCGCCGCAGCCCGACGGAAGCTTCCTGACCAACGTGGTCAGGCGCAAGAGGCAGGAGAACGAGCGGCCGGACGATGTCCAGGATGGCTATCGGGCCGAACTCGCGCCCTTCAGCTTCCGCGTGGCGGTCGATCCCAGGTCCGGCGAGCGGACGGCGCGCTTCGACCTCGGCCGGTTTTCCTCCTGGGCCAAGCCGGATCACCCGGCCACGATCACGTTCGGGGCGGACGGCAATCCCGAACGGATGACGATGGAGATGATCCTGGGCACGTCCGTCCGCATGGGGTTCGCCAGGTCGGGCGCGTAGATCTCGGGCGCAGAATGCGACTCGGCGAGGAGGACCAGGTCGGCGAGGCGGTCGACGGCGCCGGCCGGGCGACGATCAGCCGGCTCTCGAGCGATGAAGCCCTGAAGAGCCTGGGTACCGGGCCAGCGGGGCTGTCCACCACCGAGGCCCAGCGGCGACTGCACACGTACGGACTCAACCGCATCGAGAAGGCGCGGGGCGAATTGCGGCTGGTGTCGTTCCTGAGGCAATTCGGCCACTTCTTCGCCATGATCCTGTGGGTGGCCGCCGGGCTGGCCTTCTTTGCCGAATGGAGTGAGCCCGGCCAGGGCATGGCCAAGGTGGGCATCGCGATTGTGGTGGTGGTCGTGGTGAGCGGGGTCTTCTCCTTCTGGCAGGAGTACCGGGCCGAGCAGACCCTCGCCGGCCTGCGGAAGCTCCTGCCGCAACGGGCCGACGTGCTGCGCGACGGGAAGGCCGTCGAGCTACCGATCGAGCAGCTGGTCCCCGGGGACGTCGTGCTCCTCGAGGAGGGCGACCACATCCCGGCGGACTGCCGACTGATCGAGGCATTCAGCGTCCAGGTCAACACCGCGGTCATCACCGGCGAGCCGGTCTCGCTGGTGCGAGAGGCGGCTCCGAGCGACACCGATGACCTGCTCCACAGCAGCAACGTGTTGCTCGCCGGGACCGCCATGGTATCGGGCCAGGCCAAGGCCGTGGTGTTCGCCACCGGGATGCAGACCGAGTTCGGCAAGATCGCGCGCCTCACCGGAACCGCGACCGGCGCGGTCTCCACGCTGCGCAAGGAGATCGAGCATCTGAGTCGGTGGATCGGCGTCCTCTCGGTGCTGATCGGGGTGGTCTTTTTTGCCGTCGGTCGGTTCCGGGGGGTTCCGTTCTGGGATGCCTTCATCTTCGCGATCGGCATCATCGTCGCCATGGTGCCGGAAGGCCTGCTCCCGACGCTGACCCTGGCCCTCGTGCTCGCCACTCAGCGCATGGCCCGGCGAAACGTGCTCATTCGCCATCTGCCGTCGATCGGGACGCTCGGATCCACCACCGTGATCTGCACCGACAAGACCGGAACGCTGACCCAGAACCGCATGCGGGTGAAGCAGCTCTTCGTGGGCGACCGGCAATACGCGTTCGATTCGTCCGAGCCGCCGTACCCTCTGGCCGAGTCCTACCGGCCCTTCTTCCTCGTGGCCGGGCTCTGCCACGACCTGAGAGAAGGCCAGCACCTGGGAGCGCCCCTCTTCCTGGGCGATCCCATGGAGATGGCGCTGGCGGAGATGGCCCAGGCGGTCCTGCCGCCGGCGCCCCGGCCCGCGCTCCTCCACGAGCGCCCCTTCGACGCCGACCGCATGCGGATGTCCACCGTACATGCCACCGCGGATGGGCCGATGCTGTGCTGCAAGGGGGCGCCCGAGTCGATCGCGCCACTGTGCACCCGTGTCCTCGTGGCGGATGGTGAGGCCCGCCCGCTGACGCCCCAGCTGCGCAGCGTCATCCTCGCCGCTCAGAATGCGATGGCCGAGCAAGGCCTGCGGGTCCTCGCCCTCGCCTACCGTTCCCTGGATCCACGGTGGACTCCCGAGGCCCTGGAGCAGGATCTGGTGTGGGCCGGGCTGGTCGGCGTGCAGGATCCGCCGCGCCGGGAAGTCCAGGGAGCCCTTCGCAAGTGCCGGGAGGCCGGGGTCCGGGTGATCATGACGACCGGTGACCATCCCGGCACCGCGCTCGCGATAGCGCGGGAGGTCGGGCTGGTCGAGTCGGCGAGCCCGGCCGTGATCACCGGCGAGGCGCTGCGCGGCCTCCCGGAGGTCGAGCTGCGGCGCCTGCTCGGGTCGTCGGAGGTGATCTTCGCCCGCATCGCGGCGGACCAGAAGCTGCGCATCGTCGAGGCCCTCAAGCAGCAAGGTCACGTGGTGGCGGTGACCGGCGACGGCGTGAACGACGCGCCCGCGCTGAAGAACGCGCACGTCGGGATCGCCATGGGGATCCTGGGGACGGACGTGGCGAAGGAGGCCGCCGACGTGGTGCTGCTGGACGACAACTTCGCCAGCATCGTCAACGCGATCGAGGAGGGGCGCGCGGTATTCGACAACATCCGCAAGTTCCTCACCTACATCCTGGCCCACAACGTGCCGGAGCTGGTCCCGTACCTGGCGTTTTCCCTGTTCGCGATCCCGCTGCCCTTGACCCCGATCCAGATCCTCTCGATCGACATGGGTACCGACTCGCTGACCGCCCTCGGCCTCGGGGTGGAGCGCCCGGATCCGCAGATCATGCAACGGCCGCCGCGGGCCCGAGGGGAGCGGTTGTTCACCGCATCGCTGGCCCTGCGCGCATATCTCTTCCTGGGGGGGATCGAGGCCGCCGCGGCGATGGCGGCGTTCTTCTTCGTGCTCCACGGGAGTGGATGGGCGTACGGTCAGGCGCTGGATCGCACCGACGTGCGGTACCTGCAGGCGACCACCGCCTGCCTGGCCGCGGTCATCGTGATGCAGATCGTGAACGTCTTCCTGTGCCGGAGCACGACCCGCTCCGCATGGTCGGTGGGGCTGCTGGGCAACCGGCTCATCCTGTGGGGCGTGGTGCTGGAGGTCGCCCTCATCCTGGCGATCTGCTACACGGCGTGGGGCAATGTCATATTCGGCACCGCGCCCATCTCGGGGCGCGTCTGGCTGTTCGTGATGCCGTTCGCGGTCGGTCTCCTGTTGCTCGAGGAGCTCCGCAAGTGGCTAGTGCGACGCCGCCCGGCGCGGCGGGGCTGATCACTTCGCGTTCTCGCACCGGTATACGTCGGCGGTCATGTAGTCCTGGAGCCCGAAATACCCGCCCTTGGCCGTCCGCTGCGGGGTCATGAGCGCCACGTTTCCGCCCAGGCGGGCCGCCTTCTTCTGGAGGTCCTGGAAGTCGTTGTCGGCGACGGTCCCCAGCACCCGGCAGCCGCTGACCAGGTTTGCGTCGTTGACCACGCGGACCCTGGCCGCGTCGGCGTCCGAGATGGCGCCCGACGACGAGCAGCCGCCGGCGAGGGCCAGGGTTGCCAGCCAGACCGAGGTAGTCCGTTTCGCGTTCATCGCCCATCCTCCCCACCTGCGTGTGCGTGTTCCGGCCACCTCACTTCTCGGGGATGGCCGGTACCGTCGGCGCCGACTCCCGCAGCTCCCGGATCAAGGCCTCCAGCTCTCGGGACGTCTCCCGCACGTACTCGTAGAAGTGCTTGTGCATGAGGGCCAGCGTGAACGCCTGGCGGATCGCTCCCGGCCGGCGCCACGCGGTCTCGAGTGCCATGGACAGGGTGAGCCAGGCGCGGCGGGGGGAGGTGCGCAGGATGCAGGTCCACACGATGCGCCCGACGACCGCCAGGTCGTCGCTCCGAGCCAGGACTCGCGAGCCGACGAGGCTGCCGCGATGGAGGATGAAGTCCATCGCGCGGCGCCGGTAGGCACGATAGCTGTACAGGCGGCGGAGCAGCGAGCGGTAGCCCTCGTAGAGCTCGAGGCGCGACATCCCACCCGGCACAACGTTGGTGAAGACGAACTGGTCGCCCACCGAATCGGCGATGAGCCGGCCCGCGGCCTTCAGGCGCGCATGGAGCGGGGTCTTGGGCACCGCGTTCAGCATGCCGGTCATCGAGATGGGAATGCGGGCCTGCTGGATGAACTGGAACTGCTCCTCGAAGATGGACGGATCGTCGTTATCGAAGCCGACGATCATGCCGGCCATGACCTCGATGCCCACGGCCTGGATGCGGTGGACGGAGGTCACGATGTCCTCGCGGGTGTTCTGCGTCTTCTTCGTCTCGAGCAGGCTCGCCGCCCGGGGCGACTCGATGCCCACGAAGAGCGTCGTGAAATGGGCCCGCTTCATGAGGGCCAGCAGCTCGTCGTCCTGGGCCACGTTCAAGCTCACCTCGGTCATGAACTCGAGGGGATAGTGGCGTGCCTCCTGCCAGGCGGCCAGGGCTCGGAGCAGCTCCTTGGCTTCCTTCTTGTTGCCGATGAAGTTGTCGTCGACCACGAAGATGTTGGCCACGCCCAGCCCATGGATGGCCTCGACCTCGGCCAGGACCTGCGCGGTGGACTTGGTCCGCGGCCGTCGACCGTACATCACGATGATGTCGCAGAACTCGCAGTTGAACGGGCAACCCCGCGCGAACTGGATGGCCATGCTCCGGTAGCGGTCCACCTTGAGCAGGTCGAAGCGCGGCAGCGGGGAGTCGAGCATGCTCGGCTTCTCCTCCTGCCGGTACTCGGCCTGCCAGTGGCCGGCCTCGTGGTCGCGCACGAACTGCGGCCAGGTGTACTCGGCCTCGCCCACGAAGAGCACGTCCACCTTGCCGTGGAGCTCCTCCGGACAGAGTGTCGCGAAGGGACCGCCGGCCACCACCAGCTTCCCGCGACGCCGGAAGGCCTCGGCGATCTCGAACATCCGCCGCTTGTGGATGACGAAGCCGGTGATCCCGACGATGTCGGCGTCGGTGTCGAAGTCGACCGCCTCCACGTTCTCGTCGCAGAGCACGACCTCGTGGGGCGGCGGGGTCAGCCCGGCCACCGTGGGCAGCGCGAGATTCGGGAAGACGCAGCGCTTCCGGAGGCTGGGCAGGATCCGGTCGAAGGTCCAGAACGACTCGGGATTCTTCGGGGCGATCAGATAAAGCTTCACGGTCTTCTCCCCCTCGCTCCGAACGGAGGCTTGGCGGTCAGTGTGAACAACGTAGGCCAATCATGCGATCTGATTCACATCTCGAAGCCTCTGGCCTTGAGGGTCGCGACGGTGTCGGGGGACCGCAGGAAGTCGACCACTGCCTTCGCCGCCGCGGGATCTCGGCTGGTGGCCAGCACGGCGGCCGAGAACTCCGTCGTGTTCTGGAGATCGCCCGGCAGGGGGCCGATGACCTCGACGCCCGGCACCGCGAGCAGCTCGGGGATCTGCTGGACCGCGATGTCCGCTTCGCCTTTCACCACCGCCTCGGCGTTGGGCACGGCCCGGCCGAGCTTGGCGCGGGCGTTGACCTGCTGGGCGATGCCGAGTCGGTCCAGGACCTTGGCGAGGTGGATGCCGCTTGCGCCGCCGCCCGTCGGATCGGAGTAGGCGACCGCCTTCGCGGTGAGGAGCGTGTGCTTGAGCGCGTCCGGGGTGGAGATGTCCGGTCGGGGTGCGCCCTTGAGGACTGCGACGCCCACCTGGGACCGGGCCACCGGCACGCTCGTGCCGGCCGTGACCTTGCCCGCCCTGGCCAGGGCCTCGATGCCGCTGCTCGTGCTGACGATGACGTCGCCCGGCTCGCCCTCGGCGACCCGCTTGTTGATGCCGCCCGAGGTGCCGAGCACCAGGGTGAGCTTGTGGCCGGTCATCTCGAACTTCGGCTGGAGCTCGCGCCACGCTTCCCCCAGGGCGATCGTGCTCAGGACCTTGATCTCGGCGGCCCCGGCGCGGCCGGCGGGGGCGAGCAGCGCGAGGGCGGCCAGGAGCGTGGCGACGCGGGACAGAGATCTCGTCATGACGTCCTCCCCGGGCCCGCATGGTTACAGGTCGGTCGCGCATTCGCAAGGGGCCCTTTCACGAACCGGCGGGGCTGGGGTCCATGTCCACGGGGAGGTAGCCCATGGCGTCGATACGGCGGGAGATGATGGTCGAGGCCCGAAGCGGAGACATCTGGGATGCGATCCGCGACGTGGGGGCGGTGCACACGCGGCTGGCGCCGGGCTTCGTGGTCGACACGCGCCTCGAGGAGGGCGCGCGGGTCGTCACGTTCGGCAACGGCCTGGTGGCCCGCGAGCTCATCGTCGACGTCGACGACCAGGCCCGCCGGCTCGTGTGGGCGGTGGTGGGCGGACGCCCCTCGCATCACAACGCGTCGCTGCAGGTCTTCTCCGAGGGAGAGCGGCGCAGTCGGGTCGTCTGGCTCGCGGACCTGTTGCCCAACGACCTGGCCGACCCCATCGCGGGGCTCATCGACCAGGGCATGGCGGTCATGAAGAAGACGCTGGAGGGCCGGGCCGCGATTTGACCTGTCGGCGAGTGTCTGGCACCCTAGCCGGGCGATGAAGGCCGACGCGGTCACGGCTCTCGAGGATCTCTGGCGCCGGGCGGGCGGGGAGCCCGGAGCGCTCGAGCGCGTGACGCTCGCCGGCGCGGATCCGATCGTTCCCACCGACTTCAAGATCGGGACGGCGGCCTCCGCCACCATCGCCGCCGGCGCCCTCGCGGCCAGCGAGATCTGGCGCCTGCGGACCGGTCGAGAGCAGGCGGTCTCAGTCGATCTGCGGGCCGCGGTTGCCGCGTTCCGGAGCGAGCGGTACCAGCGGCTCGAGACCGATCCCTCGCTCGACCGTCGGGATCCGGTCTTCGGGTTCTACCGGGCCGGCGACGGGCGCTTCATCCAGATCCACTCCAACCTGCCGCACCATCGCGCGGGGGCGCTCAAGCTGCTCGGCTGCGAGGCCACGCGCGAGGCCGTCGCCGAGGCGGTGGCGAAGTGGACGGCCGGCGACCTCGAGGACGCGTTCGCGGCGGCCGGGCTGCCCACCGGCATGGTGCGGTCGCGGGCGGAGTGGCACGCGCACCCGCAGGGGCGCGCGGTCGCGGCGCTGCCCCTGTTCGAGATCGTGAAGATCGGGGAGGCGCCCCGCGAGCCCGCCGGCGAAGGGCCGCGCGCGCTCTCGGGCCTGCGCGTGCTCGACCTCACCCGCGTCATCGCGGGGCCGGTCTGCGGTCGCACCCTGGCCGCCTACGGGGCCGACGTGCTGCTCGTCACCGCTCCGCACCTGCCCAACGTCCCCGGCCTCGTGGTCGACACCGGCCTGGGCAAGCTCTCCGCGTCGCTCGACCTGCGGCGCGGCGCCGACCTGGAGACGCTGCGGGGGCTCGTCCGCGGCGCCGACGTCTTCTCCCAGTCCTACCGGCCGGGCGCGCTCGCGCACTGGGGGCTCGCGCCCGAAGACGTGGCCCGGCTCCGTCCCGGCATCGTGTACGTGACCCTCTCCGCCTTCGGGCACGAGGGGCCGTGGCGCGAGCGACGGGGCTTCGAGACCATCATCCAGTCGGTGAGCGGCATGGCGCACGAGCAGGGAATCGCCGCCGGCGGCGAGGCGCCGCGACACCTGCCCGCCCAGGTCGTGGATCACGGGACCGGGTATCTCGCCGCCTTCGGGGCCCAGATGGCGCTGGCGCGCCGCGCCCGGGAGGGTGGGAGCTACCTCGTCCGGGTGTCGCTGGCCCAGACCGGCCGCTGGGTCGACGGGCTCGGCCGCGTCGACGGCCGGAGCACGCCCGACCTCGCGCCGGACGCGGTCCAGGACCTGATGGCGGACATGGACACGCCGTTCGGCCGGCTCCGCCACGTTCGCCCCGCGGCGCGCTTCGCGGAGACGCCCGCGTTCTGGGCGCGTCCGACCGTACCTCCCGGCACCCACGCCGCCGCCTGGCCCGCCTAGGTCACCGGGCCGCCTCGGCCTCGCCCCGGGTTGGACTTTGGTCCACTACCGGGGCGGGGAGCACCTCCCTACACTGTGAGTGCGATTCACCCATTCTCCGAAGGTGCCAGGAGGCAACTCATGATGGTGCAGCCCGTATGGTTGAAGCCGGGAATCTGGGGTGCGGTAGTCGGTGGTGTTCTCACCATGATCGTGGGGTTCGGCTGGGGCGGGTGGACGACCAGCGGCACCGCGGGGCAGATGGCGGTCAAGCAGGCCGATGCCGCGGTCACGGCCGCGCTGGTGCCGATCTGTCTCGCCGGTGAGAAGGCCGATGTGGCGCGCGTCAAGAAGGTCGGCGAGCTCAACGCGATCACGTCGTCCTGGGAGCAGACCGAGTTCGTGATGAAGACCGGATGGGCGACGTTCCCGGGGCAGGCGGATCCCAATCGGTCGGTGGCGGAAAGCTGCGCGTCCGCGCTGCTCAAGACCGCGGCCACCAAGTAGATCGGCCAGTCTCCGCTCCTCGCGATGGCACAGCATCGCGGTCTGACGGGGACCTCAGCATGGCGGGCGGGGTCATCGTCGGCATTCTGCGGGAGCGCCATGCGGACCACATCGTCCTTCGCGACGGCACGCAGGTCTTTCTCACCGCCAAGCAGTCGGCGAGCGAGTTCGCCATCGGGATCAGCCTGACCGTCTCCTACACGGTCAAGAAGGGCGGCAAGAAGATGGCCGACAGCATCTGGCGCTGTGACTGAGCCCACGCGGCGACGGTGGCGTTCCGGTGCCCTCGCGGCACTCCTGGGGCTCGCCTCGGTGTCGAGCGTGGGCGCGATCGAGCCGCAGGCCCTGATCGGCGCCTGGGTCGGAGAGTGGAACAACGGGCTCGGCGTCAGCGACGCCGTCTACCTGACGGTCACCCGGGTGTCGGGCGACCGGGTCGAAGGCACCGTGTACTGGCAGGCGACCCCGGGCACGCCCTCCGAGAATCGCGACCTCCTCTTCGTGGGCACGCTGGTCGGGAGCACGCTGTCGGTTCGCGGCGCGCCCACGGTCCCGGGGAGCCCGGCCATGAGCTTCTCCTGCAGCGTCAGCCGGGACGGCGCGCGAATGGACGGGTTCTTCCAGGGGGCCGGCCGGTCGGCGGTCTCGTTCGCCCGGAAGCAGCCATAGCAGCCCGAGGAGGAGCGGTGATAGAGGACAGGACCTATCCGGTAACGCCCCCGTCGATGACGGTGAAGTGCGGGATCATCACGGGTGAGGTCGTCGATCTGAAGGTGACCGAGCGGGTCGAGAAGGGCACCGACCGCGTTGTCTCGCCCGCGAGGCTCACCGGGACCCTGCGCCTCGAGAACACGTCTGTGAATCGCACGGTGCGCCTGGTGGAGGGCAAGCTCCGGTTCATGGATGCCCACGGGCAGCCCATCAAACTCGAAGGGGCCCGGACCGAGTCGATCGTCCGGTTCACCCCGTACGTGGACGAGCGGCTCGATCCCGGCCAGGATACGACCCGGATCCTCGACGTGGAGTTTCCGGTGGAGGCGCTCAAGGCGGAGCGGCTCAAGGAGATCCGGCTCGAGCTCGCCTACATCCCGTCGCCCTTCCGGGAGGAAGTCGTCAACTTCGTGGTCTCGATCGGCGCCGGCCAGTAGGCCGTCACGTCCGGCCCAGGAGGATTCATCGCATGACGAGGTTCATCCAGCTGTGCGCGTCGCAGAACAATCTCTTCGCGCTCGACGAGGAGGGCAACGTCTACCAGTATCATTTCAACGTGAAGACCTGGGTGAAGCTGACCGCCACCCGGGAGCAGCCCGCCGAAGGCGCCGCCTGACCGGCGATCCCAACCCGTTTCACGATGGGAAAGGAGCCCGCCCGGCTCTGGATCGCCGGACGGGCTTCCGCATATCTAGAAGTCGCCGCCGCCGTGCGGCATGGCCGGCATGGCCGCCTTGTCTTCCGGGATGTCCGTGATGAGCGCCTCGGTGGTCAGCAGCAGGGAAGCGATCGACGCGGCGTGCTGCAGGGCGACGCGCTCGACCTTGGTCGGATCGATGATCCCGGACTTCACCATGTCCACGTACTGGTTCGACTCGGCGTTGAACCCGTACGCCACGTCCTTGGAGCTCTTGACCTTCTCGACGACGATGGAGCCCTCCAGGCCGGCGTTCTGCACGATCTGACGGAGCGGCTCCTCGAGGGCCCGCCGCACGATGTCGACGCCGGTCGCCTCGTCGCCGGACAGCTTGAGGGTGTCGAGGGCGGCCGAGGCCCGCAGCAGGGCGACCCCGCCGCCTGGCACGATGCCTTCTTCCACCGCGGCCCGGGTCGCGTTCAGCGCGTCCTCCACGCGGGCCTTCTTCTCCTTCATGGCCGTCTCGGTCGCGGCTCCCACCTTGATGACCGCGACGCCGCCGGCCAGCTTGGCGAGCCGCTCCTGCAGCTTCTCGCGGTCGTAGTCCGACGTGGTCTCCTCGATCTGGGCCCGGATCTGCTTGATGCGGCCCTCGATGGTCGCGGACTTGCCGGCGCCGTCGATCAGGGTGGTGTTGTCCTTGGTGACGACCACCTTCTTGGCCCGGCCCAGGTCCTCCAGCTTGAGGTTCTCGAGCTTGATCCCCAGGTCCTCGGTGATGGCCTTGCCCCCGGTGAGCAGGGCGATGTCCTCCAGCATGGCCTTGCGGCGGTCGCCGAAGCCCGGGGCCTTGACCGCGCACGACGAGAGGGTCCCGCGCAGCTTGTTGACCACCAGGGTGGCCAGGGCCTCGCCTTCCACGTCCTCCGCGACGATCAGGAGGGGCTTGCCCGACTGGGCGACCTGTTCCAGCAGCGGCAGCATGTCCTTCATCACGCCGAGCTTCTTCTCGGAGATGAGGATGAGACAGTCCTCGAGAATGGCTTCCATGCGCTCCGCGTCCGTCACCATGTAGGGAGACAGGTAGCCACGGTCGAACTGCATGCCCTCGACGACCTCGAGGGTGGTCTCCATCCCCTTGGCCTCCTCGACGGTGACCACGCCGTCCTTGCCGACCTTCTCCATCGCCTCGGCGATGAGGTTGCCCACCGTCGCGTCGTTGTTGGCCGCGATCGTGGCGACCTGGGCGATCTCCTTCTTGTCCTTGGTGGACTTCGACATCTTCTGGAGCTCGCGGGTCACCTGCTCGACCGCGTGCTCGATGCCGCGCTGGAGCGCCATCGGGTTCGCGCCCGCGGTCACGTTCTTGAGGCCCGCGCGGAAGATGGCCTGGGCCAGGACGGTGGCGGTGGTGGTCCCGTCGCCCGCGATGTCCGAGGTCTTGGAGGCGACCTCCTTGAGCATCTGGGCCCCCATGTTCTCGAAGTGGTCCTTGAGCTCGATCTCCTTGGCGACGGTCACCCCGTCCTTCGTGATGGTGGGGCTGCCGAACTTCTTGTCGATGACGACGTTGCGGCCCTTCGGACCCAGCGTGACCTTGACCGCGTGGGCCATGACGTTGACCCCGCGCAGGAGCGCCGCGCGGGCTTCCTCTTTGAACTGGAGCTGCTTTGACATGGATCCATTCCTCCGGCGAGTTGTGAGGGAGTCGGTCAGGATGCGAGGATGCCGAGGACGTCTTCCTCCTTCAGGATGAGGAGATCCTCGCCGTCCAGGGTGATGTCGTTACCGGAATACTTTCCGAAGAGGACGCGATCGCCCGCCTTGACGTCGAGCGGGATCTTCTTGCCGTCCTCGGAGACCCGGCCCTTGCCGACCGCGATGACCTTGCCCTCCTGGGGCTTTTCCTTGGCGCTGTCCGGGATGATGATGGCGCCGCGCCGGGCCGGCGCGTCCTCGAGCCGCTTGACGAGAACCCGGTCGTGGAGCGGGTGGAGTGTGGTGTGCTTTGCGTGAGACATGTTGTCGGTCCCTCCCACGGTCAGGCTATCCGTTGTGGCGAGGCGAAAGTAGTGGACCAAGGTCCAATGGCCGTTCGGAAGGGCGGCGGCTAGAGTCGAAGGCGAGCAACCAGGGAGGACCACATGATGACCCCACGCGGAGCACTTGGGCGATTGGCGACCACCGGGATCTACATGGTGCGGGACGTGCCGCGCGATCTCCAGCGGGCCGCGAGAGACCGGGCGGCCAGCCAGGGAACCACCCTCCACCGTGTGCTGCTGCAGGGCCTGCGCGAGTACGCGGCCGGCACGTGGGCTCCCCAGCTCGACGATGGAGGGGACAAATCGGCTCGCCGGGACGCCTCGCGGGGGCGAGGGTAGCGATGGAGGAGGACGCCTTCGCCCGCCGGTTCCGGGATCGCGAGGGCCCGTACCATCTCTACGACTCGGGAGATCGGCCGTTGATCCGGGCCGAGACCGGGGCGCACGTGCTCGGGGCGCTGCTCGATCGGCGGGCGCGCCTCGTCTTTCTGGACGATCCGGGGTGCCGGGAGGACTCGGTCCTGAGGATCACGTATCCGACCGGGGAGTGGTCGCCCGGGCCGGTGGAGCCGGGGGAGTGCGGATGCGGTGACGCCCGGTGCCGGGGGCGCCTGGTCGTCACGCTGCACGACGCCCACGCGGGGCCGGACTGGATGCTGACCTTCAGGGGCTAGAGGAGAGAGACCGGTGGCATACCTGACGCTGGCTCGGGCGATCGACGACTTGACGCGCTCCGGGTTCGTCGAGCACTTCGGGGTGAGCGGCAGCGATCTGCGATCATTCGACAGCGGGAGGAAGTTCACCGCGGCGCAGGTCGTGATCCGGGAGTATCACCGCTTCGAGGGGGTCTCGGACCCCGACGACATGTCCATCGTCTACGCGATCGAGGGTCAGGGTGGCGTCCGCGGGACCCTGGTCGACGCCTTCGGGGTCTACTCGGACCCGACGGTGAGCGCGTTCCTCCAGGATGTGCCGATCCGCGGGGCCAGTCGGTTTGCCGGAGGTGTCGCCGAGCGATCCTGGGAGTTCGGCCCGCCGGGTGAGATCCACGAGCGGCGGATGACCCGCGAGCCGGCGCGCTTCGGAACCTACCGTCACGGCCTCCCGGTCCCGGTCCCGGCCGACCCGTGGCACGACGAAGGCGGCGAGAGCGGGCCCGAGCAGTGACCGGCTACGCGCTCAGGGCGCCCGCTCGGGTGGCCGCCTCGTAGAGCCAATCCTGGGAGCGGAGCGCGGGATCGCGCTCCGGCCGGATGCGCGCCCAGGTGCCGTCGGCAAGCATGCGGCGCCCCTTCACGGTATCGGCGAGCTGGATCTCGAGGATCTCCCGGATCCGTTCCTGCAGGTGGGGAGCCAGCACCGGGAACGCGATCTCCACGCGCCGATCCAGGTTGCGCGGCATCCAGTCGGCCGAGGCCAGCAGGTATTCGGGGGCCCCCGCATTCTGGAAGTGGAAGACGCGGGCGTGCTCGAGATAGCGATCGACGATCGAGACGACCCGGATGTTCTCCGAGCGGCCCGTCACCGCGGGACGCAGGCAACAGACTCCGCGCACGATGAGGTCGATGGTGACCCCGGCCTCGCTGGCCGCGTACAGCTCCTCGATCAGCCGCCGGTCCACGAGCCCGTTCATCTTGGCGATGATCCGGGCCGGGCGCCCGGCCTGCGCGTGGGCGACTTCGCGTCGGATCCGTTCGACGAGGCCGTCACGCAGGCCGAGGGGGGCCACGAGCAGGTGGTGGAAGCCGGTCGGGGAGGTCTCGCCGGTGAGGAGATCGAAGAGCTGGGTGAGGTCCTCGCCAAACGCCTCACGGGCGGTGAAGAGCCCGAGATCGCTGTAGATGCCGGCGGTGCGGACGTTGTAGTTGCCGGTCGCGAGGTGGCAATACCGCCGGACGCCATCGTCCTCCCGTCGGACGACCAGGCAGGCCTTGCCGTGGGTCTTGAAGCCCGGGAGGCCGTAGACCACGTGGGCGCCGACCTCCTCGAGCGCGCGGGCCCAGCGGATGTTCGCCTCCTCGTCGAATCGCGCCTGCAGCTCCACCAGGACCGTGACCGCCTTGCCGTTCTCGACCGCCGCGTGGAGGGCGTGCGGGATCGGGGACGAGGAGCTCACGCGGTAGAGTGTCATCTTGATGGCGAGAACCTGGGGATCGACGGAGGCCTCGCGGACGAAGCGGGTGACCGCGTCGAAGGCGTGATAGGGATGGTGCACGAGGAAGTCCTGGGCCCGCAGGGCGCTCCAGATATCGGAGGCTCGGTCGAACACGGGCACGGGGCGCGAGGGTCGCGACCGCTCCTTGAGCCGGGGCGTGTCGACCGCCGCGTAGAGCTCGAGGAGGCCCGAGAAGGGTGCCCCCCTGTCGCCCTCGTAGGTGTCATCGGGTTGCAGCTCCAGCTCGTTCAGCAGTACGGCCAGGAGGTCGGGCGGGAGATCGCGGTCATGCTGCAGCCGCACCGCCGGCCCCCGGCGCCGCACCGGCAGGCTCTCCTCGATGCTCGCGAGGAGATTCTCCCGGCGCCCCGGCCGCGGCAGATCCGCGTCGCGCGTGACGCGAACGACATGGCTGGAGAGGATCTCATCGCCGGGGTAGATGGCGGGCAAGCGCAGCCGGATCACGTCTTCGAGCAGCATGAAGGCCTGGCCTCGGTGCGGGTCGGGCAGCGCGACGAATCGCGGCAGGCCCTGATCGGGGGCGTGGAGCAGGGAGAGGCGCGGGCGCGCGCCGGCCGAAGGATCCGAGGGGCGGAGGGCGACGACCAGGCAGAGAGACCGGTCTCCGAGGTAGGGGAAGGGCCGGGCCGGATCGACGGTGAGGGGCGTCAGTACCGGGAGCAGCGTGCGCCGGACATAGTCGTCGAGGAAGCGCTCCTGCTCCCCGGTGATCTCGCGCGGGCCGCGGAGGACAATGCCCTCGGCGGCGAGGAGCGGGCGGATGTCGTCCAGGAAGCAACGCTGCTGCCGCGCCACCAGCTCGTGAACGCGCTCGGACACCGCGGCCATGGCCGAGGCGGGGGTGAGCCCGTCGGGACCCGCGCGCCGGTCGCCGGCATGGATCCGGCGCTTCAGCATGGCCACCCGGACCATGAAGAACTCGTCGAGGTTCGAGCTGAAGATGGCGAGGAACTTGACCCGCTCGAGCAGGGGCACCGTGGGATCCTGGGCCTCCTCGAGCACCCGCCGGTTGAACTCGAGCCAGGACAGCTCGCGGTTCACGAACGCCTCCGGGGGCAGCCCATGGGCCGCCGTCGAGCGCCTCGTCGAGCCGGGATCGACCACCTGCACGAGCTTCGTCACCCGACCCACGGTAGCAGCCGCGCTCGAGCCTCCGTAGTGGACCTTGGTCCCATACCGGGGTCAGCTCCGGGCGGCGGAATTGCCGGATGGTCGAGGCCAGACTATAGTATCGATCGAATGTTCGGCGAGTGGGTCGTCTGGCGAGTCGCGGCTGGCGCGGTGCTGATCCTCTCGTCGCTGCTTCTCGCCGTCGGGCTCCTGCTCGAGCGGGCGGGCCGGCGGCGCGCGGAGGTCCTGCTCGGCGAGCGGCTCCGCTTCGAGACCCTGCTGTCCGAGCAGGTCGCCACCTTCAGCCGGATAGCCCCGGCCGACGTCGATCGGGAGATCCAGCGGGCCCTCCGCCGGATCGCCGACGTGCTGGCGGTGGACTGGGGGAACCTGACCGAATACTCGGACGACAGTCGAACCGCCCGGGTCACGCACTGGTGGGTGGCCGACGGGGTGGGGCCGCAGCCGTCGGCGATCGCATTCGAGGAGATCCCGTGGGTCGTGAGCCGCCTGCGGCGCGGGGAGCTGGTGAGGTTCTCGAAGCTCGAGGAGCTGCCGGAGCGCGAGGCCGCGGTCGACCGGCAGACGTACCGGGGGCTGGGCATCAAGTCGCAGGTCGCGGTTCCCTTGGCGGTGGAGGGGGTGGTGGTCGGCGCCCTCGCGTTCAGCACCGTCGGAGCCGAGCGGATCTGGCGGGACGAGCTCGTCCAGCGCCTGCACCTCCTCGGGGACGTGTTCGCCAACACGCTGTCGCGGAGGCGATTCGAGATGGAAGGCCAGCGACTCCGCCAGGATCTCGCCCACGTGGGGCGCGTCTTCACGATAGGCGAGCTGACCGCATCCCTGGCGCACGAGCTCAACCAGCCCCTGACCGCGATCCTGAGCAATGCGCAGGCGGCCCAGCGCATCCTCGCCTCCGACCGGGCCGATCTCGCGGAGATCCGCGAGATCCTGGGGGACATCGTCGAGGACGACAAGCGCGCGGGCGAGGTGATCCACCGCCTGCGCGGCTTCCTCAAGAAGAGCAACCTCGAGCTCTCGACCCTCGACGTCGGGGAGCTCGTGAGCCAGGTGGCCCGGCTCGTGAGCAGCGATGCGATCATTCGCAACGTGGTGATCCGGCTGGAGCTGGCCCCCGGGCTCCCCCCGGTGAGCGGTGACCGGGTGCAGCTGCAGCAGGTGATCCTGAACCTGCTCATGAACGGATTGGACGCGATGCGGGACTCCGGCGAGGGGGAGCGCACGCTCGTGCTGCGGACCTTCCGGGGCGGTCCCCCGGCGAGCGTGGTGGTGGCGGTGGAGGACTCGGGGGTAGGGATCGACGAGGCCGACCTCGAGCACGTCTTCCACGCGTTCTACACGACGAAGCCCGAGGGGCTGGGGATGGGACTCGCGATCGCGCGCTCCATCGTCGAGGCGCACGGCGGCCGCCTGGAGGCGAGGAACAACCCCGGGCGAGGCGCCACCTTCTCGTTCACGCTGCCCGCCATCGAGGAAGGGTCGTGACCGCGTCGGCCGCGCCGCTGGTGTTCGTCGTGGACGACGACGCGTCGGTCCGCAAGAGCCTGGTGAGGCTCATCAAGGCCGCCGGGTACGAGGCCGAGGCCTTCGGCTCGGTCGGGGACTTCCTGGCCCGCCGCCCCTACGACGGCCCGTGCTGCCTGGTCCTGGACGTGCGCATGCCGGGACGGACCGGGCTCGACCTGCAGGAGGCCCTCCGGGCCGCGGGGCAGCGGCTGTCGATCGTCTTCATCACGGGCTACCGCGACGTCCCGGTGAGCGTCAAGGCCATGAAGGCGGGCGCGGTCGATTTCCTCACGAAGCCCGTGGACGAGGGCACCCTTCTGGGGGCGATCGAGCAGGCGGTGGCCCGAACGCTCGCGGACCGCCGGCGGCAGGCCCGGCTGACGGAGATCCAGAGCCGCATCGCGACCTTGACCCCCCGGGAGGCGGCGGTCTTCGCCCTGGTGGTGACCGGGATGCTGAACAAGCAGATCGGGTCCGATCTCGGCATCGGCGAGAAGACGGTCAAGGTGCACCGCGCCCGGGTCATGGAGAAGATGCAGGCGGGGTCCCTCGCGGAGCTGGTCCGACTCGCCGGCGAAGCGAACGTGATCGCGGCGCGATCGTGACCCGGGGGGATGGGACCAAGGTCCACTACTCCTCCCGCCCCCATCCTGTAGGATCGACTCGAGTGCCCTTATGTCATGCCCAAGCCCACCCCGATGATCTCGATCGTAGACGACGACCTGTCGGTGCGCCGCGCGCTCCGTCGGCTGGTCCTGTCGGCCGGCTATGTCGTCGAGACGTTCGCGTCGGCCCGGGAGTTCCTGGCCGCGACGCCGCCGGCCCGCCCGGCGTGCCTCGTCCTGGATATCTACCTGGACGGGATGAATGGATTCGAGCTCCAGGAGCAGCTGGCCGCGGACCGGGTCACGATCCCGATCATCTTCATGACCGCCCACGACGATGCGGCGACCCGCGAGCGCATCCGCCGATCCGGCGCGGCGGGATATCTCGGGAAGCCGTTCGACGGCCAGGCCTTGCTCGACGCCATCCACCGGGTAGCCGGTCCGGGCGAGGCGGACTGATATCCGGGTCGCGGCCCCGGCGGGCAATCCGCCGCTGCGCCAACCATCGCGCGATCTCCTCGACCGCGATCCGGCCGTAGGCCCTTCTCCCCTTCCGGGGGGCTGGCGCGGTCAGTCGAGGGGGCGGTGCAGGAGCCCCCACCGCCGGAGCATGTTGTGCAGCGTCTTGGTGCTGATCTCGAGCCGATCGGCGGCCCGGGTCTTGTTGTTGTGCTCGACGGCCAGCGTCCGTAGCACGAACTGCCTTTCGACGTCACGGAGGGACAGGCCGATCGGGACGGTGAAGGCATCGGGATCGACGGCCCGGGCGGCGACCGTGGTGACCGGCGTGCCCGGCCGGATCGTCAGGGTGATCAGGCTGCCGTCGCAGCCGACGAACGCGCGCTCCACCACGTTGCGGAGCTCGCGCACGTTCCCGGGCCACGCGTGCGACATGAGGATCGCGAGCGTGGGGTCGTCCACGCCGGTGATGCGCTTGTCGTACTTGCGGTTGAACTCCTCGATGAAGCCGGTGAC
>JBGQHJ010000050.1:0-29806 GCA_041497895.1 Methylomirabilia bacterium
CGCGACCCGGATCAACCGCAGCGCGGGAAATCCCACCGCCGCCGTCATCCGCCGCACCTGCCGGTTCCGTCCCTCGGTGAGGCCGATCTCGACCCACGCGGTCGGGATCGCCGCCCGCCACCGGATCGGCGGCTCGCGCGCCCAGAGCCCCGGCGGCTCGTCGATCAGCCGCGCCCGCGCCGGCCGCGTCGGCCCGTCCTTCAGCACCAGCCCTGCGCGCAGCCGCGCGAGCGCGTCCTCGCCGGGCACGCGCTCCACCTGCACCCAGTAGACCTTCTCCACGTGATGGCGCGGGTCGGCCAGGCGCGCCTGCAGCGCGCCGTCGTCGGTGAGCAACAGGAGCCCCTCGCTGTCGTGGTCCAGACGCCCGGCCGGGTAGACGTTCGGCACCTGGACGTAGTCGGCGAGGGTCGGCCGCCCACCGGGGTCGGTGAACTGGCAGAGCACGCCGAACGGCTTGTTGAGGAGGATCAGCACCGCGAGAGCGGCGTCACTCGGGCTCGAGCAGCGCCATCTGGCGCGGATCCAGCTCGAGCCAGACCTTCTCGTCGAGCTCGAAGACCTCGTGCGGGCGCGCGGTGACCCGCAGGGCCAGCGCGCTGCCCGCGGGCCGCACCGTGTAGTCCCAGTGCTCGCCCAGGTAGGCACGCTGGGCCACCACGCCGGGGATGACGCAGGCTCCGTCGGAGGCGGGCGGAGGCTGCCGGTGGAGGTGGATGGACTGCGGGCGCAGCGAGAAGCTCACCTGGCCCTGCATCGCGGCGGCCTCGGGGAAGCGGTCGCAGGCGATCGTGAAGTGGTCGAAGACCACGTCCGCGCCGCGTACCAGCCCGCCCAGCAGGTTGGTGCGCCCGATGAAGCCGGCCACGAAGCGGGTGCGCGGCCGCGCGTAGAGCGCGCGCGGGGCGTCGACCTGCTCGATGCGGCCCTGGTGCATGACCGCGATGCGATCGGAGGTCACCATCGCCTCCGCCTGGTCGTGGGTCACGTAGACGGTGGTGATGTGGAACTCGTCGTGCAGGCGCCTTATCTCGTAGCGCATCTCCTCGCGCAGGTTCGCGTCGAGGTTGCTGAGCGGCTCGTCCAGCAGCAGCACCGCGGGTTGCACCACGATCGCCCGGGCCAGGGCCACCCGCTGCTGCTGGCCACCCGACAGCTCTTGCGGATAGCGCCCGCCGAGGTGGCCCATCTGCACCACGTCGAGGATACGCTGCACCTTGAGGCGCATCTCGTCCTTCGGCATCCGCCGCACCTCGAGCCCGAAGGCCACGTTCTCGGCCACCGTCATGTTCGGCCAGATCGCGTAGCTCTGGAAGATCATCGACATGTTGCGCTTCTCGGGCGGCAGGGTGGAGCCGGGCGCGGAGATGCGCCGGCCGTCCATCTCGATGGTGCCCTCGCTCGGCTCGAGGAAGCCCGCGATCATCCGGAGGGTGGTGGTCTTGCCGCAGCCGGAGGGACCGAGCAGCGAGACGAACTCGCCGGCCTGCAGGGTGAGCGTGAAGCGGTCCACCGCGGTCACGCCGCCGAAGCGCCGGCTCACCTCGGTGAGGACGAGGCGGCTCACGTCGCGGTCCTCCGCAGGAGGAAGTCGCGCCCGACCATCCGGAAGCCCACCAGCACCAGCGCCACCGTGACCACCACCAGGATCAGGCCCATGGAGGAGAGCACCTCGAAGTTGCCCTCGTCGCTCTTGTCGAAGAGCAGCACCGACAGCACCTGCGTGCCGGTGGTGTAAAGGAAGATCGCGGAGGAGAGCTCGCGGGTGGCCGGGATGAACACCAGGATGAAGGCGCCGGCGAGCCCGCGCCGGAGGAGCGGGGCGACTATTCGACGTAGGGACAGGAGTCTGCCGGCGCCCAGGATGCGGGCCGCGTCCTCCAGCTCGGGATTGATGCTGCGGAGCGCCGCGTCGCTGTTGGTGTACGCGATGGGCAGGAAGCGGGTGGCGAAGGCCAGGATGAGGATCCACGCGGTGCCGTAGAGCACGAGGGGCCTGGTGGTGTAGGCTGCGTAGAAGCCGATCGCGAGCACGATACCCGGGATGACGAAGGGGGCCATCGCCACGTAGGCCAGGGCGCGGCCGAGCGGCACCAGGCGCCGGGCCACGATGTAGGCGATGGCGAGCGCAAGCACGAGCGCGATGACCGAGGCGGCGCCCGCGTACACGAACGTGTTCAGCGTGGCCGCGCGGGTCGCGGTCTGCTCGAAGAGCACGAAGCGGATGTTGTGCAGCGTGACGTTGTCCCAGGAGAAGCCGCGCCCCCACGCCCGCGCGAAGGCGGCCTGCAGGACCACGATCATCGGCAGGAAGAACGAGAGCGAGGTCACGAGCAGGCAGTAGCCGAGTATCGCCCAGCGCCAGGGGCCCAGGCGCACCAGGCGACGCTCGCCGCCCTTGCCGGTCAGGGCCACGTAGCCCTTGCGGGCGATGATCCGGTACTGCAGCCAGAAGAGGAACACGGTGACCAGCAGCAGCGGCATCGAGTAGGCCGCCGCCACCTGCACGCGCGGGGGGAACTCGAACATCTGCCAGAGCATGGTCGTCATGACCTGGAAGCGCGCGGGCAGCGCGATCAGGGCCGGCGCCCCGAAGAGCGCGATGGCCTCGAGGAACTCCACGATGAACGCGCCGAGGATGGCGGGCAGGGCCAGCGGCAGGGTGACCCGCAGGGTGGTGCGGAGCGCGCCCGCCCCCAGGGTGCTGGCCGCGTCCTCCATCTCGGAGGAGATCAGGTCGAGCGCGGAGCGGGTGAACACGAACATGTAGGGGAACGAGTAGCAGGCGATGACCAGCACGAGCCCGCTCTTGCTGTAGACGTTGAAGGGCCCCGCGTCCGCGGACGTGATCGCGGTGTAGATCCGGTTCAGCCAGCCCGCGTTGGGACCCGCCAGGAGGATCCACGCCACCGCACCGAGGTAGTTCGGCATGATGAAGGTGCCGAGCACCGACGCCCACACCAGCCCCTTGCCCGGCATGTCGGTGCGCGACACCGCCCACGCCATCGGCACCCCGAACACGGTACAGAGGGCGGCCACCGCGAGGCCGATGACCAGCGAGTTGATCAGCGCTTCCACGTGCCGCCAGCGCCCGTAGGCGGCCACGTAGTTCTCGAGGGTGAAGGCACCGGTCTCGGGGTGCTGGAAGCTCGCCCACAGCAGGCGGGCGAGCGGGTTGATCACGAGCACCAGCAGCAGCGCGATCAGCAGCAGCCAGACGACGAAGGACTTCTCCCGCATCGGGCGAGGGCCGGCCTCAGATCCCGAAGGTCTCCCGGAAGAGCTCTTTGACCTCCGGGATGCCCTTCTCGATCTCGGCCGCGGTGGGCCGGATCGTCTTGATCTCGGCGATCGACTTGCCGCCCGCCATGGGCTTCACGTGCTTGTTCACCGGGTCCTGGTACTGCTGGACCATCACCTCGTTGCCCTCGCGGCCCAGCAGGTACTCCATGAAGAGCCGGCCCGCGTTCGGGGCGGGCGCGTTCTTCAGGATGCCGGAGGCGGAGACCATGAGCACCGCGCCGTCCTCCGGGTAGACCACCGCGACCGGATTGCCCTTGGCCCGGCTCTCGAGCGTGGTGGCCGAGGGGCCCGCGGCCACGATCGACTCCTTGGCGTTGAGCATGGTCACGGTGTCGTTGATCGAGCGGCCGATGCGCGGCTTGTTCTGCTCGAGCTTCTTGAAGTAGTCCCAGCCGTAGAGCCTCCTCATCTGCACCACCCAGGTGCCCACGTAGCCGCTGAAGCCCGGGTGCCCGATCGAGACCTTGTTCTTCCACTTGGGATCGGCGAGGTCGGTCCACTTCTTTGGCGCTTCCGCCGGGGACACCACGCTCGTGTTGTAGGTGATCAGCACCAGGCCCGCCGCGGTGGCGGTGAAGAGGCCGTCGGGATCGTTGAAGGAGCGGAAGGCGTCGACGAGCTCGGAGAGGTTCTTGGGCTTGTACGGCTGCAGCCACCCGTCCTGCTTCATCTTGGTGTAGTGGCCCTGGTCGGTGGAGCTGATCACCGAGCACTGGGCGATGCCCGCCTTCTGGTCCTGGGCCAGCCGCTGGTAGGCCACCTGCGCGGTGGTCCGGATGTAGTTGCACTTCACGCCCGGGTACTTCTTCTCGAAGCCCTGGCAGAGAGCGGCCGCGGTCTCCGAGTTGTAGTGCGCGGTGTACCAGGTGAACTCCTTCTCCTTCTTCGCCGCCTCGTAAAGCGCCGGCTCTCCGTCGAAGGCGAGCGCGACGCCGCCTCCGCCCAGGCCGAGGGCGAGGATGAGGATGATGACCGCGAGCCGGGCCATGGCGGCTACCTCCCGGTGAAGCGCGGCGCGCGCTTCTCGACGAAGTGGGCCACGCCTTCCTTGAAGTCCTCCGCGCCGAAGCTCCGCCGCATCTCCTCGTTGCCCACCGCGGTGGCCTCCGCCAGCGTCTGGAACTGGGCCTCCCAGAGCTGCCGCTTCATGACCCGGATCGAGCGCGGGGACACGAGCTCGGCCAGCTCGCGCGCGTAGGCGCGCACGCCGTCCATGAGGGAGGCGGCCGGGTGCACCTGCGAGACCAGGCCCATCGCGAGCGCGTCCTGGGCGGTGAACTTGCGGGCCGAGAGGAGCAGGTCGAGAGCGTGCTGGAGGCCGACCAGGCGCGGGAGCATCCAGCTCACCCCGTGCTCGGCGATGAGGCCGCGCCGCGAGAACGCGGTGGTGAAGACCGCGGTGTCGGCCGCGATGCGCAGGTCGCAGTAGAGCGAGACCACCAGCCCCAGGCCCGCGGTGGCTCCGTTCAGCGCCGCGATGATCGGCTTCGGCACCATGGGGAAGTAGGCGTAGGGCCCGCGGAAGTCGGCCCGGATCGCGCCGTCGCCCTCCGCGGGCGGGCGCGCCTCCTCCACCCGTGCCGCGGAGCCCGCGTCGACGATGCCGGAGAGCATCTGCATGTCGGCGCCGGCGCAGAAGCCGCGGCCGGCGCCGGTCAGCACGATCACGCGCACCGCCTCGTCGCGTGACGCCTCGTCCATCGCCTCACGAACCTCGCGCCCCATCACGCCGGTCCAGGCGTTGAGCTTGTCGGGACGATTGAGGGTGACGGTGGCGATGCGGTCCCGCACCTCGTAGAGGATCTGCTCGTAGCCCATTGTGGCCCGCTCCTTCGCGTGTGTCGTCGCCGTCGCGGCGGCCGAGGCCGCATGATAGCGCGCCTCCCCGCCCGCCGCCATCGCCCTGCTTGCCGCGCTGCGGTGGGCCACCGCGGCGGGGGGTTGGGGGGGCGCTCCCGGGAGCACGCTGAGTCGCGGCCCGCGTGGGCACTCGATGGGGCCACGAGAATGGGGCGCTGCGCTCCGCTCACCCGCAGAAGCCACGGCTCCCGGGAGCGCCCCCCTAACCCCCCGCCGCTCCCGCGAGGTACGGCACTAGGGCAACAGCCGAGCATCGCCAGAGCCTCGCTCTGACACTTGTGAAGCACCGCGCCCGCTCCATTGGGTGTGGTGCGGTGATGCATGTGGTGCGAGGCGTGTCCGCACGCGAGCGAGTGGGGGCCGGGGGGCGGGGCCCCTTCCCGCAACCGTGTCTTCTGCGCGTTTCCGGAGCGCAACCCTCCCCAATGTCGTGGCCCCTTTGTGTGCGGTTAGTGGGGGCCGTGTCCGGGTGGTGGGTCAGGGGGCCCCGCCCCCCGGCCCCCATTCGCGGTGTCAGAACCGGATGGCGTCCCAGGCGACGCGCGTCGCGGCGCGAGAGGCTAGCGGTGGCGAGACTCGCGGTCGATCGCGGCCCCGGCCACGAGGGAGACGATCGCGACGAGAGCGGAGAGGGCCGCGAAGACGGCCCACGCGACCGCGTAGGAGTTGGAGGCCTCCAGGAGCAGGCCGAAGACCGGCGGGCCCACCAGCAGGCCGAGCACGATCGCGGCGAACGCCACGCCGCTCAGCAGGCCCGCCTGGCGTGGCCCCCCGGCCTCCGCGCTGATCACGAAGAAGATGCCGACCCAGCCGTACGCGCCGACGCCGGTCGCGAAGGCGAGCACCGCCGCGGTGAGGGGAGAGGCGGCCGCCCACAGCGCGTAGACCGTGAAGATGACCGCGCCCACCGCGCCGGTGAGGGCGAGCCACATCGACCGCCGGCCGGTGAACCAGCGATCGCTGGCCGCGCCCAGCGCGAGGCGCGAGACCGCCCCGCCCGCCTGCGAGGCGGCCACCAGGAGGCCGGCGCCGATCTTGTCGAAGCCAAGGGCCTGGATGGTGAAGAGCGGCAGGTAACTCAGCACCGCGGCCTGCACCATTCCGAGCACGAAGCCGGTGGCGAAGAAGACGACGAGCGCGGGTCGCCGCGCCCACCACCAGGTCGAGCCGACGGTGCCGGCGGCCACCGTCGGGCCGGGCTCACGCGCGCCCGGGCGGAACGCGCCGAGCGGACGCCAGCCGAGCACGACCGGCAGGGCCACCACCACCGAGCAGGCGCCGACCGCGTAGCGCCAGCCGAGCGTGGCCGCGATCGCGGGCAGGGCGAGGGCCGAGACCAGGCCGCCCAGGGTGAGGCCCATCTGCTTGACGCCCATCGCGATGCCGCGCTCGCGCACCGGGAAGACGTCCATGATCGCCTTGCCGAGCGTGGGGTTCACCACGCTCCAGCCGGCGCCGGCGACGAAGAGGCAGGCGAGGAAGGCGAGGAAGCCGGGCGCCAGCGCGGCGGCCAGGAGCCCGGCCGCGCCGAGGGCGAGTCCGCCGAGGAAGGCGGGGCGCACCCCGAGCCGATCCGCGAGCCGGCCGCCGGGTAGCGAGAAGAGCAGGCCGGCGAGATAGATGGAGGGCACGATGAAGGCGACCTGGAAGCGGGTGAGGCCCAGGCCCTCGACGAGGCTCGGCGACAGCGGCGAGATCCCGAGCATGCCGAAGGCGCCCGCGCCGTATGATGTCGTCAGAATCGCCAGGAGCCGCCAGCGGATGTCGGCTCCCGCGGCCCCGTCCGCGACCCGATCAGAGACAGGAGCGTCCATGAAGATCCATCATCTGTTCGTCGATCAGAAGGGCGAGTCCCACTTCGAGGACATGGAGATTCCCTACGTCGGGTCGACCCGCGCCGGCCGGCTCTCCGCGCGCCTGCCCGCGACCGGGATCATCTTCCGGGAGGTCCAGCCGGACTACGACCTCGACTGGCACCCGGCGCCGCGGCGGCAGTACATCATCAACCTGGACGCGGGCGTGCAGATCACCGCGAGCGACGGGGAGTCGCGCCGCATCGGTGCCGGCGAGGTCATTCTCGTGGAGGATACCTGGGGCAAAGGCCATCTGTCCAAGGCCCTGGACGGTAAGCTGCGCCATTGCATTTTTGTTCCTATCGAATAAGGGGGCCGAGAAGGGTCCAGATACGAGGCGTCAACGAAGCAGATGGGCCCTTATCGGCCCCCGGCCCCTACGTGCGGTTCGCCAGGACGAGGGTGCCGGCGGCGGAGAGCATGCCGCCCATGCCGTTGACGAGGGAGCAGGTGGCGCCGGGGACCTGGCGCGCGCCGCACTCGCCGCGGAGCTGGCGGGTGGCCTCGATGATCGGGAAGATGCCGTACATGCCGGAGTGGGTGTAGGAGAGCCCGCCCCCGTTGGTGTTGATGGGCAGGCTGCCGCCCGGGGTGGAGCGGCCCTCCGTGAAGAACTGCACGCCCTCGCCCGGCTTGGCGATGCCGAGCGACTCGAGCATGATCGGCGGGCCCGAGGTGAAGGCGTCGTAGAGCATCACGTGGTTGAAGTCCTTGGCGGAGACGCTCGCCATCGAGAACGCGCGCTCGCCGGCCAGGCGGGTCGCCGCGCTCACCGCGAGGTTGTCCATCTGGGTGACCATCACGTGCTCGGTGGCCTCGCCGAAGCCGCGCACGTAGACCGGCGCCTTGGCGCAGTCTTTCGCCCGGTCCGCGCGGGTGAGGACGACCGCGCCGCCCGCGTCGGTGACGAGGCAGATGTTGAGCAGGTTGAACGGGTAGGACACCGGGCGCGAGGCGAGCACGTCGGCCACCGTGATCGGATCGCGGAAGCGGGCCTTGGGGTTGAGCGCGGCCCACTTCCGGGTCGAGACCGCCACCTGCGCCCACTGCTCGAGCGTGGTGCCGTGCTCGTGCATGTGCCGCGTGGTGATCATCCCGAAGTAGGATGTGGCGCCGCCGAAGCCGTAGGGGAACTCGAACTGCCCGCTCAGCGCGGTGTCGCGACTGCGGGTGACGCCGGTCCCGGACCGGCCGCTCTCGCCGTGCGAGACCACCGCCACGTCGCAGAGGCCGTGGTGCAGCGCGGCCACCGCGTGCCCCACCATGATGATGAACGAGCAGCCGCCCACCGTGGTGCCGTCCACGTAGCGCGGCCTGACCCCGAGCGCCTCGCCCAGGGTGGCGGGCGAGTGCTGGCCGGCGGTGAAGATGCCGTCGATGTCCTTCACCTTGAGGCCCGCGTCGCGGACCGCGTTCGAGATCGCTTCCAGGTGCAGCGAGAGCTGGCTCACGTTCGGCAGGGTGCCGATCTGATCGCTCTCGTCCACGCCCACGATGCAGGCGACGTTGCGCAGCTCCCGCTGCCGCTCGGAGACGGTGGCCATGGCGCTCACCGCCTCGGCTGGAACAGCGGCAGGGTCACGTCGTCGCTCACCTTGGTGAACACGACCTCCACCGGCATGTCGCACTTGACCGCCTTCGGGGAGGGCTCCACGTTGATGAGGTTCGACATCATGCGCGGGCCCTCTTCGAGCTGCACCATCGCGAGCACGTACGGGGGCTTGATCTTCCACGCCTTCTGGAAGGCCTGGTGCGCGATCTCGAAGGAGTGGAGCGTGCCGCGCCCGCTCGCCTGCATCCAGCCTATCTTGCGCGAATGACAGCGAGGACAGAGGATCCGCGGGTAGAAGAAGACGTGCCCGCACTCCTCGCAGCGGGGCAGCATCAGCTTTAGGGCTCGGCAGCCGTCCCAGAACGGCTTGGCTTCCGGGGTGATCGGGCTGGGCAACGGGCGATCGACGTCCATGACTCTCCTCTCTCGTGACGGCCTGACGACGAGACCGGAGAGACTGTACGCGGCGACGGCGGGGGTGTCAACGAAGGGGGCGGCGGCGCGGGACCACGCTGGCTCAGGGCAGGGTGAAGGCCAGCACGTAGTCTCCCTGCGTGGTGCCGAGCTTGCCGTGGCCACCGGCCGCGATGACGAGGTACTGCCGACCGTCGAGCCGATAGGTCATCGGCGTGGCCTGTCCCCCGGCCGGCAGGTCGTACTTCCAGAGCTCGCGGCCGGTCTCCGAGTCGAACGCGCGGAGGACGTTGTCCATCGAGGCCGCGGTGAACACGAGCCCGCCCGCGGTTGCCACCGGGCCGCCGAAGTTCGGGCTGCCGCTGCCGCGGAGGGTCGGGCGGAAGAGCCGCACCAGGAGCTGCTTGAAGATGCCGGCCACCACCTCACCGAGGGGCACGTCCCAGGCCGTCCGGCCCGTGAACAGGTCGACCGCGACGAGCGTCCCCCACGGCGGCGGGTTGCACGGGGTCCCGCTCGGGGAGAGCAGCGGCGCGCGCCGCATCGCGTAGGGCGTGCCGGCCTGGAGCGCGAGCTCCCCGCGGATGCGCTCCTCGGGCGGCCCCTGCGCCGCCTCGAGCGCCAGCCGCTCGTGCGGGATGAGCCGCACGATCATCGGGAGCCGGTTGGTGTTCATGAAGAGCAGGTGGCGCTCCGGATCGTAGGCCGAGCTGCCCCAGTTGACGCCACCCGCATTGCCCGGGAACACGACGGTGCCCCGCAGGCTCGGCGGGGTGAAGATGCCCTCGGAGCGAGCCGCCGCGATCTTCTCACGACACCACGCGCGATCCTTCTCGGTCGAGCCCCAGGCGTCGTCGGGCCGGAGGCCCTCGGGCGCCGCCGAGATGCCGGAGAACGGCTGCGTCGGCCACGCCGTCTCGCCGGGCACGTCGCTCGAGGGCGCCGGCCGCTCCTCGACCGGGATCAGGGGGGCGCCGGTGACGCGATCGAGGACGAAGACCCGGCCCATCTTCGTGGTGATCGCGATCGCGGGGGTGCCGTCGCGCCAGCCGAAGAGCGTGGGCTGGGACGCGACGTCGTAGTCCCAGAGATCGTGGTGGACGACCTGGAATCCCCACACCAGCTCGCCGGTCGAGGCGCGCAGGGCGACGACGGAGTTCGCCCACCGGTTGTCGCCCGGTCGCGTGCCGCCCCAGTAGTCGGGACTGGCGCTGCCGGTCGGCACGAACACCAGCCCGCGCTCCGGGTCGACGGACAGGGTCGACCACGCATTGCCCGCTCCGGTGCGTGGGGTCGTGCGGGCCGCCCACGGGATCGGGTCCCAGCTCCAGCGGAGCGCGCCCGAGCGGGCGTCGAAGGCGCGCACGATCCCGCGCTCCACGTCGACGGCCCGGTTGTCGCCGATCGCCGACCCGACGACCACCACGTCACCGGCCACCGCGGGCGCCGAGGTCACCTGGTAGTTGCCGAGGTCACGCAGATCGACGCCGCGGGTCAGGTCCACCTGCCCGCGGGCGCCGAAATCGGCGCAGGGCTTGCCGGTGTCACCGTCCAGCGCGACGAGCCGGGCATCGAGCGTGCCCATGAAGATCCGCGTCCGGCACGGCCCGCCCGGGGCGGAGGTGATGTCCCGCCAGGCCGCCACCCCGCGGGAGGTGACCTCGGAGTAGCCGTGCGAGAGATCGAGCGCCGCGTCGTACTCCCAGAGCTTTGCGCCGGTGCGCGGATCGAGCGCGATCGCGTGGTTGTACGGGGTGCTGAGGAAGAGCTTGCCGTCGACGAGGATCGGCGTGGCCTCGAAGGCGGCCTTGCGGTCGAGCGGCGCGCTGCGACCGAGGGCGCCGGTGCGGTACGTCCAGGCGAGACGGAGCTGGCCGACATTGGTCCGGTCGATCTGCGACGCGGTGGAGTAGCGGGCGCCGCCGGGGTCGTTGCCGTAGTGGGGCCACCCGACATCGGCGGCCGGCTGGGCCATCGACGGGGTGCCGACGACCGTGCAGAGCACGGCCGCGATCAGTACGGCGGCGAGCGGCGGCGGCACCCTCACCACGGGCTCAGCCCAACGGGTGCTTCTGCGGCGCCGACCGGTGGCCTATCGGTCAGGCCGGCGTCGAGCGCCTCAGCGCATCGATCGCGGTGACGGCCGGCCCATCGGAGGCCTCCGTCGAGGCGGCGGGCGGAGCGGGAACGGTGAGATCGGCTGCGCCCACCGGGGGCGCGACGGCGACTATCGAGCAGAGCGAGACGATCGAGCAGGTCGAGTAGATCACCCAGCGGTTCATGACACGGTTCCTTGCGCGGCCGGTGCGGATGGTGTACGGCCGCCGTTCGGGGCACGTCGACGTCTACGGGGGCAGTCAGACGGGCGGGCCGAACGGGAGCGGAGGAGCGCGGGTGAGCGGCGAAGAGCCGTGGACCGAGGCGATCGGGTCGGAGTCGGGCGAAGCGATCGTGTCGGGAACGCGAGGGGCCGGCCGGTGGATCGCCACTCCGGTCGCACCGAGGCCGCTCCCCGTCACGATGAGGTTGACGACGTCGTCGAAATCCGCGCCGTCGTAGAAGCCGGCGATCCAGGTCGGGTCGGCCGGGGAGGCGTGGGCCAGGGGCCGGAGCACGACGACCAGGGCCACGGTCACGACCGAGACCCAGAAGGCGAACCACCGTCGGCGCCTCATCGGGCGGAAGCGTACCACCGCCGGCGGGCGCTGGATAGCCGGCGTGACGGGAGGCGGAGGGAGGGCCTCAGACCGCGGGCTCGCCCGCGGTCACCGCGATGCACTGGCCCGAGAGGTTCTTGGCCGCGTCGCTGCAGAGGTAGACGGCCAGGGTGGCGATGTCCTCCGCGGTCGACATGCGCTTGAGCGGCGCCCGCTCGACGAACGAGCGGCGCATCTCGTCGAGCGCCACCCCCCGGACCTCGGCCTGGCCGGCGATGACGCGGTCGATCCGGTCGCCCGCGACCGCGCCCGGGGCGATGGCATTGACCCGGATGTTGTGCGGCGCCAGCTCGAGCGCCATGCCGTAGGTCATGCCGACCTGCCCGGCCTTGGCCGAGCAGTAGCCGATGCGGAAGGGCAGGCCGCGCCGTCCCGCGGTGGAGGTGATGTTGACGATGACTCCGCCGCCCGCCTTGAGCATCTCCGGCACCGCGAAGCGGGTGCACATGTACGAGCTCGTCAGGCAGGAGTTGATGGTGTAGAACCAGTCGTCGCGGGTGTAGTCCTGCACCCGCTTGGTCGGCCCGCCGTCGCCCGCGTTGTTGATCAGGACGTCGAGCTTGCCGAAGGCCCCGACCCCGGCCTCGATCATCCGCTTGACGTCGCCCTCGGTGGCCGCGTCGCCGGTCACCGCGACCGCCCGGCCGCCGGCCGCCTTCACGAGCGCCGCCGTTTCCTCCACGAGATCCCGGCTCCGCGCCGCGCAGACGACCGCGGCGCCTTCCTGGGCGAACAGCCGGCTCATCACGCGACCGATGCCCTTGCTGGCGCCGGTGATGAGCGCCACCTTGCCATCGAGCTGACCCATACGTCCTCCTCGCCGCTCCGAGCGGCCGGGCAAGGATGTCGCATCGTCGCGTCGCTGGCAAGACGGTAATTCTTACGTCGGGCGCCGTGTATCTTCTTCCTCCGTCGCCGGCCGCGCGTGCGACGTCAGCCTCGCCGCGTGCACCGGCAAGCAGTTGCGGATCGCGGTCGTCGACCCCTGCCTGGCACGCGGGTTGCCAGTACCCGGGCCAGGAGGTGCACCATGACCAAGAAATCGACGAAGACGAGAATCCTCTCCGTCGCGGTCGGGCTGTCCCTGGTCTCGCTGGCCGCGACGGCGTGTGGAACGCTGGGTGGTGCGGCGGTCGGAGCGGGCGCGGGCGCGGCGGTCGGCGCCGGAACCGGCTATGGGGCCGGCAAGGGCGCGCTCATCGGCACCGGCGTGGGCGCGGCCGCCGGCGCCATCTACGACATCACCAAGCACTAGGGTCTGGAGGACTTCATGACGCCGTACAAGGCAGTGGCGATGGGTCTCGTGCTGGCCGGTCCGCTCTGGGCGGGGTTCGCGGCCGGACAGAGCAAGCCCTCATGCGATCAGATGAAGGCGAGCGCGCCCCAGAAGGTGGAAGGGAAGGTCGTACGGGTGGACCAGGCCCAGGGCAAGGTGGCGGTGACCGAGTCCGACGGCAAGACGCACGAGTTCCAGGCCTCGAAGGAGACGCTCCAGGATCTGAAGGTCGGCGACAACATCGAGGCGCGGCTGCGCGAGCTGCCCAAGTGCTGATCGCTCGCTGAACCGGCGGCGGGGTCGTGGTCCCACGGCCCCGCCGCCCGCGGTTGCTGCTCCCCGGCGGGATGCGCTACGATCCCGGCATGAACATTCTCAAGAGCCTGGCGGTCAAGGACGTCCTAGAGGCCACGCGGGCCATCCCGGTCATCGATTTCTCGCCCGCGTTCGGCGCCACCCCGGCCGATCCCGAGAGACTGGAGGCGGTGGCCCGCGAGGTGAGGCGCGCCAGCGAGGCCGTCGGCTTCTTCTATCTCGCCGGGCACGGGGTGCCGGACGCGGTGGTGGAGCGGGCCTTCGCGGCCTCGCGCGAGTTCCACGCGCTGCCCCTCGGCGAGAAGATGCGCCTGCAGCTCAACGAGAACAACATCGGCTACCTCCCGGTGAACCAGTCGATCCAGAAGGCGTCGACGGTTCACAAGGCCACGCGCCCGAACTACAACGAGAGCTTCTTCATCAGCCACGACCGGGCCGCCGATCACCCGGACGTGCTGGCGGGCACGCCGCTGCGCGGGCGCAACCAGTGGCCGGACGGGCACGCCGCGATGCGCGCGGCGATGGTCGCCTACTTCACCACGCTGCGGGGGGTGGGGGAGCGCATGCTGCCGGTGCTGGCGCGTGCGCTCGGGATGCCGGCCGGCCACTTCGCCCCGTCCTTCGCGGGCGAGGCGCACGTCAATCTGCGCTTCCTCCACTACCCGCCCCAGGACGTCGCGGACGACGAGCAGTTCGGGCAGGGCCCACACACCGACAACTCGTTCTTCACGATCCTGGCCCGGATGGACGTGCCGGGGCTCGCGGTGCGGCTGCCGTCGGGGGAGTGGCTGGCGCCGCCGTTGATCCCGGGGACGTTCCTGGTCAACCTCGGCAACATGATGAAGCGGTGGTCGAACGACCGCTTCCTCTCCACGCCGCACGCGGTGCTGAACGAGTCGGGGACCGACCGCTACTCGATCGCGTTCTTCTACAGCCCGGCCACGTCCGCGGTGATCGAGTGCCTGCCGAGCTGCACCGGCCCCGACGATCCACCGCGCTACCCGCCCGCGGTCTACGGCGACCTGGTGCTGGACTTCTACCGGGCCAACTACTTCCACCAGAAGGGCTACGTCGGCTAGACACCCGGTCCGGCCGGGCGGACACTTGAAGCATGAGTAGGCGGCTGATCGGGTGGACGGTAGCGGTGACGGCGGTCGCGCTCCTGCTCGGCCCTCTCGCGGCGAGTGACGCCTCGGCCTGGGACCGCGGGCGGGGTGGATTCCACAACCACGGGTTCCACGGGCCGCGGGTCTTCATCGGACCGCGGGTGTTCGTGGGGCCGCGGTTCTTCGTCGGCCCCCGCTACTATCCGTACTACGCGTATCCGTATCCGTACTACCCCTACTACGACTACGCGCCGCCGGTGGTGGTGACCCCGCCGCCGACCGACTACGTCCAGCGGGAGCCACCGGCCGGCTACTGGTACTACTGCCAGGATCCGGCCGGCTACTACCCGACGGTGGCCGCGTGTCCGGGCGGCTGGATGCAGGTCGCGCCCCGGAGCGAGTAGCCGGTCACAGGTCCTGCAGCACCATTCGCCGGTAGGCCTCGGCCGCGGCCAGCTTGCGGCGCTTGCCCTGCTCGCGCGCCCACTGGGTGATCATCTCGGCGGGGTCCCACTCGCCCATCTGGCTCTTGTGCGCGCGCAGCGCGGCCACCTTCACGTCGAGGACTTCGGAGATGTCGACGTAGGTGTCCGGGCGCTCCGCCCCGTGGATGTAGACCTGGTGCACCTCGTGCGGCTCGAGCCCCACGTCCAGGAGCTCGGGGAAGATCAGGCGCGTCCCCGCGGAGGGGAACACCGCGTCGAGCGCGACGTCGGCGGCGACCCGGTGATCCGGATGGTTCATGTAGGTGGAGCCGTAGAACCGCATGGAGGGGTCGCCGGTCAGGACCGCTTCGGGCTGGAAGCGGCGGATGAGACGGGTCAGCTCCTTTCGCAGCGCGATCGAGGGCTCGAGCATGCCGTCCTCGTGGCCCAGAAAGATCGTGTCCTTCACCCCGAGGATCCGGCCGGCCTCGCGCTGCTCGTCTTCGCGGATGGCCACGAGCGCCCGCCGGGTCATGTCGCGCGGCGTGTACTTGTTCGAGCCGGCCCCACCGCTGGTGATGCACACCGTGATGATCTCGCAGCCGGCGCGCGCCCACTTGGCGAGCGTGCCGCCGACCGTGAACTCCTGGTCGTCGGGGTGCGCGTGGATGCTCATCGCCCGCTTCGGCGCGGGCGGCTCCTTCGGCGGGGTTTTGGTGGGCACGCGCGGCGGCCCTAGCGGCCGAGTGCGTCGTACGCCACGCGCGCCATCCGGCCGATCAGCACGTTGGCCGCGGTGAAGCCGGGGGTGCCGTCGGGTAGCGCGGCCGGCACGTGCTCGGTGTAGGCGGTCAGGATGAAGAGCGGCCGGTCGCTCTTGAAGACGATGCCCGCGTCCATGAAGCCGCGCGAGCCGGTGCCGGTCTTGTGGGCGACCTTGGTGCCGAGCGGCAGCTGCGAGGGCAGCCGCGCCTTGAGCTTCTGCCAGGAGAGGATGTCGAGCCCGAGGCGGCAGAGCTCGGGAGTCACGCCCATGCGCGCGGCGACCGCAGGGTCGGTGGTGCCGCGCAGGATCAGCTCGAGCAGCATGCCCTGGTCGTTGGGCGTGGTGGTGGTCACCTGGTCGAGCGCGTGGTCGGGGCCGAGGCGCGGCGGGATGCCGAAGCGGTGCACGGTGCGGGTCATGCCGACCGCCTCGCAGAAGCGCTGGACCTCGCCGAGGCCGACCCGGTCCACCACGTGGCCGGTGCACGTGTTGTCGCTCACGATGATCATCATCACCAGCGCGTCGCGGAACGTGATCCAGAAGCCGGGCGTCAAGTGCTGGAAGGTGCCCGAGTCGTTGTCCTGGAAGCGGGCGTCGATCGTCACCTTCTGGTCCAGCCCGAGCTTGCCGTCGTGGACCGCCTTCAGCGCGGCCATCATGATGGAGATCTTGCGCGTGCTCGCCGACGGCACCGGCACGTCACCCAGGCGGTCGGCGCGCGCGCCGGTGGTCAGGTCTTTCAGGTACCAGCTCGACTGGAACGGGAGCGCGTCGCAGAGGGCGTCGAGGCGGGCGGCCAGCTCCTGCATGGCACTACTCCCCCAGCCCCGGCATGGTGAAGGCGGCGCGCCCGAGTTCGGCGGCGAGGGCCGCGCGCTGCTCCGCGGTCAGGGCCACGAGCGGTGGGCGCACCGTGACCCACGCCCCGTCGCCGCCGTAGCGCGCGATGACCGCCTTCAGCGCGGGGATCATCGGGTAGCGCTGCATGATGCCGCGGATCTCGTCGAGACGCGCCTGCTGGGCGTCCGCTTCCGGCGTCTGCCACTCGCGGAAGAGGCGCGCGATGGCGGCCGGGTTGACGTTGGCGGTGGCGCTGATGCAGCCCGCGCCGCCCCCGCGCATGTTCGCGAGCAGGAAGGTCTCGCTCCCCGCGAACACGTCGAATCCCCCGGCCGCGAAGGCGTCCAGCATCGCCTTGGTGTTGCTCCAGTCGCCCGAGCTGTCCTTCACCCCGGCCACGATGCCGGGATAGGCCTTGAGCAGGCGCTCGATGAGGGCGAGGGTGATCGGCACGTTCGACACCGGGGGAATGTGGTAGAGGTACACCCGCAGCCGCCGATCACCCACCCGCTCGATCACCTCCGCGAAGCTCCGGAAGAGCCCGTCGTCGGAGACGCCCTTGTAGTAGAACGGCGGCAGCATCAGCACGCCGCCCGCGCCCAGCTTCATGGCGTGCGCGGTGAGGCGCACCGAGTCGGTGAGGGCGCAGCAGCCGGTCCCCGGCATGAGGCGCGCGGGATCGACGCCGCCCGCGACCAGCCGGTCCAGCAGCTCCGTCTTCTCCTCGGTCGAGAGCGAGTTGGCCTCCGAGTTGGTCCCGAACACCGCGAGGCCCACGTCCTGGGAGAGCAGCCAGCGACACTGGCGGACGAAGCGCTCGGGATCGGGGGAGAGGTCGGCCTTGAACGGGGTGACGACCGGGGAGAGGACGCCCCCGATACGTTCAGCGCGATCGGCGCGATCGAGTGTGCTCACGGGCTGCGCTCCTTCGTCGGAGAAGGTGATCTACCGGCCACATGGTAGCACCGAGCGCTTGCGTTTGGGCCAACCGGGTTCTAGGCTGAGGGCTCCGCATCGCCGGCCTCCTGGCCGTCTCCGCTGCCGCCCGGCGCTAGGCCGAGGGCGGCTCCAGCATCTCGATGAGCGGCTGGTCGCCGCTCAGGAGGTAGATCGCGACGAAGTGCAACGATGGACCGCACGTCGACCTTGGTGGTGTTCCAGTCCGCGAGGGGAGTCGCCAGCAGGGGTCAGCGCTCGATCGTCGATTGACCGCTCATGGCTCACGGTTGGGAGTGCGGGATCCGACAGAACGATTCACGAAAGGAGATCGCCCGTGTCGAAGACCATCATCTTCTGCGCCGACGGGACGTGGAACGGGCCGGGGCAGGACGAGGAGCAGGAAGAGCAGGGCGGCCACCCGACGAACGTCTTCAAGGTCTTCCTGAACCTGGCGGGTGACCTGGCGGCCGGCACCCTACGGTCGGCCGACGAGCAGGAGCGGAGCCTTACGGGCGCCGACGGCCGGGCCACGCAGATCGCCAAGTACCTGCACGGAGTCGGCGATTCGAAGAACTTCCTGGTGCGGGCCCTCGGCGGCGGGGGTGGCGCGGGGCTCGTGACCCGGATCGTGCGCGGCTACACGTTCATCTCTCGGAACTTCGAGGCGGGCGACCGCATCTTCATCATCGGGTTCAGCCGGGGCGCGTACACCGCGCGGGCGCTGGGGGGCCTGATCGCGGCGCGGGGGCTCCTGGATCCCCGCCGCAATGACCTCGAGACCGACCGCGCCCAGGCGTATCGCCTCGGGGCCGCGGAGTGGTTCACCTATCGGCGCGAGGCATTGAAGGGCAAGAAGAACCTGTTCCAGAAGCTGGCCGAGGTCGCGGTGGACCTGCCCGGGTTCCTCCAGGCAAACGCCACCGCGCCGAAGATCGCCGACGTCGAGATCGAGGCGGTCGTGGTATGGGACACGGTGGGATCGCTCGGGATCCCGGCCTACAACCTGAGGACCGATACCCAGCTCGACGCCTTCCAGTTCGCCGACCTGGCCCTGAGTCGGAAGGTGCGCCACGGGCTGCACGCGGTCTCGGTCGACGAGCAGCGCGCGAGCTTCACGCCGACCCTGTGGGATCCCGACGAGCGGATCACCCAGGTGCTCTTCCCCGGCGCCCACGCCGACGTCGGAGGGGGCTACCCGCAGAACGAGAGCGGCCTGTCGGACTGTGCCCTGCAGTGGGTCGTCGCCGAGTTGACGGCGCTGGGAGTGGCCTTCGCGCCGAACCCGACGGTTCCGCTCAAGCCCGATGCGTGCGGGATGGTCCACGCCCCTTGGGCCCAGGCGCCGTGGAACCTCTTGCCCAGGGGGCAGCGAGGGCTCCCGGCCGGCCTGGCCGTGCACCGGTCGGTGCTGGATCGGCTCCGCGGCGGAGACCGGCTGCGGGCGGCGGGGCTGGCGCTCTACCAGCCGGAGAGCCTGGCCGACGCCTATCTCTCGGGAGGGGAGATCAAGCCCGGGGTGCGCATCGTCGGGTGAGCCCGGCCGCCCGCGGCGGCAGACGGTGCGTCGCCCCGCGGGCCGCGCTCGAGCCGGAGCGTCTCGATGTCGGCGATCACCACCTCGGGGTAGAGATAGGCGGTGCTGTAGATCTCGCGCACCACGCCGCGGGGATCGATCAGGAACACCTTGAGGACGTGGCTCACCGGATCGGGGTCGTCCGGTCGCCCCCCCGACGCGACCCGGACGTCCTGGCCGAAGCCCTCGAGCAGGGGAGCGAGGGCGTGGGGCGAGCGCGTGGTGAGGAAGTGCCACTCGACGCCCCGTGAAGCCTGCTCCCCCGCATACTGCCGCATCACCGTCGGCGTGTCGTGCCCCGGGTCGAAGGAGAGGGTGACGAGCCTCACGCGCGATCGGAGAGTGGCAGACCGCTCGACCGCGTCGCCGACCGCGTCGAAGACCCGGTAGGCGAGCGGACAGCCCCACGCGTCGGCGCACCGCGTGTACACGAAGCTCAGGAGCGTGATCTTGCCGGTCGTGAGCTCGGCGAGCGGCCGGGAGCGTCCCTCGAGGTCGACGACCGTGCCCCGCGGCGCGCGCATGATGGGATGCAGCGTGTAGGTGCCGGGGGCGGGGGGCACGAAGTCCGCCTTCACCGGTGGCGGCTGATCGCGAGCCTCGTCGCCGTGGCCCCAGCTCGCGGTGGTGAGGGCCAGGACGGCCCCCACCACCAGCACCGACTCGCGCAGCGAGCGTGGCACGCGCGGACCTATCGCGCGCTGGCGAGCGGCGCGCTCCGGTACGCGGCCTTGGTGGCCTTCGTGCCGAACTTCATGTGGTGCGCGCGGCCCAGCTTCTCCTTGTAGAAGTCGACCTCGAAGGTCGGGGTCAGCTCATGACCGTCCCACTTGAACGCCCGCACGAACTGCTCGTCGTCCGCGCCCGCCTTGTCCCAGCGGGCCAGCAGCGAGGACGAGATGTACACCCGCGTGCCGTCCCAGCTCTGGGAGATCATGTTGACCTGCTTGCCGGTCACCTTCTCGTAGGTCTGCCGCGGCTGCTCGGGATTGGTCAGGTCGAAGTAGCGGGTCTTGCCGTCCATGAAGGTGTTCACCCAGAGGCCGGTGCCGTCGTTGCGGATGCTGATGTCCACCGGCAGCGGGATCTTCGCCGGGTCCCCGATCGTGGCCACCTCCTTGGCCTGCCACTCGCCGGCCGCGTCCGGCTTGACGAGCCAGAGCTTGGAGGTGAGCGCGGTCGCGGTGATCGCCCAGTTGTCGCCGTCCTTCAGCGACCAGCGGATCTCGAGCGGCGCGCCGGGGACGGCGAGGACCCGCTTGGGCTTCATGGCCTTGAGGTCCCACGCGACCATCGTGTTGCCGAAGCGCTTCATGGCCTCGGGGTTGGCGACGACCTTGCCCAGGTCCATCATGTAGTTGTTCCACCCGGTGAAGCTCGAGGTCAGCAGCACGTTCTTCTGCGGGTTGATCGCGATGTCGTAGCCGTAGCCGTCCCCGCCGTCCGTGGTCGGCATCGCGTAGGTGGTGATCAGCTCGCCCTTGTTGCTGTAGAGCGCCATGCCGGTCGTCCCGCCCTTGTCCTTGCGGTTGGACAGGCCCTGCACCAGCATCCGCCCGGGCAGCGCGTAGAAGGTGTGGGGGCCGACGTAGCCGGTCTTGGCCGGCATGTCGGTGATGCGCTTCACGATGCGCGGCTTCGCCGGGTCGGTGCCCACGTCGAAGACGAAGATCCGGCTGTCGTCGAGCCCGCCGGCCCACAGGAAGCGGCGATCGTCGGTGAAGCCCATGTGGTGGGCCTCGCCCCGGCCGCCCACCGAGACCTTGTGGATCACCTTCCCGTAGCGAGGCGACGCCGGGTTGGCGTCGATGGTCACGAGCTTGTCCCATCCGTCGCCGACGCCTTTCACCCCCAGCGTCCACACGTACACGTAGTCCTCCTGATTCTTGATCAGGTTGCCCATGTACGGGGAGTTGCAGGTCTCGTCGGCGAGCGCCGGCGGCGTCCAGGTCGAGACGAGGACGGCCAGCAAAGCGACGAGCCACAGCCGGGACGCACAGAGTAAGCGAGCAGGAAATGGTGTCATGAGCTTGTCTCCTTTAAATGGTGAGCCTCGACCGAGGCGGCTTCGGGTCGCTCGACGCCACCGGCCATGTCGGTATCGTGAACCGGGATTCCCCTTCTTGAACGATGGCCGACCATGGCGGCGTCGACCGCACTGGCCCTCCCGCAGGACAGCGCGACCGGGTTCCCGGAGCATCGGCAATGCCAAGAGACTGGTCTCTCGGGAAAACGCCAAGTTGCGGCGCGGTCAGGCGACCGAGTCCGGGCACCGTGCCCGAATCGGGCAACGACGAGTCGGGCACGGGACGAGCGGAGCGTCCCCGCCTCCTCGGGGTCGGGGCTAGCTCCGGCCCAGCTCGGCGACCGACTTCAACGGGGTGCCGTCCTTGCGGGTGATCGGGCGCCGCGCCGGCCAGGTCTGGTCGCCGAAGGTGGGCTGCCAGCAGGAATGCTTGCCCGCGCCGCCGGTCACGATGACGCTCAGGTCGTCCGGAGAGCGCACCGCGGGCACCATGGTGTCGGGCGCGTCCTTGGCCCCGCGCTGGATCAGATGGGCGCGGTACTCGTCGCCCAGGCGGGCCAGCGGAAAGCGGGCGTGCTCGAACAGGAACTCCTTCACCTGCCGCTTGGTGAAGCCGTCGCGGGCGATGGTGGCGGCGTGCTCGGGCCCGAGAGAGAGCAGGGGATGCCCGCCGGCCAGGATGTTGTTGCTGCCCGCCTGGCCCATGGCCCCCGCGACCACCTTGAGGATGCCGAGCCCGGTGTAGCTGAAGTGGTCCTGGATGTTGTGCGGGCCCTCGCAGGCGATCGCGGTGACCAGGCTCGTGTCGGCCGGGAATCCGTGCTCGACGTGCAGCGGCTCCCACGGGTTCGCCTCCTCGTTCTCGGCCACGCAGTAGGCGATCTTGGCCGGGCTGCCCTGGGTGGCACGGTCGCCGGTGCCGGGAAGCCCGCCGCCCACGTTCATCAGCAGGAGCCGGATCGCGCGTCCGATCGTGAGGTTGGCGCGGAAGCCCTGGCCGAAGGCGTTGTAGCCCGAGTTGATCCCGACCTCCCGCGCGATCGGCCCATTGACGATGATCAGGGGGGCCACCGGGTGCGTGGTGGCCTGGATCGAGTCGAGGTTGAACGCGGGATCGGCCAGCGCCTCGACCGCGGCGAGAATGACCGGCAGATATTCCGGTCGGCAGCCCGCCATGATCGCGTTGATCGCGATGCGCTCCGCCGTGGCCTCGCCTTGACGCGGTGGCAGCACCGCGACGACTTCCCGAGGCGCGCGGTCCGTGAATTGCAGGAATGCGTGCAGATCGTCCTCGGTGGGCGGCACGATCGGCAGCCCGTCCGTCCAGCCCTGGTCCTGGTAGTGGCGAAAGATCGCGGCGTAGTCGCCGCGAATCCGGAGCGTCCGCGCCGCCGGCCCGAGCGTGCTCATGCCCGGGTAACGGCTCGGCGCACTACCTCGACCGCCAGCTCCGCCTTCTTCAGCACCTCGTCCTCGCGGATGCCGCCCAGCGGGTGGGGGATCAGGGCCAGGGGCAGGTCGGCGAGCCCGCGGTTCTTGGCCTCGAGCTTCGCGAGCTGCTCGAACTCATACGTTCCCATGACCACGGTGGGGATCCCCCGCTGCTCCAGCACGATGGCGCCGTGGATACTCCACGACGTGCACGACCCTCAGTCGGCGCTGCCGACCAGGACGAAGTCGCACGTCGTGAGCGCGGCCAGGATGTCGGGGCTGGGCGCGCCCGCGATCCCCTTCTCGCGCTTGACGACGTCGCGGACGCCGTACTTCTCCTTGAGCCGCGCGGTCACCGCCAGCATCAGGGTGCCCGCGTTGGCCTTGCTGTTGTCGAGGATGCCCGCGCGCTTGCCCTCGAGGGAAGCCAGGCGGGGAGCCAGGCCGCTTTGAAGAATGCGCGGCTCGGCGGTGGGATCGTAGAGGATCTGCTCGTCGCTCATCGGGTGAGCTCCTTCCGCTCGTACAGCAGGGCCAGCATCCGGTCCACCCCCAGCTCGAGGCACCGCTTGATCTCGTCCCGCGTCGCGCGGTAGCGGTCCTCGCCCTGGCCGAACGGGTCGTCCACGTCGCCGGCCTCGCCGGCCAGCTCGTGCAGGGTCAGGATCGGCCGCCCCTGGGCCTCCTCGTAGGCGGCGATCGTCTCCTTCTGCTGCGCGGTCATGGTCACGATCAGGGCGGCCTCGGCCACGATGTCGCGATGGCGGCGCAGGTCGGTGGAGGCGAAGGCGTCCTCGGCCAGGTGGATGTCGTCCTCGCGCAGCACGATGCGCGCGTCGAGCGAGGGGATCATCCCGTCGCGGGCGTGGTTGGCGATGCCCCCCGACCGCACCCGCACCGCGTCGTGATGCTGTCGCTCGACCAGCATCTTCTCCAGGAGGACGTGAGCCATCACGCTGCGGCAGGTATTGGCGTGACAGACCAGGAGGACGCTGGTCAACGCGCCTCCCAGGGCGACTGCCAGTACCGCACGCCCTTGGCGAGCTCCTTCCACTCCGCCTTGGGCCGCTCGCTCAGGCTCTTGCCGAAGTTGGTGCCGGGTGGCTCGTGGAGATTCTTGCCGAGGGTGTCCGGGAAGAGCTTGGCCAGCTCCTCGGGCTCGAGCTTGCGGTCCGCCTCGACGCGGCGAATCGGCTCGGGCAGAGCCATCAGGGTGTAGCCGTAGCCGAAGGAGTGGAAGACCTGCCCGTTGACGTGGCCCGCGCCCTCGCTCGCCAGGTAGACCACGAGCGGGGCCACGTTGTCCGGGTCGCGCTCGGTGCCGATGGCCTGCTCGCTCGGCCACTTCCCGGTCTGCTCGAAGACCTGCCGACCACGCGGCGTGGAATCGATCATGCGGGTCGCCCCGCTCGGCATGATCGCGTTCGACGTCACGTTGTACTTGGCCATCCCGTTGGCGGTGGACCAGGAGAGCCCGATGATGCCCGCCTTGGCCGCCCCGTAGTTGGGCTGCCCGGGCGACCCGAGCGCGGAGACCGACGACATCGAGATGATGCGCCCGTATTTCTGCTCGCGCATGTGAGGGGCGGCGGCCCGGGTGCAGAAGTAGGTGCCGTCCAGATGCACCGCGAGGACCGCGTCCCACTCCTCCTTGGCCATGTTGAAGATCATGCGGTCGCGCAGGATCCCGGCCACGTTGACGAGGATGTCGATGCGGCCGTAGGTCTTCACCACCTGCTCGACCATCTCGGTGGCCGCCTTGTGGTCGGCCACCGAGCCGTAGTTGGCCGACGCGGTGCCGCCGGCCTTGACGATCTCGTCCACCACCTGGGCGGCCGGCCCGGTGGCCACCCCTTCGCCGTCCAGGCCCGCACCCAGGTCGTTGACCACCACCTTGGCGCCGGCCTTGGCCAGCGCGATCGCGATGCCGCGGCCGATGCCGCGACCCGCGCCCGTCACGAGCGCGGCCCTGCCCTCGAGCAGCTTGGCCATGTCGGGTCTCCGTCTAGGCGGTCGCCCGCGCGAGCGGGCCGCGCAGGAGCCGTCCGGGGTGCGCGCCGGTGTGCTTGCCGTCGCGGAGCAGGATCTCGCCGTTGACCACGGTGGCCGCGATGCCGCGGGTGCGCTGGATCAGCCGCTTGGCCCCCGCGGGCAGGTCCCGCACCACCTCGGGCAGCTCGGCCGCGATGGTGTCGGGATCGAAGACCACGAAGTCGGCGGCCATGCCCTCGCGGATCAGGCCGCGGTCGGTGAAGCCCCAGTACGAGGCGGGCACGAACGACAGCATGCGCACCGCCTGCTCGAGCGTCAGCGCCTGCTTGTTGCGCACCCAGTGGCTGAGGAGATAGGTCTGCAGCGAGCTGTCCATGAGCTGGGAGACGTGGGCCCCCGAGTCGGAGAAGGTGACCACCGCCTGCGGGTGCTTGATCAGCTCGATCGCCAGCTCCTGGTTCTCGTTGGCGATCGGCTGGAAGAAGAAGCGATCCATGTCCTTCTCCAGCGCGAGGTCGATCATGGCCTCGACCGGATCCACGCCCCGCTCGCGCGCGATCTCGGCCACCGACCGGTGCGGCGGGTCCACCGAGTCCATCACGAAGAGCCAGTCGTAGGCGGCCTGCCGGGCCTCGGTGCCGATGGCCTTCCGGTTGTCGCGCTCGCGCGCCGCCTCGACCAGCTTCTTGCGCAGCTCGGGGTCGCGCAGCCGCGTCTGCTGCTCGCCCAGCGGCAGCGCGCGCAGCTCCTTCCACACCGGCAGCCGGTCGAACGGGAGCTGGGTCTTGAACGAGAGCACCACGGAGAGCGCCCGGCTGTGCACCTGGGCGAACATGCGCCCGCCCGCGGCGTTGGTCTCCTCGATCAGCCGCACGTAGTGGCGCCACATGTCGGGCGCGTCCTTGCGGGTGAAGAGGCCGAAGGTGATGGGCCGGCCGGTCTCGACGGCCAGGGCCTTGAGCCGCTGGTGGTAGTCGGGCAGATCCGGGTGGTCCACCTTGCGGTCCACGCCCTCACCCGCCAGCTCGAAGATGCCCGCGTTCAGCTCACCCATCGCGCCGACCAGCCGCTGCACCTCGCTCCAGGAGGCCATCCGGCTCGCCACGGGGCGGGAATCTGGCGTCTCATGGCTGGGCGACCTGGAAGTCGTGAAGCCGATGGCCCCCGCCATCAGCGCGCTGCGCAGCTCGCGCTCCATGGCGGCCAGGTCGGCCTCGCTCGCGGCCTGCTCGAACGCGCGCTCGCCCATCACGTAGGTGCGGAGCGCGGAGTGGCCGATGTAGCCCGAGTAGTTGATGCCCTTCGGCAGCGAGTCGAGCGTGTCGAGGAACTCGGGGAAGGTGGTCCAGCGCCAGTCGATGCCGGCTTCCATGGCCTCGCCCGCGATGTCCTCCGCGCGCTCCAGGTTGCGGATGACGAGGTGGCGATCCTTCTTTGCGCAAGGCGCGAGCGTGAAGCCGCAGTTGCCCATGACCACGCTGGTGATGCCGTGCCAGCAGGACGAGGTCCCGAGCGGATCCCAGAAGATCTGGGCGTCCATGTGGGTGTGCCCGTCCACGAACCCCGGCGCGACGACCCTGCCCTCCGCGTCGATGACTTCCTTGGCGCTTTCGCGGAGCCGGCCGATGGCGACGATCTTCCCGCCCTTCACGCCCACGTCTCCGCGGTACCGCGGCAGGCCGGATCCGTCCACCACCCATCCGTTCTTGATCAGCAGGTCATAAGCCATCACGCTGGCTCCTCTCCGCCCCGCCCGGGGGTCACTCTGGAAAACGGCCCCATGGTACCCTACCTGCCGGTCCCGCCACCAGACGGGCCAAGCCGGCCCCTGCGGGCTCCGGGAGAGGGCACATGGACCTGGGCATCTTCGACCACCTGGACCGCCGGGACGTCCCGGTGGCCGACTTCTACGAGCACCGCCTCCGGCTGCTCGAGAAGTACGACGCGGCCGGCTTCTACTCCTACCACCTGGCCGAGCACCACGCGACGCCGCTCGGCCTGGCCCCGGTGCCCGGGATCTTCCTGGCCGCGGCCACCCAGCGCACCCGGCGGATCCGTCTCGGGCCCTGCGTGTACTGCCTGCCGCTCTACGACCCGCTCCGGCTCATCGAGGAGGTCTGCATGCTCGATCAGCTCTCCCGGGGCCGGTTCGACTTCGGGGTGGGGCGGGGGATCGTGCCCTACGAGATGGCCTTCTTCGACCTCCACCACCTGGAGACCGAGGACATCTACCGGGAGACGCTCGAGATCGTGCTCCAGGGTCTGACGAGCGACGTGCTCGACCATCGGGGAGCAAAGTACGTATACAGAAAAGTCCCGATGATCCTGAAGCCGCTCCAGAAGCCGCACCCGCCGCTCTGGTACGGGCTCGGGCACGCCGCGGGCGCGGAGTGGGCGGCCACCAGCCGGGTCAACGTCATCACCAACCTGGGCGCCGAGATGTCGGCGCCGCTCTTCGAGCGCTACCGCGAGGTGTGGCAGCGCAAGCACGGCGACGTGCCGACTCCGCGGCTCGGGATGGGCCGTCACGTGGTGGTGGGCCCGACCGAGGACGCGGCGATGGCCCTCGGGCGCGCCAACTACGCGGTCTGGTACGCGAACCTCACCAAGCTGTGGCGGGACTTCGGCTCGATCCCGTTCCGCTTCGCTCCCGACTTCGACGAGGCGCGCCGCCGCGGGGTGGCCATCGCGGGCACCCCGGCGCAGGTGCGGACCGAGATCGAGCGCCAGGTGGCGGCGAGCCGCTGCACCTACATGACCTGTCGGCTCATGTTCGGCGAGATGAGCGAGGCGGAGGCGGCCGCCAACGTCGATCTGTTCGTGGCCGAGGTCATGCCGCACGTCACCGCGCTGGCCGTGCCGGCGTGAGGCCGCGATGAGACTGGAGGGCCGCACCGCCTTCGTCACCGGCGCCAGCCGCAACATCGGCCGCGCCATCGCCCTGGCCTTCGCGGCCGAGGGCGCCGATCTGGTGCTGAACACGCGCGCCAACCGCGACGAGCTGGAGGCGGTGGGGGACGAGTGCCGAGCCCGCGGCGTCCGCGCGGTGTGCGTGCTGGGCGACGTGGGAGACCCGGACGCGGTCACCCGCATGGTCGAGGGCGGGCTCGCGGTGCTCGGGGCCATCGACGTGCTCGTGTGCAACGCGGCCATCCGCCCGCACAAGTCGCTCGTCGAGACCGCGGTCGAGGACTGGCACCGGGTGTTCGCGGTGAACCTGCACTCGGCCTTCTATCTGGCCCGCGCGGTGGTGCCGGGCATGCAGGCGCGCGGGCGAGGGAGCATCATCGCGCTCGGCGGGCAGTCGAGCCTGACCGGGCGGCCGGGCACCGCCGCGGTGACCGCGGCCAAGACCGGTCTCCTCGGCCTGGTGCGGGCCCTCGCCGCGGAGCTGGGCCCCGCGGGCATCCGCGTGAACATGGTGGTGCCGGGGACCATCGACACCGAGCGCCGCTACGCGGAATGGTACCCTGAGTTCCGCCAGGCCCCGCCCGGCTCGCCCGAGCAGCTCCGGCGCATCCCGCTCGGCCGGCTCGGCCGTCCGGAGGACATCGCGCAGGCGTGCGTGTTCCTGGCCTCGGACGCCTCGTCCTACATCACGGGCGACGCCCTCCGGGTCATGGGCGGCAGCATCATCAGCTAGGAGAGGAGAGCACAGTGAGCGCACAGGCGATGGTCCTCGAGTTCGGGATGGGTGTGGACGTGCACGGCGAGGAGGGCACGAAGGCCGCGTGCCGGGCGGTGTCGGACGCGATCCGGCACTCGAGCCTGCCGCTCTTCACCGACGTCCGCGCCAAGGGCGGCCGCATGCTGGTCGACGTCACGGTGGGCGTGCCCGATCCCGGCAAGGTCGACGTGGAGCGCGTGAAGAAGGAGCTGCCCCACGGCGAGGTGACGGTGCGCCCGGTCGCGGGCGGCCTCAAGGTGCCGGGGGCCGACACCATCATCGCGTGCGCCGCGATCACGGTGAGCGTGGAGTACCCCGGGCGATGAGCGCCCGGGAACCGGGCGCATCCCCGTTGGAGGTCACGCGATGAGCGCGGGCATCGGGCTCAGGCGACTGCAGCACCTCGTGCTCTGGGTGTCCGACGTGGACCGCAGCGTGCGCTTCTACTGCGACGTGCTCGGCTTCGAGGTGAAGACGCGCTACCCCAACGCGGCTTTCCTGCGCATCGCGGGGAGCAGCGAGGACCATCACCTGGGCCTCTTCGAGCAGCCGGGGGTGACCGGGCCCGACGAGGGCGCGGTGCGCATGTACCACTCGGCCTGGGAAGTGGGCGAGCTGACCGACCTGGTGCGCGCGCGGCGGCGCCTCATCGAGGCGCGCTCGCTCGTCGGCTCCTCGGACCACGGGGTGAGCCTCTCGCTCTACGCCAAGGATCCCGACGGCCTCGAGTTCGAGGTGTTCTGGACGGTGCCGGGCGGCCGTTCGGTGGGGACGCGCGCGCTCGACCTCGAGGGCGAGCTGAAGAAGCGCGGCATCCCCATGCCCCAGGAGATCGACGTCGCCCCGTCCACATGACGTGTAGCGGCTGCGGCTTCGAAGCGCCCGCCGACTTCGCGTTCTGTCCAAAGTGTGGAGGCAGGCTGGCCACCGCGAAGGCGCCGCCGCCTCCTCCGTCCTCGCCGACCGCCGCGCCCGACAGCGACCGGCGGCCGGTGACCGTGCTCTTCGCGGACCTCGTCGGGTTCACCGCGCTCAGCGAGGGGCTCGATGCCGAGGACGTGCGCGCGATCCAGGCCGACCTCTTCCGCGAGATGTCCGCGTCGATCGAGCGCTACGAGGGCTTCGTCGAGAAGTTCGTGGGTGACGCGGTCATGGCCGTCTTCGGCGCCCCGCGCGCGCACGAGGACGATCCCGAGCGCGGCCTGCGCGCCGCGCTCCTGATGCGCGAGCGGGTGGGGGCGCTCAATCGCCGCTGGGAGCGGCGGGTGGGCCGGCCCCTCGCGCTCCACATCGGGGTCAACACCGGCCCGGTGGTGGCGGGGCGGATCGGCGTGACCGCCGACGCCGCCTACGCGGTCACCGGCGACACCGTCAACACCGCCTCTCTCCTGCAGAGCGCGTCGCCCTCGGGCGTGATCCTTATCGTCGACGCGACGTATCAGCTCACCCACCTCGCCTTCGCGTTCGCCCCGCGCGAGGAGGTTCCGCTCAAGGGCAAGAGCGAGCCGGTGGGGGTCCATCGCCTGCTGGGCCCGCTCGCGGCCCCGCGCTCGGCCCGCGGGCTCGAGGGTCTCGGGCTGGCCGCGCCCCTCGTGGGCCGCGAGCGCGAGCTGCGCCGGATGGAGGCGGCCTTCGACGACATGCGGGCCGGCCGCGCCCAGGTGCTGAGCCTCATCGGCGAGCCGGGGGCGGGGAAGTCGCGGCTGCAGCGGGAGTTCTTCGCGCGCCTCGAGACGGCCGGCCGCCTCGAG
>JBGQHJ010000051.1:0-29228 GCA_041497895.1 Methylomirabilia bacterium
AAGACCACGCTGGCCGCGGCCCTGGCCCGCTCCATCGGGGCCTCGTTCCAGCGCATCCAGTTCACCTCCGACATGCTGCCCTCCGACGTGCTCGGGGTCTCGGTGTGGGAGCCCAAGAGCGGCGAGTTCGTGTTCAAGCCGGGGCCGCTCTTCACCAACATCGTGCTGGCCGACGAGATCAACCGCACCACGCCGAAGACGCAGTCGGCCCTGCTCGAGGCCATGAACGAGGCCCAGGTCTCGCTCGACCACTCGACCTACCCGCTGCCGCGCCCGTTCATGGTGCTGGCCACCCAGAACCCGCGCGAGTACGAGGGCACGTTCCCGCTGCCCGAGTCGCAGCTCGACCGCTTCCTGCTGCGGCTGCGCATCGGCTACCCGGCCGCCGCGGACGAGAAGGCGGTGCTGCGCGGGGAGACCGCGCCCCCGCCCGCGGGCGTGGCCCCGGTGGTGCTCGCCGAGGAGGTGCTGGGCCTCCAGGAGGCGGCCGAGCGCGTGCGCGCCGAGGAGTCGGTGCTGGACTACCTGGTCGCGCTGGTGACCGCGACCCGCCGCTCGCCGCTGCTCGCGCTCGGCGTGAGCCCGCGCGGCTCGCTGGCCCTGCTCCGCGCCGCGCGCGCCCGCGCCCTGGCCGACGGGCGCGACTACCTGCTGCCCGACGACATCAAGGAGCTGGCCGGACCGGCGCTGGCCCACCGGGTGATCGTGAAGGCCTCGGTGGCCGGCGCGGCCGCGAGCGGGATGGACGGCGAGGCGGCGATCGCCGCCATCCTCCAGGACGTTCCCGTCCCGAGATAGCCGCCCGGTGAAGCCGCTCCGGGCCGCGATCTGGCGGCTGTTCCACCCGCGCCGCACCATCAAGCCCACCCGGGACGGGTGGTGGTGCCTCTTCGTCGCGGTGGGGCTGGGCGTGGCCGCGATCAACACCGGCAACAACCTGCTCTACCTGCTCGTCTCCGCGCTCCTCGCCCTGATCGTGGTCTCGGGCATCCTCTCCGAGCAGGCCATGCGCGGGCTCGCGCTGACGCCGATCACGCCGGAGGAGCTCTACGCGGGCCGGCCCGCGCTCCTCGGGGCCACGGTGACCAACCGCAAGCGCTGGCTCACGTCGTACTCGGTCACCCTCGAGCTGCTGGCCCCGGAGGCGCGTGCGCTCGAGTCCGCCTCGCGCTTCGTCTACTTCCGGCGCATCGAGGCGGGCACCGACCGGCTCGCGACCTGGGAGGAGACGCTCCCGCGGCGCGGCCGCGGGCGGCTCGCCGGCGTGCGGATCACCACGCGCTTTCCCTTCGGCCTGTTCATGAAGGCGGGCCGCCCGGCCCTGACGGACGAGGTGCTCGTGTTCCCCGCGGTGCGGCCGCTGCCGGCGGAGTCGCTCGGTCGCCTCGGCGACGCGGGCGCGACGGCCGGCCGCCGGCGAGGGCGCGGCAACGATCTCTACAATCTCCGCCCCTACCGGCCGGGCGACGACCCGCGCTTCATCCACTGGCGCAGCAGCGCGAAGGCGGAGGCGCTGGTGGTGCGCGAGCACGAGGCCGATACGAGCCACGATACGCGCGTGGTCCTGGTGGGGCGGGGGAAGGCCGGGACGGACGCGCTCGAGACCGGGCTTTCCGAGGCCGCCTCGCTCGCGACGGCGCTGATCCGCGCGGGGGCCGGCGTGGAGCTGGCCGGCCCCGATCTCTTCGTCCCGCTCGGCCACGGCCGCCCGCACCTGCGCCGCGTGCTCACCGCGCTGGCGCTCTACGAGCCGGCCGCGCCGGGCGCCGGGCGCGCGCCGGCCGGCCCGCCGGTGGACGGCACGGCTTCCCTCGGCCCGCGGCGGCTGCGGGAGATCCGCGTGCCGCTCGCCTGACATGTCGGCCCTCCTCGCGCTCCGCCTCGTCACCTACCTGCTGGTCGCGACCGGCGTGGCCGCGCTCTACGGGGCCGGGCTCATCGGCCCGGTCGGCACGGGACTGGTCGTGCTGGCGATCCTGGTGGGCTGGGGCCACGAGCAGGCGCGGGCGCGCGGCGCGGTGCGGCCGGCGCTCGGCTATGGCCTGGTCGGCGCGGCGGCGGTGGCCATCACGGTCGACCTCTTCTATCTCGCCTACTCGCTGCTCGACGGGATGGTGCACCTGCTGCTGTTCCTGATCCTCCTCCGGCTCTTCGTGCGGCGCGGGCTCCGGGATTTGCGCCACGCGGGCCTGCTGTCGTTCTTCCTGCTGGTGGCCGCCGCGTCCATCAGCTTCAGCCTGAGCTTCCTGGCCGTGTTCGTCGTCTTCCTCGTGCTCGGCACCTGGATGCTCATCTTGAACCACGTGGTGACCGAGCTCGAGCAGGCCGGTCGCGAGGGCGCGGCCGGCTCCCCGACGCGGCGGGTCTTCTTCCGCGGGCCCCTGACCCGGGTGAGCCTGGTCGCCGCGGCCATCACCTTCTCGCTCGCGGGCGGTCTCTTCTTCATCATCCCGCGGGTGGGCCAGGCCGCGCTGCCGCTGCGCGCCCAGCTCGGCCGCATGGTGACCGGCTTCTCGGACCGGGTCGACCTGGGCAGCTTCGGCGACATCGAGAGCGATCACACCGTGGTCATGCGCGTCTACCTCGGCGACGAGCGGGCGGAGCCCGCCTCGCTGCCGGAGCTGCGCTGGCGCGGCGTGGCCTTCGATCAGTTCGACGGCCGCACCTGGTCGAGCGCGGTAGCGCCGCGGAGATTCGTGCGCCGCGGGGCCGCGGGCGACTTCGGGATCGGGCTCCCGCGGGGGGCCGGCCCGCTCCTGCGCCAGGAGATCTTCCTGGAGCCGATGGGCACCGACGCGGTCTTCGGGGCCCCGCGCGTGCTGCGGCTGGAGATGCACTCGACCACGCTGGTGGTCGACGACATGGGCGGCCTCACCACCTCGAGCGCGACCGCCCGGCTGCACTACATCGTCGAGTCCGAGCTGGAGGAGCCGGGCCGCGCGATCGCCAGGAACGTGCGCCCGGCGCCGGGCCTCGCGCCCGAGGACCGCGCGCGCTACCTGCAGCTGCCCGCGCTCTCCCCCGAGATCGCGCGCCTCGCCCGCGAGGCCACCGTGGGCGCCCGCGACCCGAACACCGCGGCCCGTCGCGTCGGCGAGTACCTGAGCACGCGCTACCGCTACACGCTCGCACTCCGACGCGAGACCGCGCGGCCGCCGCTCGAGGAGTTCCTGTTCGTGCGCCGGTCGGGCAACTGCGAGTACTTCGCGGCCGCGATGGCGGTGATGTTGCGGAGCGAGGGGATCCCGAGCCGGGTGGTCGCGGGCTTCCAGCACGGCGAGTGGAACCCCTATGGCCGCTACTTCATGGTGCGGCTGAGCGACGCCCACTCGTGGGTCGAGGCCTACATCGAGGGGCGGGGCTGGGTGGCCTTCGATCCGTCGCCCCGCGGCGAGATCGCGACCGCCGCGCCCGGCCCGGTCTCGCTCTACCTCGACGCCGCGCGCATGCGCTGGTACCGCTACGTGATCAACTGGAGTCTGGGCGACCAGGTGCACCTCGCCGCGACGGTGCACCGCCAGGCCACCGACGTGCGGCTCGGGCTCTCGTGGCCGCGCCACTGGCGGGTGACCCCCGCGCTGATGGGCGCGGGCGGCCTGGCGATCGCGCTGGTCCTGGGCTGGCTGCTCCATCGCCGGGGCTGGGCCGGGCGCGCCGCCGGGCCCGCGCCGAGCGTGCCCGCATTCTACGAGCGCGCGCTGCGGCTACTGGCCCGGCGCGGCCTGGCCCCCGCGGCGGCCGAGACCGCGCGGCAGTTCGCGGCGCGGGTCTCCGCGGCCACGCCGGAGCGCGCCGAGCCCTTCGCCCGGCTCACCCGTCACTACGAGCACGCGCGCTTCGGCGCGACCGCGCTGACCGAGACCGAGTGGCAGGACGTGACCCACGCGCTCGCCGCGCTCGCGGCCGCGCGCTGACCCGTGGGGCGGGGCCGACCGGCTAGCGCAGGCGGCGGTGCTCCACCAGCAGGCAGCGGTCCTGGACCACCCGGATGCCGGCCCGCGCGAAGGCCTCCGCGGCCGGCTCGTTGCGGATGCCGAGCTGGAGCCAGACCACCCGAGGGTGCGCGGCCAGGATGTCGTCGACGTGCGGCGGGATGTCGCGCGGCCGGCGGAAGACGTTGACCATGTCCACGGGGCCCGGCACCTCGCAAACCGTGCGGTAGACGGGCCGGTCGAGGATGCGGGCGACCTCCGGATAGTAGACCGGCACCGGCACGATGTCGTAGCCGGCCCGCGCCATGTACTCCGGCACGTAGAACGCGGGCTGGTCGCGCTGGGCCTCGATCTTGATGCCGAGGACCGCGATGCGCTTGCACTCGCGCACGATGCGCGCGATCCCCTCGGGATCGGTCACCAGGTTCGCGCGCCACGCCTCGCTCATGGCCAGAGTCTAGCACCTGTGCTAGCCTCGGCGCGGGAGGACCCCGCATGCCCGTCCGCATCACGCGCGTCTACACGCGCACGGGAGACCATGGAGAAACCGCGCTCGTCGGCGGTCGTCGCGTGCCGAAGGACTCGCCGCGCATCGAGGCCTACGGCACCATCGACGAGCTGAACGCGGTCATCGGGCTGGCCCGCGTCTTCAACGCGGAGCAGAAGAAGCCCGGCAAGCGGCACCGGTGGCTCGACGAGGTGCTGCGCCGGATCCAGAACGAGCTGTTCGACCTTGGCAGCGAGCTGGCCACCCCGGCCGACGCCGCCTACGAGGGCATGTTCCGCGTGGGCCCGGAGCAGGTGACCGCGCTCGAGCGGCTGATGGACGAGTGCCAGAAGGAGCTCACCCCGCTCAAGAGCTTCGTGCTTCCCGGCGGCGGGCGGGTCGGCGGCTTCCTCCACCAGGCCCGCACGGTGTGCCGCCGCGCCGAGCGCCGCGTGCTCGAGCTGTCGCGGGTGGAGACCATCGGCGAGTGGCCGCTCAAGTACGTGAACCGGCTCAGCGACCTGCTGTTCGTGCTCTCGCGCTGGGTGGGCAAGCACCTGGGCGAGACCGAGTATCTCTGGCAGCGCGGGCTCGACGCGCACGCCCGGAAGCGCTAGGTGGCCGAGGACTTCCAGATCCGCCGGGCGGGTCCGGCCGATCACGCGGGGGTGGCGCGTGAGCTGGCCGCCTACTTCGCGTTCCTGGGCGAGGAGGTCGACGCGACCGGCCTCGACCACGACGTGGCCGACTGGCAGGGCGAGTACGACGGCAGCGCGGGGGTGATGCTGATCGTGATCGACCCCGCCGGCCTGGTGGTCGGCACCGCGGGGGTGCGCCGCCTCGCGCCGGGCGTGGCCGAGCTCAAGCGGATGTGGCTGCGCCCGGCCTGCCGGGGCCGCGGCCTCGCGGACCGGCTGATGGCCCGCGTGCTGGAGGAGACGCGCGCGCTCGGCGGGCGCGCGCTGCGCCTCGACAGCGAGCACCGGCTCGAGGCCGCGGTGCGGCTCTATCGCCGCTACGGGTTCCGCGAGATCGCCGACTACAACGGCAACCCGCGGGCCGAGATCTGGATGGAGCTGCCCCTCGGTCCGGCCGGGAGCTAGTCGCATCCTCGACCCCGGCCGTCCGGCCACGCTGGCCTACCGCGGCATGGTGGTGTCGCCGCACTCGCTGGCCTCCCAGGCCGGCGTCGCGATCTTGCAAGGCGGCGGCTCCGCGATCGACGCCGCCATCGCCGCCGCGGCGGTGCTCGCGGTCGTCTACCCGCACATGACCAGCGTGGGCGGCGACGCGTTCTGGCTCATCCACGACGCGCGCACCGGCGCGGTGCAGGCGCTCGACGCGGCGGGCGCCGCGCCCGCCGCCGCCACCATCGACTGGTTCCGGGAGCGGGGCCTCGCCGAGATCCCCCTCCGCGGCGTCGTGCCCGCGACGGTGACCGTGCCCGGCGCGGTGGACGGCTGGTGCGAGGCGCACGCGCGCCACGGCCGGCTGCCGCTCGCGGCCGACCTGGCCGCGGCGGTGCGCTACGCGCGCGAGGGGTTCCCGGTCACCCAGCGGCTGGCCGAGTGGATCGAGCGCAACGCCGACGTCCTCGCGGTCGATCCCGCCGCGACGCGCATCTTCCTGGCCGAGGGGCGACGGCCGGCGATGGGGCGGCGGCTCGTCAACCCGGACCTCGCGCGCACCCTCGAGCGTCTGGGCGCCGTCGGTCGCGCCGGCTTCTACGAGGGGGAGACCGCCCGCGCGCTCGCCGGGTGGTCGCGCGAGCGCGGAGGCTTCTTCACCGAGCGCGACCTCGCCGCCCAGCGGGCGCGGTGGACCGAGTCCATCAGCGCCACCTACCGCGGCGTCACCATCCACGAGACGCCGCCGCCGAGCCAGGGGGTCTCGGTCCTGCAGGCGCTGCGCCTCGTGGAGTCGTCCGACCTCGGCGCGCTGCCGTACCTGGGGCCGGACCACGTGCACCTGCTGGTGCAAGCCAAGCAGATCGCCTTCCACGATCGCGATCGCTTCGTCGCCGATCCGGCCTTCGTGCCGGTGCCGGTCGAGCGCATGCTCTCGCCCGCCTACATCACCGAGCGCCGTCGCCTCATGGATCCCGCGCGCGCCCTGCCGTGGGACCGCGTGCCGTCGGCGGGCAGCCTCACCGGCGACACCGTCTACGTGGGCGCGGTCGACGACGCGGGCAACGCGGCGTCGCTGATCCAGAGCCTCTACTTCGGCTTCGGCGCGGGCGTGGTGGCGGGAGAAACCGGCGTGGTCCTCCAGAATCGCGGCGCCTACTTCTCGCTCGACCCGGACCACCCGAATCGGCTCGAGCCCGGCAAGCGGCCGCTACACACCCTGATCGCCTCGCTGGCCTTCCGCGACGGCCGGCTCTGGCAGGTCATGGGCTGCATGGGCGCCGACGGCCAGCCCCAGATCCACCTCCAGGTCTACACCGCGATGATCGACTTCGGCCTCGACATCCAGCGCGCGGTCGAGGCGCCGCGCTGGCTCGCCGGACGCTTCGCCATCGGCGACACGCGCGACCTGCTGAACCTGGAGGGACGCTTCGCGGACGCCACGGTGGCCGACCTGGCCCGCCGGGGCCACGCGATCAACCGGTGGGCGGCCTGGAACGAGCTGGCCGGCCACGCCCACGGCATCACCCTCGATCCGGCGAGCGGCGCCCGGGTGGGCGGGGCCGACCCGCGCAGTGACGGCGCCGCGATCGGCTACTGAGCGCGCGGCGGTGCCGGCCGCTCTACGCGTTCCGCTTCCGCGCTGGGAAATGAGCCCGAACACGTTTGGACGCGCGCGGTAGAACACCGAGCGGCTGCGTACCCAGCGCGACAGCGTGCTGACGAGCGTTCCGAGCGCCACGTTGTGGCCGCGGCGCTTCAGGGCCTTCACGATATCCGTTGCGTGGAGCGGGCGCCCGGCCCCGCGAAGGATCTTGGCCGCCTCCCGTGCGGTCGGACTATATTCCAGGGCCCTCGCACTGCGGCGGCGCGGTTGGCGCTGGCGGGCGTGGCGCGTTGGAACGGCACTGGCGCTTCGCACGATGGCGGCGAGCAGGTCCTTCGCCTCTTCCAGTTCGGCCCGGAGCTTCGCGAGCTGCGCCTGCTTGCCCTTGATGATCGAGAGGAGATGGGCCCGGGCCATGGCGGAGCCGATTGTAGCATTGCCGATTCCCTCTGGCCTTCCTGGAGCGTCTAGTGCTTCCGTCTCCGTGCCTCGCGGGACAGCAGCGCTCTCGCCCTCTCGAGCTCGGTCAGGAGTCGGGCCAGTCGTGCTTCCGTTGCCTTGATCTTGGCGCGCAGGCTCCTCACCTTCGTGCTCACCGAGGCCCGGCTCTTCCGGCGTTTCATGTTGGCCCCCTCAGCCGCCGGACTGTGCATTGAGCGGGCCAGCCGCGGCGTTAGCGGAAGATTGAGGACTTGCGAGACGACACTGAGGCGAGGTCGCCTCAGGTGAGGCGGGCGCGCACCGGCGCGAGAGGGAATGCGCGAGATGCTAGACTTGGGCGGCTGCTTGTCGCATGCGGGTGTTGCGGGAAGCAAGCGTGCGCGTTGCCCCTCACCCCGGCCCTCTCCCCAGGGGGGAGAGGGAGCTCATGGTGAGGAGGCCATGCAGGAAGTCAGTGTCGACCGGCTGATCGCGCTCGTCGCGCTCGCCGGCACCTATCTGGGCCTCGCCCTCGGGCGGCTGCCGTTCTTCCGCGTCGACCGCACCGGTGTGGCCATCATCGGCGGCGCGATCGTGGTGGTGAGCGGTCTCCTGCCGTGGGACCGGGCGGTGGCCGCGGTGGACGCCCACACCCTCGTGCTGCTGTTCGGCATGATGATCGTGGCCGCGTACCTGCGCCTCTCCGGCTTCTTCCGTCTCGTGACCTACGCGGCGGTGCGCCGTGCCCACACCCCGGTGGGTCTGCTGGCCCTGATCATCGTGGCCGCGGGCGTGCTCTCCGCGCTCTTCGTCAACGACGTGGTCTGCCTGGTGATGGCCCCGATCGTGCTGGACCTCGTGCGGCGGCTCCAGCTGCCGCCCGCGCCCTACCTCATCGCGCTCGCCACCGCGGCCAACGTGGGCAGCGTGGCCACGCTGACCGGCAACCCGCAGAACATGCTGGTGGGCAGCTTCTCCGGCATCAGCTACCGCGCGTTCCTGCTGCGCGAGGCGCCGGTGGCGGTGATCGGCCTCGCGCTCGTGTTCGGGGTGATCTGGCTCGCGTACCGGCGGCGGCTGCCGCCCGCGCTGCCGACCACGCCGCTCGACGAGCGGGGCGCGGTGCACCACGCGCTGATGATCAAGACGGTGGCCGCGGTCTCGGTGATGCTGGTGGCGTTCCTCGCCGGGGTGCCGATCGCGCTGGTGGCCATCGGCGGCGCGGCCTACTGTCTCCTCACGCGGCGGGTGAATCCCGACAAGGTCTACCGCGAGATCGACTGGGGACTCCTCGTGCTCTTCACCGGCCTCTTCGTGGTGATCGGCGGCGTCGAGGCCTCCGGCCTGGCCGGCGAGATCCTCGGCGGGGCCGCCGCGGCCGGCCTCTACCGCCCGGCGGTGCTCACCGTGGTGACCGCGGCGCTGTCGAATCTGGTCTCCAACGTGCCGGCGGTGCTGCTGTTCAAGACGGTGATCCCGACCTTCGGCGAGCCCACCCGCGCGTGGCTGCTGCTCGCGATGGCCTCCACCCTCGCGGGCAACCTCACCATCCTGGGCTCGGTGGCGAACCTCATCGTGGTCGAGCAGGCGCGGGGGGCCGGTGTCCAGATCGGCTTCCTCGAGTACAGCCGGGTGGGCGTGCCGGTCACGATGCTGACCCTGCTGGTGGGCTGGCTCCTGCTGATCGCATAGGGAGGGGACCGGACCCGTGGCGCTCCTCGCCGACCTGGCCGACCTCCGCGCCCGCGTCGCCTCGAGCGGCGGACGGCTCGAGAAGCGCCGGCTCGTCGCGGAGTATCTGCGCGCGCTGCCGCCCGACGACCTCGCGCGCGCCGTCACCTACCTGAGCGGGCGCGCGTTCCCGGCCTCGGACCCGCGCGTGCTCAACGTGCGCGGCCTCCCGGTGCCCGCGGGGCCGGCCGCGCCGCCCCTCACGCAGGCGGACGTGGCCGCGGCCTTCGGCGCCGTCGCCGAGGCCGCGGGGCCGGGCGCCCGGCGGCTCCGCGAGGCGCGGCTCGGCGAGCTGGTCGCGCGCGCCTCGGAGGCCGAGCGCGACCTGCTCCAGCGCATCATCTACGGCGAGATGCGGATGGGCCTTTCGGAGGGGCTGGTGCTCGAGGCGATCGCGGAGGCCGCGGGCGTGCCGCCGGCACTGGTCCGCCGCGCCGCGCTGGTCACCGGCGATCTCACCGCGGTGGCCGCCCTCGCGCTGGGCCGGGGCGCGGAGGCCCTGGCCGAGGCGCAGCCCCGCGTCTTCGTGCCGCTGCTGCCGATGCTGGCCGAGATCGCGATCGATCCGGCCGAGGCGCTGGCCGCGCACGGCGGGACCTCCGCGATGGAGTACAAGTACGACGGCGCGCGCATCCAGCTCCACCGCGACGGCGACCGGGTGGCGATCTGGAGCCGGCGCATGTCCGACGTCACGCGGAGCCTGCCCGACATCGTGGCCATCGCCCGGCGCGATCTCTCGGGCACGCCGCTCATCCTGGACGGCGAGGTGGTCGCCCTCGACGCGGCGGGCCGCCCGCTGCCTTTCCAGGAGCTGATGCGCCGCTTCCGCCGGGTGCGCGGCGTCGAGGCCGCGGCGGGCGCGCTGCCGCTCACGCTCCACCTCTTCGACTGCCTGATGGCGGACGGGCGGCCGTGCCTCGACGAGCCCTACGCGCGCCGCTGGGAGATCCTCGAGCGCGTGACCGGCGGCCGCTGGCTGGCCGAGCGCGCCCTGGTGGCGCGGGCGGAGGACGGCGCCGCGCTCATGGCCCGCGCGCTCGCGGCCGGCCACGAGGGCCTGATGGCCAAGGACCCGGCGAGCCCCTACGAGCCGGGCGGCCGCGGCAAGAAGTGGCTCAAGCTGAAGGCCGCGCTCACGGTGGACTGCGTGATCGTGGCCGCCGACCGCGGCTCCGGCCGCCGCGTGGGCTGGCTCTCCAACTACCACCTGGCGGTGCGCGACGGAGACGGGTGGGCGGAAGTGGGCAAGACCTTCAAGGGCCTCACCGACCGCGAGTTCACCGAGATGACCGAGCGGCTGCGCGCGCTGGCCAGCGGCGACGACGGCTACACGGTGCGCGTGCGCCCGGAGGTCGTGGTGGAGGTGGACTACAACGAGATCCAGAAGAGCCCGACCTACCCGTCCGGCTTCGCGCTGCGCTTCGCCCGCATCGCCCGCGTCCGCCCGGACAAGGCCCCCGGCCAGGCCACCACGCTCGAGGAGCTGCGCTCCCTCTACGAGCGCCAGTTCGCGACGAAGGGCCGCGCCGGGCCCTAGCCGGGTCGGGGGCGCGCCGCGCCGCTAGGCCACCACGTACTCGAGCAGCCAGAAGTACTGCAGCTCCCGGTACGCGACGCCGGTGGCGTGCGGGTGGATCAGCGCCTCCAGCCGGACGCGGTCGAAGAGGTTCTTGACGATCTCGAAGCGCCCGCCGTCCTGGAGGCGCCGCATCTCGTAGCGGTTGCCGGCCACGTCGACGCGGCTGACCGGCGGGTTCGGGCGCTCGTCGGTCGCGCGCTCGTCGAACATCAGCACCACCGCGCCCGGCTCGAGGTGGGAGTGGAAGGCGCGGAGGAACGCGTCCATCCGGGCGAGGTCGACGTGCGACAGCCAGAGGCCGGCCAGGCCCGCGTCGAAGCGCACGGCGGTGTCCGCGGGCGCGTAGGCGTCGCGCCGCTCGAACGAGACCGGCGCCGCGTAGGTCTTGGCCCGGGCGAGCGCGAGGGTGTCGTCGTTGACGTCGGTGGCGTGGACGGCGCGGGCGCGCCCGGCCGCGACGTGCGTCCAGTAGCCGGTCCCGCACGCCACCTCGAAGAGCCGGCGGCCCGCGAAGAAGTCGGCCACGCGCGGCCGGAGCACGGCCAGGTCGTCCTGCCAGCGCGGGCTCGTGTAGACCCGCTCGTACTCCGCCGCGCGGCGGGCGTAGTAGGCGGTCATCTCCCGCGTCATCGGCGCCCGGTCAGCCGGAGAGCTCGCCCCGCACGATCGCGGCCCCCGCGCCGAGGGCCCGCAGCTTGCCGCGCGCCACGTCGCGCGAGAGTGGCACCATCCCGCAGTTGGTGCAGGGGTAGATGCGCGAGGCGGGCACGTGGCGCATCGCGGAGCGGATGACCGCGGCGACCTCCTCGGGGGTCTCGACGCGGTCGGTGGCCACGTCGACCGCCCCGACCAGGACGTCCTTGTCGCCGAGCAGGCCGATGAGGGAGATGGGCACCCGCGAGCCGGCGCACTCGAGCGAGACCCCGCCGATCAGGCTCCGGGCCAGGAGCGGGAAGGTCTGCTCGTACTGCCGCCACTCGCCGCCCAGGGTCTGCTTCCAGTCGGTGTTGGCCTTGATGCCGTAGCCGTAGCAGATGTGCACCGCGGTGCGGCAGCGCAGGCCCTCGACCGCGCGGTCGAGCGCGGCCACGCCCCAGTCGCGCACCTCGTCCATGTAGACGTTGAAGGCGGGCTCGTCGAGCTGCAGCATGTCGAGCCCGAGCGCCTCCAGCTCGCGCGCCTCCTCGTTGATGAGGCGGGCCAGGTCCATGGCGAGCCGGGCCCGGCTGCCGTAGTGGGCGTCGTGGATCGTGTCCACGATCGTCATCGGCCCGGGGATCGTCAGCTTGAGGTGGCGCGTGGTGTTGGCCCGCGCCCACCGGACGTCCTCGCCGTGGATGGAGCCGCGTCGGCGCACCGGGCCGGTGACGGTGGGTACGGTCGCCTGGTAGCGGTCGGCGCGGATGCCGATCGTGACCATCTTCGAGAAGTCGACGCCCTCGAGCTGCTCGACGAAGCCCCAGACGAAGTGCCGGCGGGTCTGCTCGCCGTCGGTCACGATGTCGATGCCGGCCTGCTCCTGCTCGCGCAGGGCCAGGAGCACCGCGTCGCGCTTGCCCTCCTCGAGGGGGCGGCCCTCGAGCCGCCAGGGGGCCCACAGCACGTTCGGGGGCGCGAGCCACTCGGGCTTGGGCAGGCTGCCGGCGATGGTGGTCGGGAGCATGGCCGAGGGCGGCATGGTATCATGGCCGCCGTGATCCGGCAGTGGTGCCTCCTCCTGATCGTCGCATCGAGTCTCCTGGTCGGCTGCAGCTCCGAGCGGGATCGGCAGTGGTACAAGCCGAACGTGAACTACACGGTGGACGAGTTCAAGCGCGACCGCGACGGCTGCACCACGGGCAATACCCTCGACGAGCAGTGCATGAAGGATCGTGGCTGGGTCCCTCTCACCAGCGACCGACCGTCCGCGCCCAAGGTCCAGCCGAGCACGCGTGGGCCCCGCTACTAGTCCGCGCGCCGTCGTCTTCGACTTCGGCGGGGTCCTGTGGGACATGCGCTGGGACGTGGCCCGCGAGCTGGACCGCCTCCACGGCCTGCCGCGCTCCTCGGTCTTCGAGACGCTCTACCGCTCGCCGGACTGGGCCGACATCGAGCGCGGGCTCGGTGATCCGGCCGCATGGCTCGACGGCGCGCACGCCGAGCTCGAGCGCCGGGCCGGCCGCGCGCTGCCGCGCCTGCACGCGGAGTGGCGCAAGGCGCAGGCGCCCATCGACCTCAACATCGCGCTGGTGCGCGCGCTGCGCCCGGCCTATCGCTGCTCGGTCCTGAGCAACGCGGACGTCTCGCTGCGCGGCCGCCTGGAGGGCGAGCTGGCCCTGCATCACCTGTTCGACGACGTCGTGGTCTCCGCCGAGGTCGGCGTGGCGAAGCCCGCGGCCCGGATCTTCCAGCTCGCCGCGGAGCGCCTGGGCCTCCCGCCGGCGGCGTGCGTGTTCGTGGACGACTGGGACAAGAACGTCGAGGCCGCGCGCGAGGTCGGCATGCAGGCGGTCCTCCACCGGGTGGATCAGGGGCACGACCTGCGCGCCCAGCTCGCCGCGGTGGGCGTGATCGTGGGGGCGTAGCCGGCCGTGGCGCGCACCGCGCTCTTCCTGAGCCCCGGCGCCGAGCTGGCGCCCGCGCTGGCCCTGGCGCGGCGCGCCGACACGCTCGGCTACGAGAGCCTCTGGGTGACGCACGGCATCGGGCGCGACGCGCTGCAGGTGCTCGCGGCCTACGGCCACGTCGCCCCGCACGCGGGCCTCGGCAGCGGGGTCATCCCGATCTACCCGCGGCATCCGGTGCTCCTCGCCCAGGAGGCGCTCACGCTGTCCGACGTGAGCGGCGGCCGCCTGCGTCTCGGTATCGGGGTGAGCCACAAGCCGATGATGGAAGGGGCGCTGGGGCTCGACATGGGCCGGCCGCTCGACGTCACCCGCGAGTACGTGACGGTGCTGCGCGCCGCCCTCACCGGCAAGGTGCAGCACCAGGGCGCGCGCTATCGCGTGAGCTGGCAGAGCGGCCTGCCGCGGGTGCCGGCGGCGCCGCCGATCCTGCTGGGCGGGCTGGCCCCCCGCATGCTCGAGCTGGCCGGCGAGATCGCCGACGGGGTGGTGCTGTGGCTGGCCGCGCCCGCGTACGTGCGCGAGCAGGCGGTCCCCGCCATCCGCCGCGGGCGCGAGCGGGCGGGCAAGCCGCTCCAGGGCTTCGAGATCGTGGCGGCGGTGCCGGCCGCGCTCACCGCGGATCGCCCCGCCGCCACCGCGCTGTTCCGGACCGAGCTCACGCGCTATCTCGCCCTGCCGTTCTACCGCGCCATGCTCGAGCAGAGCGGCTTCGCGCCGGAGATCGCCGCCTACGACCGGGCGCCGAAGCCGGAGTCGGTCCCCGACCGGCTCGTGGCCGCGCTCGGCGGCATCGGCGACTTCCGGACCGTGTCCGCCTTCGTCACCGCGTATCGCGAGGCCGGCGTCACGCTTCCGGCGGTCCGCCCCATCGGCTTCCCGGACGCCACCCACTACGAGCCTACCGTGGAGGCCGGCGCCACCGCGTGACGCGCCGCCGGGCCCCCGCGCCCGGCGGCCCCCCGGAAATTCCGGCCCGTGCCAGACTGGAAGGGCGCCCATGACGAACCCCTTCGTCAAGCACGTAGCCCTGCCGGCCCTGGCCCCGGCCGCCCTGATCGGGCTCTACTTCACGCCCGTGCTGCTGTTCGGCTGCGTCAACCGCGGGCTCCTCGCGGTGGGCGTCGCGCTCCTCTCGGCCACCGCGGCCTTCGTCACGGTCGGCATCGCTCTGCGCCTGCGCGTGCAGGGGAAGCCCGCGGGCCTCTGGATCCTGTCGACCCTCATCCTGGCCTCGCCGCTCGCCCTGCTCCTGGGGCCGCTCGGTTGAGGGAGCCGCGGCGCGCGTCCATGTGGAGGGCGCTGCTGGTCGCCGCGACCGTCGGATGGGAGCTCTACGCGATCGTCGCGGTGAGCGACGCGGGGGTCGGGTTCCTCGACGTCGCGCTGGTCGTTCCCGCCGCCTGTCTCCTGGCCATCGCGTGGGCGATCCCGCGGGGCCCGGCGCGCGCGGCCGGGTGGCGTCGGCCCGGCCTTCTGGCGCTGTGGGCCTCGTTCCCGGTCCTCGGCGCGGCGCTGGTCGCCATCTATCTCTCGAGCCAGAGCCCGATCAATCCGCTCTTCCGCGTGCGCTTCCACGCGAGCGAGCGGGCGCTCACCCGGGCCGCGGAGGGACTCGCCGCCGGCCCGGGCCAGGCCGAGCGGCTGCGGGTCGGCCTGTTCCGCGCGACCTACGCGACGGTGATGTCGCCCGACGAGGTGCGCTTCCTGACCGCGGACTGCGGCGTCATCGACCAGTGCGGTCTCGCCTACCGTCCGCGCTCGCGGCCGACCGGCACCCGCTATGCGCACATCGCGGGGCCCTGGTACCTGATCTACGAGCCGTTCTGACCGCGGACCGATGAGCGCGCGGATACGACCGGTCGTCGAAGCCGTCGCGCTCGCCGGCCTTGCCGCGGGCCTGGGGTACGGGGCGACGTACGCGACCAAGCACTACGCGCCGGTTCTCTGGTTCGCCTGGCTGGGATCGGGCGCGGCCATCGCGTTCGTGCTCAGCCGGTGGCAGCCCCGCTACTGGGTCGCGGTGGGAGTGGCCACGCCGTCTCTCGTGCTCGCCGAGACGATCTGGAAGCTGCCGAGCTCGCCGCCCACCGCCGCCGCCCTGGGACTCGGGTTCGGGGTGTTCTGGGCGCTGACGTCGCTGGCGGGCGCGGCCCTCGGTCGGCCGGCCGCGTCCGGCACGAGCCGCGCGGGGGCGTGAAGCGTAGCGCCCGGCCCCGTCCTCCCTTTTTCGGTACACGGGACCATGCGCAACCACGCGTCCCTGAAGGAGCGAGTGTGGCGAAGAATCAGGGGTGGTTGAAGTGCTTCGGGTTCCTCGCCGTTCTCTTGGCTGTCGTGGGCGCGCCGCTCCCGGCAGGCGCCCAGTCCGTCGCCGGGAAGGTGCCGCGCGTGGGTGTCCTCGGAGTCACCTCTGCTGCCGGCTACGCGCGTCAGGTCGAGGCCATGCGGCAAGGATTTCACGACCTGGGCTACGTTGAGGGCCAGAATATGGTCCTCGAATACCGGTGGGCAGAGGGCCAATATGATCGGCTTCCTGCCCTCGCGGTTGAGCTGATCCGGCTCCAGCCGGACGTCATCGTCACGAGCGGGCCGGGAACCCGTGTCCTCAAGGACGCGGCAACGACGATCCCCATCGTCATGGCGGTCGGCGGCGATGCGGTGGCGGAGGGACTCGTCGCCACCCTTGCACGGCCCGATGGAAACATCACTGGATCAACCTTTTTCGGCCCAGAGCTCTCGGCCAAGCGCCTTGAGATCCTCAAAGAGGCTGTGCCTCGTCTGACCAGGGTCGCGGTCCTGCTGAATCCCAACCGCAACAATGGCCCGGACCTCGAACTCCTGAGGAAGACTGCCTCGACTCTGAATGTGGAGCTTCTCGAGGTGCCGGCGCGGGCCCCTCGGGAGTTCGATGATGCCTTAGGGCTGATGCTCCGTCAGCGGGCAGATGGCCTCGTCATTCTCAGTGACTCGATGTTCGTTGCCAACATGCGACGTCTCGGTGAACTGTCCGCCGCGAAGCGCCTGCCCGGCGCCGGCTCGGACGCATACGCGGAGGGCGGCGGGCTGCTGGCCTACGGCGTGGACTTCCCTGAGCTCTGGCGGCGAGCGCCATACTTCGTGGACAAGATCCTCAAGGGCGGCACGCCGGCCACGATCCCGGTCGAGCAGGCCTCGAAATTCACACTGACTTTCAACCTCAGGACCGCCAGGGCCATGGGACTGCCGGTCCAGAAGTCCTTGCTTCTCCGGGCCGATCAGGTCATCGAGTAAGGGATGAGTAAAGAGTGCTGCGCAGGACTACGCTTTGGTCGCGGACGATCCACGGGGCCGAGGGGGGCGTCGTGATTGAATCACGCATTCGGTTCCGGTTCGCTCGCGTGGCTCTCTGCGTTCTTGGTATGTTGCTGATCGTCGGGCCGGGCTTGGCCGCGGGTGACTCCGTGGAAGGCTGGGCTGCGCTTGTCAAGGGTGGCCATGTTGCGCTGATTCGCCATGGCAACGCGCCGCCCGGCTACGGCGGTGACCCGCCCGGCTTCAGGATCGACGACTGCAAGACCCAACGGAATTTGGATGAGCTGGGGCGCCAGCAAGCCAGGGCACTTGGCGAGGCCTTCCGCAACCACGGCGTGCGCGTAGATCGAATCCTGTCCTCGCCATGGTGCCGCTGTCTGGAAACGGCCCGCTTGATGGCCGGCGGTCCCGTCGAGACTTCGTGGGCCCTCGTTCCGGACCGGGAGGCGAGTGTCGGGGTGCGGCTCCGCGAGTTGAAGGAGATCGTGTCCGCGTGGCGCGGACCGGGCACGCTCGTGCTCGTCACTCACGCCTTCACCGTTCGGGCGCTGATGGGGTTCCTGCCGAGCCAGGGTGAGATCACGGTGCTCAAACCAGGGTCCGGAAGTCCGGCGGGGGCCGATTTTGTGGGCGTGATCGCGACGCCCGAATAGCGAAGGAAGGCCTCGCGCTAGAGCGGACGCGCTTCGGGCGCCGCTCACCACCAGCGTTAGGTGCCACGATTGCACCCCCCACGTTCACCGAGGAGCGATCAACGTCGTGTCGAAACCCCGTGTTCAGAGCTTCGCGGTGGAGAACTTCAATGTCCCGCGTGGTTGGCGGCGGCGCCTGGCGCGGTGACTCTCTGGTCTGCGGCTATAATGTGGGCGCCCGGCGGCCGCGGTAGCGAGAGCCCGAGGGGTCAGGAGGTTCTGGTATGTGCCGAAGCATCAAGACGCTGCACAATTTCAAGCCACCGGCCACGGAGGAGGAGATCCGGGCATCGTCGCTCCAGTTCGTCCGGAAGCTGAGCGGCTTCTCGAGGCCGTCCAGGGCCAACGAGGTGGTCTTCGACCGAGCGGTGGACGAGGTGGCGCAGGCCGCCCGGACCTTGCTGAACGCGCTCGTCACGAACGCGCCGCCGCGCGATCGCGAGGTCGAAGCGTCGAAGGCCCGCGCGAAGGCGGCGGACCGTTTTCGCTCTCCGGACACGAGACAGGCCAGCTAGGCGGAGGGGTCATCCATGATCGTCGCCCTGGCTTCGCCCGGTATCGCCTCGAGCCTTGACGACGGCCTCGACCGGATGAAGCGGCTCCTGTCCGAGGCGGCGGCCCAGGGGGCGGAGATCGTGTGCTTCCCGGAAGCCTACCTCCCGGGCTTGCGGGGCCAGGACTTCGAGGTATTTCCGTTCGAGCGGGCGCAGCAGGAGCGGGTGCTCCAGGTGGTGGGGGAGTGGGCGAGAACGTATGCGGTGGCCGCCATCGTGGGCATGGAGAGGCTCACCGACGCAGGCCGGCAGATTGCCGCCTTCGTCATCGACGCCCGGGGCCAGGTTCAGGGCTGCCAGACCAAGAACCAGCTGGATCCGAGCGAGGACCGCTTCTACGTGCCGGGGAATACCCGGCAGCTCTTCGAGGTCAACGGAACCAGGTTCGGAGTGGCGATCTGCCACGAGGGCTGGCGCTATCCCGAGACGGTGCGATGGGCGGCGGTGCGGGGCGCCAAGATCGTCTTTCATCCTCAGCTCACCGGCAGCGATCGGGAAGGGGTACGTCCCACGCAGTGGGGCGCGGCCGGCGGAGCGTACTACGAGAAGGCGATGATGATGCGCAGCATCGAGAACGCGATCTACTTCGCCAGCGTCAACTACGGCATGCGCTTCCAGGAGTCGGCGACGAGCCTCATCGCTCCGTCAGGTCAGTGCCAGGCCTACTTGCCCTACGGGCAGGAAGGCGTGCTGGTGCAGCGCATCAAGCTCGAGGAAGCGACCGGCCTGCTGGCCGCTCGATACGCCCCCGAGCGCTATCGAGAGTTCAAGCCGGAGTGAGCGCCCAGGGCCCCGAAAGCACGACGCGGCGGACGTTCGTGGTCATCCGCACCCGCGGCCCGGCGTGGCAGGACGGCCGACCACTGGAGAGCCAGGCCGACTGGACGGGTCACGCGGCGTTCATGAATGCCCTCGCGAAGGAGGGGTTCGTGATCCTCGGCGGCCCGCTCGAAAATACCGCCGACGTGCTGCTGGTGGTGAGGGCCGCCACTGCCGACGAGGCTCGCTCCCGGCTGGCGGAGGATCCCTGGACGCACAACGATCTCCTCCGCATCAGCCGGGTCGCGCCCTGGACGCTGCGCCTGGGATCGCTGGCGCGCGCGGATCGCCTGATCGAGTGATCGTCAACCTGCGGGTGCCGGTGGGCCGGCCGCTTCCCGAGCTCGCCGGGTTCGTCGCGCGCTGCGAGTCGGCCGGGCTCGACGGCGTCGGCATCCACGACCACCCATCGAGCGGCCGCGACGCCTACCTCGCCCTGGCCCTCGCCGCGGGCGCGACCCGGCGGCTCCGCCTGTTCCCGGCCACCTCGAGCCCGCTCGTGCGGCATCCGCTCCTCCTCGCCTCGCTCGCGCACGGCCTGGAGGAGCTCGCGCCCGGCCGCGCCCGTCTCACCATGGCGCCGGGCTTCATCTCGACGCGCAGCGTGGGCCGGCCCCGCGCCACCGTCGCGGTGATGCGCGAGGCGGTGCGCGACGTGCGGCGGCTCCTGGCCGGCGAGGCGGTCGACTTCGGGCCGGCGGAGACGCGCCTTCGCAACCGCAGCGCGGTGCCGACGCCGGTGTTCCTGCTCGCGGCGGGCCCGCGCATGATCGAGCTGGCCGGTGAGATCGCCGACGGCGCGTTCCTGATGGTCGGCCTCGACGCGGCGGCGATCGGCGCGGCGCGGCGCCACCTGGCCGAGGGGGCGCGGCGGGCCGGCCGGTCGCTCGAGGGCTTCCCGGTGGTCTTCGTGGTCACCCTCGGCCTGGGTGCCGATGGCGACGTGGGCGCGCGCTGGGTGCGGAGCTGGTTCGCGCCGGGGCAGCCCTTCCTCGCGTACCCGAGCGTCGCGAACCTCCGCTGGCTCGCCGAGGCGGGTCTGGCATTGCCGGAGCCGCTCGATCCCGCCGCGATCCCCGAGGACCGGGCGCGCCGCATCGCGGACGCGTTCGGGCTCTTCGGCCCGCCGGAGCGCTGTGCGGAGCGGCTGCTGCGGGCTCGAGAGGAGGCGGGCGTCGAGGAGGTGTTCCTCTTCCCGGCGCACGATCTGGCCGGTGGCTACGAGATGCCGGAGGCGGAGGTGGAGTCCTTCGAGCGTGTGATCCGGCCGCGGCTCGGCGGCTAGCCGCGGCGCGGGCGCCCGAGCCACGCGGCGGCGGCCGCGCCCGACAGCAGCAGGGGCAACCCGAGCCAGAATCGCTGGCGCGCCCGCGCGTGCGCCCGCAGGGTGGCCAGCACCATGCGGTCGCCCGCGACGATCTCGGCCCGCCCGGCCAGGAACTGGCGCAGCCGCTCCTGGTGCTCGGCCGGCATCGCGCGCGTGCCCCACTGCACGTCCTGCTGGAGCCCGCGCAGCCGGGCGAGCTCGGCGATGCCGCGCTCCATCGCCTCCCGGCTGTCGCGGTGGGCGGCGCGCTCGGCCGGCGTCAGGAAGGCCAGGCGCACCGACGGCGCGGCGGTCTCGATCCCGTCGAGCCACGGGTGATCCATCGCCGGGAACAGGAGGAGCAGCAGCCCGGCTGTCGCGACCGCGAGGGCGATCAGCGTGGCCACGCCCCGGAGCGCGGCGGCACCCTGCGCGCGCAGCCGCTGAGCCAGCCGGCGGGTGCCCAGGCCCAGCGCCACCAGCGCCGTCAGCCCGCCGAAGGACGTGACCACCGCGGCGCCGGTCGGGAGATCCCACGCGAACGAGGCCCAGAGCCCGGCTGCGCTCACCAGCGCGCCCACGCCCCAGCCGATCAGGAGACGCCCCGGCACGGAGGCGGTGACCAGCGACGCCACCGCGGCGGGCACGATCAGGTACGAGAACACGAGCAGCACCCCGGCCAGGCGGACCGAGCTGGTCACCACGATGCCGAACGTGACGTAGAAGACGAGGTCCCAGGCGCGCAGGCGCCGGCCGTGGGCCCGCGCGGCCTCCGGGTCGAGTGAGATCTCGAGGAGCGGCCGGCGCACCGCCGCGTGTAGCGCGCCGATCACCGCGTAGAGCAGCGCGAGCTGCGCCACCTCGCGGCCGGTCACGGTGAGGATGCTGCCCACCAGCAGCGTCTTGATGTGCTCGCCGCCCTGGGGCGCGCGGTCCACCACCAGGACCGCGGCCGCCGCGGAGACCGCGTAGACGATGCCGATCACCGCCTCCTGGGGCAGGGGCGCGCGGTGCACGCGGCTCGCCGCGAAGAGCGCGGCCCCGCCCACCGTGAAGGTGAGCGCGTACCAGTAGGCCGCGTCGCTCTGGATGGGGTGCCCGGCCAGGAAGGCCACGCTGATGCCGAGGGCGGCCACCTGGGCCAGGGCCAGGTCCACGAAGATCACTCCGCGGGCCAGCACGTGCAGGCCCAGGTAGACGTGGATGCCGGTGAGGATCAGGCAGGCGAGGAACGGCAGCCACAGGAAGTCGAGCATCAGCGGGCGGCCGGGGCGGCAGCCAGTGCGGCCACGAGGCGCGATACGTTGACGTCGAAGAGGGCCAGGTAGTCGCGGGCCTCGGGGTCGCCTCCCACCGAGGGAATCAGCGTCACCGCGCGGGCTCCGGCGCGCGCGGCCACCTGGGCCACCAGGGAGGCGCTGGTGGACGGCTCGGCGATGATCAGCCGCACGCCGGCGGACTTCATGCGGGCGGTGAGCGCGGCCAGGTACGCGGCGGACGGCGGCACGCCGGGCGTCGGCTCGAGGGCGGCGACGACCATGAGGCCGAAGCGGCGCGCGAAGTAGGGCCAGCTCTCGTGCGCCACCACCACGCGAGTGCCCGCGTACGGGGCGAGCGCGCTCCGCCAGCGCCCGAGGCCCGCGTCGAGGCCCTGCAGGAAGCGGGCGCGGTTGCTCCTGAAGACCGCGGCGTCCGCGGGGGCCAGCCCCACCAGCGCCGCCTGGATGCGCTCGGTGATGGGCCGCGCGTTCTCGGGGTCGAGCCAGTAGTGAGGGTTGCCGAAGCCGTGCACGTGCACCCCACGCTCGGCGCGCACCCGCGCGGTCTCGGCGTCCAGCAGCGCGATGCCGCGCGAGACGTCGAGGTCGGCCGGACCGCCGGGCAGGAGGCGCGGCTCTCCCACCGTGGCGAGCGGGCGGGCCAGCCACGGCTCGTGGTCGAGGCCGATGCGCACCAGCAGCGCGGCCGCGCGCAGGTCGACGAGGGCGCCCGGCTTCACGTCCACGCTGTGCGGATCGTGGAGCGCGGGGGCCAGGCTCGTGACGTGCACGCGGTCGCCCCCCACCGTCTCGACGAGCGCCCGCAGATCGGTGGTGGTGGTGACGACGGGCAGGGGGCCGCCGCCCCACGCGGGAGCGGCGGCCAGCCAGAGCAGCGCGCCGGCGAGCGCGCTGCGCACTACGACTTCTTGGCGAAGATGCTCTTGGGCATCATGCAGTGCACGCCCTTGCGGACGTCCACCACCTGGCTCACCCGGCAGTCGCCGACCATGGAGGTCAGCGAGTAGGCCTCGTAGCGCGTGAGCGGCACCATCTTCTGGGCGGCCAGGAAGTCGACCGTCTCCCGCACCGCGATGACCATCGCCTTGTTCAGGTCCTCGTCGAAGCCGGTCATGATGTAGTGGGTCGGGGTCTCGATGCGCGGGAACTCGACCTTCATGTCCTTGCGCACGATGAGCTGCATGACGATCTCACGGTAGGAGCACTCGAGCGCGGTGAGGTTGACCTCGCCGTTGCCCTGGCGGCAGTGCGAGTCACCCGTCCACACCAGGCCGCCCTTGAGGAAGACCGGGATGAAGATCGTCGTCCCGGCCTGCAGCTCGTTGATGTCCATGTTGGAGCCGTTCTTCCAGGGTCGCAGCGTGGAGACCGGGGCCATCGGATCGGTGGAGCCGCCCTTGCGGGGCGAGGGGTCCTTGGGATCGATGCCGACCGCGAGGGTGCCCGGGAACGGCTGCAGGTCGATGGTGACGCCGGGCTTGAACTCGGCCTGCTTCTTGTCGAGGTCGAGATAGAAGTACTTCACGAAGCCGTCCGGCATCTCGGACGCGAGCGCGCCGATGGTGGGGAACTCCTTGCCCGGCAGGTTGAAGTTGGTGGCGAAGGCCTTGGGCGTGATCTTGAGGATGCGGATCTCCATCACGTCGCCCGGCTCGGCTCCGGTGACATAGATGGGGCCGGTCATGGAGTGGGGCCCGCCGCCCGGGTTGGCCTTCCGCAGCGCCACGATCTCCTCCATGGTGGTGCCGGGCTGGATCTTGTTGTGCGCGTGCATCATGGTCTCGACCGCCACCGTGTCGCCCGAGCTGACCACGAGCTTCGGCGGCTCGTTCGGATCGAGCCAGCCCCACTGGGTGGTCTCGAGCGTGGCCGGCAGCACGTGGAAGGTGCCGCCGGAGACCGCGACCTTCCGATCACGCTTGGCCTCGTCGGGGGCCTGCGCCAGCGCGTAGAAGCCCACCGCGAGCAGGCTGGCGAGCGAGGCGAAGGCGGCGAGCAGCCACTTACGGGTCCTGAGCCTGGCCATTCACGTGTCCTCCTGTAAGGGTGTCGGGTCACGTGCCGGTACTCCCTCGGACCGACCGCGGGCGGCATTCTAGCAGGCTCCCGCGATCTTCGGGGGCTGGGACATCGCCTCCTCGGTCGCCGGGGCGACGGCGCCTCACCCGGGCCCACGTCGTCGCGACGGCCGCTCCATCTCGCCCGAATGGTTCAATCGCCATACGCATTTGCGGTCGGCCCCGGGCTGACTCCTTCGCTGGCACCCGGCTTGCTCCCGTCCCTCCTGACGATGCGGTGTTCCCAACACGTGAACCTTGTCAAGGAGACGGCGGCGTGACGACAGCGACGGTGGCGGGCTCGGCAATGCGGAACGAGCGGATGGAGCAGTTCGTGTACGACGACGCGGTGGTGAGGCTGTTCCTGCTCGCGACGCTCGTCTGGGGGCTGGTGGGCATGCTGGTGGGCATCGTGATCGCGCTCGAGCTCGCCAACCCGGTCTTCAATCTCGGGCTGCCGTGGATCAGCTTCGGGCGGCTGCGCCCGCTGCACACGAACGCGGTCATCTTCGCCTTCGCGGGCAACGCGATCTTCACCGGCGTCTACTACTCGACCCAGCGCCTGCTCAAGGCCCGCATGTGGAGCGACGGGCTGAGCCGGCTGCACTTCTGGGGCTGGCAGGCCATCATCGTGTCGGCCGCGCTGACGCTGCCGCTCGGCATCACCCAGTCCAAGGAGTACGCCGAGCTCGAGTGGCCGATCGACATCGCGATCGCGCTGGTGTGGGTCGTCTTCGCGGTCAACGTCTTCGGCACCATCGTGCGCCGCCGCGAGCGGCACCTCTACGTGGCGATCTGGTTCTACATCGCGACCCTGGTGGCCATCGCGGTGCTGCACATCTTCAACAACCTGGTGGTGGTGGCGGGGCCCTTCAAGAGCTACTCGATCTACGCGGGGGTGCAGGACGCGTTCATGCAGTGGTGGTACGGGCACAACGCGGTGGCCTTCTTCCTGACCACCCCGTTCCTCGGAATGATGTACTACTTCCTGCCCAAGGCGGCCGACCGGCCGATCTTCTCCTACCGCCTCTCGATCCTGCACTTCTGGACGCTGGTGTTCATCTACATCTGGGCCGGCCCGCACCACCTGCACTACACCGCGCTCCCCGCGTGGGCCTCCACCCTGGGCATGCTCTTCTCGGTGATGCTCTGGATGCCCTCGTGGGGCGGCATGGTCAACGGCCTGCTCACCCTGCGCGGGGCGTGGCACAAGGTGACCGAGGACCCGGTGCTGAAGTTCTTCGTGGTCGCGGTCACCTTCTACGGCATGTCGACCTTCGAGGGCCCCCTGCTCTCGATCAAGAGCGTCAACGCGCTCTCGCACTACACCGACTGGACCATCGCCCACGTCCACGCGGGCGCGCTCGGCTGGGTCGGCTTCATGGTGTTCGGGATGGTGTACTGGCTACTGCCGCGGCTCTTCCAGACCGATCTCTGGAGCAAGCGGCTCGCCGAGCTGCACTTCTGGATCGCCACCGTGGGCATCCTGCTCTACATCGTGGCGATCTACGCGGCCGGCCTCACCCAGGGCCTCATGTGGCGCGCCTTCGACGAGACCGGGCGGCTCGCCTATCCCGACTTCATCGAGACCACGGTGCGGCTGCTCCCGATGTACTGGGTGCGCGTGGTGGGCGGCGTGCTCTACATCGCGGGCATGGTCCTCTGCGGGGTCAACGCGCTGATGACGTGGCGCCACGGCCCCGCGCGCTACGCGGAGCCGGTCCACGAGGCCCCCGCGCTCCGGCCGCTCCCGGCGGAGGCCGCTCCCGGCGGGTTCAAACACGCGGCGTGGCATCGCCGCTGGGAGGGCCTGCCGCTGACCTTCTCGGTGTGGGTGGCGGTCGCGGTGGTCACCGCCTCGCTCTTCGAGATCGTGCCGATGTTCCTGATCGGCTCCAACGTACCCACCATCCAGTCGGTGCATCCCTACACCCCGCTCGAGCTGGCCGGCCGGGACGTCTACGTGGCCGAGGGCTGCAACAACTGCCACTCGCAGATGATCCGGCCGATCCGGGCCGAGACGATGCGCTACGGCGAGTACAGCAAGCCGGGCGAGTTCGTGTACGACCACCCGTTCCTCTGGGGCTCGCGCCGCATCGGGCCGGACCTGGCGCGGGTGGGCGGCAAGTACCCCGACCTCTGGCACGTGCGGCACATGGAGGACCCGCGCTCGACCACGCCGCAGTCGATCATGCCGGCGTACCCGTGGCTGGCGCGCACGCCGATCGAGTGGTCGGCGGTGGAGCGGGGGGTCGCGGCCCAGGTGACCCTCGGCGTGCCCTACACGCGCGAGGAGGTGACCGGCGCGGCGACCCTGGCGCGGGCGCAGGCCAAGCAGATCGCGGCGGCCATCGCCCAGCAGGGCGGGCCGGCCGGGCTCGAGGAGACGGAGCTGGTGGCGCTGGTGTCCTACCTCCAGCGCCTGGGAACCGACATCAAGAAGTCGCCCACGACGGCCGCGGCCGCGATGGGCGGGGAGAGGACGGGGCGATGAAGCTCGCCGACGTCGTGAGCGCCATGCACTTCAACCTGTTTGCCCAGATCGCCCTGGCCATCGCGCTGATGGGCTTCGCCACGGTGGTAGTCAGCGTGTTCCTCGCGCGCAATCGCGAGCCGTTCCGGCAGGCGAGCCTGCTGCCGCTCGCCGACGATCGGCCCGTCGAGACCCCGGGAGGCCGCGCATGAGCCCGACCGAGCGCGATCGGCTGCTCGAGCACGACTACGACGGGATCAAGGAGTACGACAATCCCCTGCCGAGCTGGTGGTCCTGGATCTTCGTGGCCACCATCGTGTTCTCGCTCGGCTACTGGGGCTACTACCAGGTCGGCCCCGGACCGTCGCTGATCGCGGAGTACGAGCAGGAGATGAGCGAGCAGGCCGCGCGCCTGGCCAAGCTCGCCCCCGCCGCGAGCGCCGGGGCGAGCGAGGAGTCCCTGCGCGCGCTCATGAAGGACGGGAAGAGCATGGCCTCCGCCAAGGAGATCTTCACGACCCGCTGCGTACCGTGCCACGGCCCGCAGGGCCAGGGCATCATCGGCCCGAACCTGACCGACGACTACTGGCTGCACGGCAGCACGCTCGTGGCGATCCGCAAGACCATCAGCGACGGCGTGATCGAGAAGGGCATGATCCCGTGGAAGGACCAGCTCAAGCCCGACGAGGTCGACGCGATGGCGGCCTACGTGGCCACCCTGCGCGGGACCAACCCGCCGAACCCGAAGCCGCCCCAGGGCGTCAACGGCAAGGGCGAGGTCGCGCCGGAAGCCCCGGCGGCCGCGAGCAAGTAGGGACACCATGTCGCTGCCCGCGCCGGCCCAGGGCCGCGTGCTCCCGACGCTCAATCCCGACGGCACGCGCCGGTGGCTCCGGCCCCGCCTCTTCGCCGGCCGTTTCTTCAAGCGGCGGCGGGCCCTCGCGTGGGCCCTGATCGCGCTGTTCACCGCGATCCCGTACCTTCGGATGAACGGCCGCCCGCTCATCCTGCTGGACGTGATCCACCGCGAGTTCACGCTGTTCGGGGCCACCTTCCTGCCCACCGACAGCGTGCTGCTGATGCTGCTGCTGGTTGGCCTCTTCCTCGCGGTCTTCCTGATCACCGCCACCTACGGCCGCGTGTGGTGCGGCTGGGCGTGCCCGCAGACGGTCTACATGGAGTTCCTGTACCGGCCCATCGAGCGCCTGATCGAGGGCCCCGCGCGCGCCCAGGAGGCGCTGGACGGCCGCCCGCTCCATCCGCGTCGCGTGCTCAAGTACGCGGTGTTCCTTGGGCTCAGCATGTTCCTGGCCCACACCTTCCTGGCCTACTTCGTCGGGGTGAGCGCGCTCGCCCACTGGGTGACCCGGTCGCCATTCGAGCACCCGGTGGCGTTCCTGGTGATGGCGGGCACCACCGCGCTGATGATGCTCGACTTCGGGGTGATGCGTGAGCAGATCTGCATGGTGGCGTGCCCGTACGGACGCTTCCAGTCGGTGCTGCTGGACCGGCGCTCGCTCATCGTGGGCTACGACGCCCGCCGCGGCGAGCCGCGCGGCCACCTGCCCGGGGGGCGGCTCGCGGTGGTGGCCGAGCCGGCCCACCTGGGCGACTGCATCGACTGCGGGGCGTGCGTCACCTGCTGCCCCACCGGCATCGACATCCGCGACGGCCTCCAGATGGAGTGCATCCACTGCACCCAGTGCATGGACGCGTGCGACTCCATCATGGACGGCATCGGGCGCCCGCGCGGCCTCATCCGCTACAGCTCGCGCGACGAGCTGGCGGGCCAGCCGCGGCGGATGCTGCGGCCGCGCGTGGTCATCTACCCGCTGCTGCTGGCGGTGGTGTGGGGCGCGCTCACCTACGCGCTGCTGCACCGCGCGCCCGCCGACGTGACGGTGCTGCGCGGCATCGGCAGCCCGTTCACGGTGACGCCCTCGGGCATGGTCATGAACCAGATCCGCGTCAAGATCGTGAACCGCGACTCGGTGGATCGGCGGTACCAGGTGGACCTGGTCGAGCCGGCCGGCGCGCCGGCGACGCTCGGGCTCGTCGCCCCGGAGAACCCGCTGCCGGTCCCCGCGGGCAAGTCGGCGACCGCCCCGTTCTTCGTCACCGCCCCGCGCGCCGCCTTCGACGAGGGGCGCCGCGAGGTGCGGCTCCGGGTCGACAACGGGGCGGGCTGGAGCACGGTGATGCCCTACCGGCTGCTCGGCCCGGGGGACGACGACGACCACGAGCACAAGCGCAAGGACAAGAGTGAGCACGAGGCCGAGCGTGGCCGCTAAGGGCTGGTACTGGCCGGTGGTGATCGTGGGCCTGCTGGTCGGCGGAGCGGCGGCCAACATCGGCTTCATGATCGTGGCCAACCGCGACGCGACGTTCGCGGTCGAGCCCGACTACTACCGCAAGGCGGTGGAGTGGGATCGGACCATGGCCCAGGAGGCGCGCAACGTCGAGCTCGGCTGGGGGGTCTCGGCGCAGCTCGAGCCGGTCGAGGGCGGGCGCGCGCGGCTCGTGGCCCGGGTCGCCGACCGGGAGGGGCGCCCGGTGACCGACGCGGCGGTCGTGGTCGAGGCGTTCCCGAGCGCGCGGGCCCGCGACATCGCGAGCTTCACGCTGGCCCCCGCCGGGCCCGCCGGCGCCTACGCGGCGACGCTGGCGCATGGGCGGCCCGGGCTCTGGGAGCTGCGGGTGCGCGTGACGCGCGGGGGGGACGTCTTCACGCGGACACTCAGCCAGGACCTGGCCGCCGCCCGATGACGGCGCTGATCGCGACCGTCCTCGGCGCGAGCCTGCTCGGCAGCGCCCACTGCGCCGGGATGTGCGGCGGCTTCGTGGCCTTCTACGCGGGCGGCGCCGCCTCGCTGCGCGGGCGCGGGGCGTGGTGGTGTCACCTGGCCTACAACGGTGGGCGGCTCGCGGCCTACGCCGTGCTGGGCGGCGCGGCCGGCCTGCTCGGCGCCGCGCTCGACACCACCGGCGGCGTGCTCCTCGGCGTGCAGCGGACCACCGCCATCGTCTCCGGCGTCCTGATCACGCTCTGGGGCGTGCACACGCTCCTCGAGGCGCTCGGCGTGCGCACGATGCGGCTCGGCGCGCCCCGCGCGCTCCGCTCGCTGGCGGGCCGCGGCATCGGCGCGATCGCGGAGGCGCCGCCGCTGCTCCGCGCGCTCGCGGTCGGCCTGGCCACCGGCCTCCTGCCCTGTGGCTGGCTCTACGCGTTCCTGGTCACCGCGGCGGGCACCGGCAGCGCGCTCGGCGG
>JBGQHJ010000052.1:0-28751 GCA_041497895.1 Methylomirabilia bacterium
CCCGCCCCTCCCCTCCTCCCCGGTATCGCCGCGAGCGCTACGCGAAGTTGTACAGCCGAGCCGCGTTCTCGCAGACGATCTTGTGGCGAACCGCCGCGGGCAGGTGGCCGAGCTCGCGGGCGATGTACTCCTTCGAGTCCGGCCACACTCCGTCGGGATGCGGGAAGTCCGAGCCCCACATCACCTTGTCCACGCCCAGCTCCTCGAGCAGCTTCACGCCCACCGGGTCGGTCTGGTACGTCGCCCACACCTGGCGCTTCCAGTACTCGCTGGGCGGCATGGTGAGCGAGAGGTCCTTGAACTGGTCCTCCCACTCGCCGTCCATGCGCCAGAGGATGTACGGGATCCAGCCGATGCCGGCCTCGCCCAGCACCACGCGTAGGCGGGGGAAGCGCTCGAGCACGCCGCCGTAGATCATGGCCATCAGGATGTTGGCCATGTTGATCTGGAAGCCGGTGATGTGGGTGGCGAACGCGATCCGCGAGGCGCGCCGATCCTCCGCTGTCATGTCTGCGGTGGCGCGCGAGGGGTCGGAGCCGACGAAGACGAGCTTCTGCAGATTCTCGGGCAGTCGGCTGCCGATGGTGTGGAAGTGGAGCGGCAGGCCACTGGTCTGGATCACCTCCCACAGCGGGTTCCAGTAGGGATCCCACAGCGAGGTCAGGTCCGGGGAGTTGGCGATGTCGAGCCCACGCACCGCGCCGCGCTTGGCCACGCGCTCGACCTCGGCGATGGCCGCGTCGATCGGCGCGTTCGGGATCGAGGCGAGCCCGGCGAAGCGCTCCGGATGCGTCGCGCAGAAGTCGGCGAGCCACTCGTTGTAGACCCGGATCACCTCGACGACCGCCTCCGGGTCGTTCATGCGCCCGGTGGCGCCGAGGATGCCGTAGAGGACCTCGGCCTGCACCCCGTCGCGATCCTGGTCCTTCAGGCGCAGCTCGGGGTCGGTCAGGCGCCGGATGCCCTTCTTGCCGTCCGCGTAGAGGCCGGTCTCGGCCATGCGGTCCGCGCGGTGGATGCGGCCCGGCACGTACTCGCGGCCGGCCGAGCCCATGCCGCAGAAGAAGCCGAGGCTCGCGCCCTTCCGGGTGATCCACGTCGGGCCCTTCGGGCTGTCGACCACGTGCGGCATGCGGTCGCGCAGCGCGGGGGACGCGTTGGCGGTGAAGAGGTCCTGCGGCAGCCAGCAGAGGTCGAGGTGGCAATCGGCGGAGATCATCTCGTAGCGCATGGCGGGTCTCCTCAGGGCTTGAGCCGGACGTCTTCGTAAGGGGCCGAGTAGGGGAAGGACGGGATCAGGGAGAGCGCGGGCTCCTCCGCGCGCGGGCCCACGCCGCGGATGAAGCCGTTCTCCCATATGGGGGCGAAGACCTTCTTCTCGAACAGGATGCGCTGGATCTGGTGGAGCAGCTCCTCGCGCTTCTTGCGGTCGCGCTCGTGCGACTGGCGCTCGAAGAGATCCTGCACCTCCGGGAGCACGCCGCCCGCGTAGGGTCCGCCCTTGACCGCGAGGATGGCCAGCCGGGTGGCCGCGTTGCCGGCGGGGCCGAGCCCGCCGAACACCAGCCCCTTGAGCTTGCCCTGGGGCCAGGACGAGAAGAACGCGGCGCGCTCCATGGTGCGGATCTTCACCCGGATGCCCACCGCGGCCAGGTAGTTCGCGATGGCCTCGCCCGCGCCCTCGTAAGGCGGGGCGATGGTGAAGTCGCCCGCGTCGACTCCGCGGGGGAACCCGGCCTCCGCGAGCAGGCGCCTGGCCCGCGCCGGATCGTAGGGATCGGGATCGATCGGCAGCGCGAACTCCATCGCGCGCGGCACCACGTTGCCGGTGAGCCCGCCGAAGCCGAGCTGCTCGGCGTCGTTCAACGCGCGGCGATCGATCGCGAGGCTCGCCGCGGTGCGCACCCGCTGATCATGCCACGGCGAGCCCGCTTCCCACTGGCCGCGGAAGTCCAGGAAGAAGATCGTGTTGCTGCGCACCGCCATCAGGCGCAGGCCGGCGGTGCGGCGCACCTCCTCCGCGATGGGGCCGTTGAGGAAGTAGGCCACGTCGACGTCGCCGCGCTTGAGCGCGGCCGCGCGGGTCGTCTCGTCGGGCAGGCTGCGAAAGATCAGCTTCTTCACCGAGGGGACCTTTCGCCAGTAGCCGTCGAAGGCCTCGAGCTGGAGCTCCACGCCCGGCTGGAAGCTCACCACCCGGTACGGGCCCGCCCCGATCGGCGCCTTCTTGAAGCCCTCGTCGCCCACCTGTTCCACGTACTTCTTGGGCACGACCCACCCGGCGCTGGTCGCGGTGGTGCCGTAGAAGGCGATGAAGTCCGCCCACGGCTCCTTCAAGCGGAACTGCACGCGCCTCGGGTCGAGCACCCGCACTTCCTGGACGCGCTCCCTGAAGAGCGCCGCGTTGGCGCCGTGGTAGCGCTCGAAGGAGAACTTCACGTCCTCCGCGGTCACCCGCTCCCCGTTGTGGAAGCGCGCGTTGGCGCGCAGCGTGAAGTCATAGACGAGGCCGTTGGGGGAGACCGTCCAGGACTCGGCCAGGCTCGGCGCGCTCGGGCCGGACGGCATGGGCTTGAGCAGCGCGTCGTGGACCGCGTAGAGCGTGAGGAAGGGCGTGATCGAGCCCTCGCTCTCGGCGGGATCGAGCCAGCGGGGGGCGAGCGTGAAGTGGACGGCCCAGGTCATCTGGCCGGCCGGCGCGGGGGCAGCCGATTGCGCCATCCCGGCCGGGGCCAGGCACAGCAGCAGCGCGATCACGACGAGCGCACCGACGAGCCGCCGCATGGGTCCGCCCTCCCGGGACAACGTCGGGGCCGATGATATAATCCGCGCGCTCATCCCACAAGGCGGTACGAGAGAGGCCACCATGAAGACATTCCGGCTCTACACGGGTTCCGACGGCCACTCCCACGTCGAACCGATCGACCTCGGCCGCACCCCGGCCTGGACCAAGGGGCTCGCGACCACCCAGATCGCGTTTCGCGAGAGCCCGGTCGGCAACTTTCTCGACTGGCATCCCGCGCCCCGTCGCCAGTTCGTGATCATCCTGTCGGGTCAGCTCGAGATCGGCCTGGGCGACGGCTCCAAGCATCTCTTCGGCCCCGGCGACGCGCGGCTGGTGGAGGACACCACCGGCAAGGGCCACACCACCCGCGTGCACGGCAACCAGCCCTGCCTCACCGCCACCATCCCCCTCGCGGAGCAATAGCCATGGCCACCAAGATCCTGTTCGCGCCCAAGCAGTCCGACGCGGTGCTCGAGATCGCCCGCTCGCTCACCCCCGCGGGCTTCGAGCTGCTCATCGCCGATATCGGCACCCCCGAGTTCTACGCGGCGGCCGCGCAGGCCGAGTACTATCTGGGCCTGGCCCGCCAGATGGGCGGCGAGTTCTTCCGCTCCGCCCCGAACCTCAAGCTGGTGCAGTTGCTCTCCGCGGGTTACGACCGGGTGGACATCGAGGCCGCGCGCAAGGCGAAGGTGCCGGTGTCCAACAACGGCGGGGCCAACGCGATCGCGGTGGCCGAGCACACCATCATGCTGATCCTGGCCGTGCTCAAGCGGGTGGTCCGCTTCCACAACGACGTGGTCGCCGGCAAGTGGCGGGTGGGCGGCTTCGACGATCAGAGGGTCTATGAGCTGTCGCGCAAGACCCTCGGCATCGTGGGCCTGGGCAACATCGGCAAGAAGGTCGTGCGGCGCGCGGCCGCCTTCGACATGACGGTGCAGTACTACGACATCGCCCGCCTCACCGAGGCCGAGGAAGACGCGCTCGGCGTCCGCTTCGTGCTGCTGCCCGAGCTGCTGCGCACCTCGGACGTGGTGAGCCTCCACGTGCCGCTCGACGACTCCACCCGCCACCTGCTGGGGGCTGCCGAGCTCGCCCAGATGAAGCCGGGCGCGATCCTGATCAATACCTGCCGCGGGCCGGTGGTGGACGAGACCGCGCTCCACGCCGCGCTCAGGAGCGGGCAGGTCGCGGGAGCCGGGCTCGACGTGCTGGTCGAGGAGCCGCCCGCCACGAACCACCCGCTCTTCACGCTGCCCAACGTGACCCTCACCCCGCACTCGGCGGGCCCCACCTGGGAGAACTGGACCGCCCGCTTCCGCAACGGCTTCGACAACATCCAGCGGGTGGCGGCCGGCCGCGCGCCCAAGTGGGTGATCCCCGAGCTGGGGGACCCGCAGCCATGAAGATCCTCTTCGCGCCGAACCTGATCGTCTCCGGCCTCACCGAGGCCGACCGCGCCCGCATCCTCGAGGCGGCCGGCCCCGGCGCGCGCATCGTGGAAGCGAAGGACAAGGCGACCCAGCGCCGCGAGCTGCCCGACACCGACGTCATCTTCGGGCGCGCGCACCCCGAGCTGTTCTCCCTCGCCACCCGGCTCGTCTACTACCACTCGATCGGGGCGGGCGTGGACAGCATCCTCACCCCCGAGCTGATCAACAGCGACGTGCCCCTGGCCAGCGAGAAGGGGGAGGTCGGCATCCACCTGGCCGAGCACGCCTTCGCGCTGCTGCTGGCCCTCACCCGGGGGCTCCACACCGCGATCCGCACGCCCGACTACGAGCTGCGGGAGTCCATCCGGGTGCACCAGCGCGAGCTCTACGAGCAGACCATGGGCATCGTGGGCTTCGGGGGCACCGGCCGCGCGGTGGCCCGGCGCGCGGTGGGCTTCGGCATGCGGGTGCTCGGGGTTGATATCGAGCGGGTCGATCCGGAGCCCGGGGTGGAGGCGATCTGGCCGACCGACCGGCTCGCCGATCTCCTGGCCGCCTCGGACGTGGTGGTGATCGGCCTGCCCCTCACCAAGGCCACGCACCACCTGTTCACTCGCGAGCGCTTCCTCCAGATGAAGCGCACCGCGATCCTGATCAACGTGACCCGCGGCGAGATCGTGCGGGGCGAGGACGTGCTGCCCGCGATCGAGGAGGGGCTCATCTGGGGCGTCGGCCTCGACGTCACCGATCCCGAGCCGCTGCCGAAGGCCCACCCCCTCTGGACCCACCCGCGGGCGATCATCACCCCGCATGCCGCGGGGGGCTCGCCCCGCCGGGCGGGGCGGGTGATCGCGACCTTCTGCGAGAATCTGCGACGGAGGCGGGACGGGCGGCCGCTGCTCGCCCTGATCGACAAGCAGAAGGGCTACTAGCGGGCCGGCGCCTCAGACCACGATCGCCGAGATGTCCACCGAGGAGCGCAGGCCCTCGACCACCACGATGCCCGACTCGGTCACGTGGTGGCGGCGCTTGTCCTGCTCGAGGTCGTAGCCGATCGTTCCCCCCTCGGGCACCCGCACGTTCTTGTCGAGGATGGCGCGGCGGATCCGGGCCCGGCGGCCGATGTCGCAGTTGTCGAGGATCACCGAGTCCTCGACGACGGCCCCGGTGTGCACCCGCACGTGCCGGCCGAGCACCGAGTTGCGCACCATGCCCCCGGAGAGGATGCAGCCGCCCGACACCACCGAGTCGATGGCCTGCCCGCGCCGGCCATCGTCGTCGAAGGTGAACTTGGCGGGCGGATCGGCGTAGCTCGCGGTCCGGAGCGGCCACTCGCGGTTGTAGAGGTTGAGCGCGGGGCTCACCGCGCGGAGGTCCATGTGGGCCTCGTAGTAGGCGTCGAGCGTCCCCACGTCGCGCCAGTAGGCGGAGGCGTCCATCGCCTCGCCCGGGATCTGGTTGGTCTGGAAGTCATAGGCGAACATGTCGAGGCGGTCCACCAGCCGGGGCAGCACGTCCCGCCCGAAGTCGTGGCTGCTGCCTTCGCGGGCCGCGTCCGCGTGGAGCTCGCGCAGGAGGGTCCGGGTCGAGAAGATGTAGTTGCCCATCGAGGCGTAGACCCGGTCGGGGTCGCCCGGCATGGTGGGCGCGTCCGCGCGCTTCTCGTGGAAGCCGATGATGTGGCCGTCCCGCGCGGTCTCGATCACGCCGAAGTCGGCCGAGAAGCGCCGCTCCACCGGGATCGCGGCCACCGTGATCTCGGCGCGCTTCTGCTCGTGGAACGCGATCATGCTCGAGATGTTCATCCGGTAGACGTGGTCGGCGCTGAAGATGGCGACCAGGTGTGGATCGGACTGCTCGATCAGGTTGGCGTTCTGGTAGATCGCGTCCGCGGTGCCGCGGTACCACGTCTCGCCGGGCGACCGCATCTGGGCCGGCACCGGGATGATGAAGTGGTCCTTGAGCAGGCCGCCGAACTGCCAGCCGTCGGCCAGGTGCTGGAGCAGCGACTGGCTCTTGAACTGGGTGAGCACGTAGATGGAGTGGATGCCCGAGTTGATCAGGTTGCTCAGGACGAAGTCCACGATGCGGTACTTGCCGCCGAACGGCACCGCCGGCTTGGCCCGCTCCTTGGTCAGGGGAAACAGGCGGGTGCCCCTTCCCCCGGCCAGGACGATCCCGAGAATTCGCAGTCTCATGGCACCGGTGCTCGCGGGTAGCCTACCACGCGGGCGGAGGAAAACTCCGACGGCGGGGGGGCCGGCCCTGTATACTGGTTCGCGTCTGGTACAGGCACCGGCTCACCTTCGAGTCATCCTCTTCAGGCAGCGTCTCCGGTCTCTTCCGCGTTCAGAGACGCTCCAATGTGCGGAAGCATCGTTCAGGAGATTCCCATGTCGCAGAAGCTCTATGTCGGCGGTATCGCATTCTCGACCACCAGCGAAGGCCTTCGCGCCCATTTCGCGCAGTCCGGCACCGTCGTCTCGGCGAGCGTCGTGACCGACCAGTTCTCGGGCCAGTCGCGCGGATTCGGCTTCGTCGAGATGTCCAACGCCGAGGAGGCCCAGCAGGCGGTCTCCCAGCTCAACGATCGTCCGCTCGACGGGCGTCCGCTGAAGGTGGAAGTCGCCAAGCCCAAGGGCGACAAGCCCCGGGGCGGCGGCGGCTTCGGCGGTCGCAGCAGCGGCGGCTGGCGCTAAGCCTCAGGCATCCGTCACCGCCCCGCGATTCACCGCGCTGATCACCGCGCGGAGCGAGGCGGTGACGATGTTGCCGTGGATCCCCACTCCCCACCGCGGCCGGCCGTCTCCCACCCGCGCCTCGACGTAGGCCACCGCGGAGGCGTCGGCCCCGCCCCCGATCGCGTGCTCGTGGTAGTCGAGCACCGCGACCGAGATCCCCGCGTCGCGCCGGAGCGCGTCGACGAACGCGGCGATCGGCCCGTTGCCGCTCCCCTTGGCGAGGCGCTCGATGTCCCCGAGGCGCAGCCGCGCCTCGATGGTGGTCTCGCCCGATTCCCCCTCGGTGGTCACGGTGGGGTGGTGGGCCAGGGCGAGGGGACGATCCGGAGCCAGGTAGGTGGCCTCGAACGCGGCCCAGATCTGGTCCGGGCTGATCTCGGTGCCGCTCTGCTCGACCATCTTCTGGATCACCGAGGAGAACTCGATCTGCAGCCGGCGCGGCAGGTCGAGGCCGTGCTCGAACTTCATGATGTAGGCGACCCCGCCCTTGCCGGACTGGCTGTTGACCCGGATCACCGCCTCGTAGCTCCGGCCCACGTGGTGCGGATCGATCGGGAGGTACGGTACCTCCCAGATGTCGTAGTTCTTGCCGAGGGCCTCGAAGCCCTTCTTGATCGCGTCCTGGTGCGAGCCGGAGAACGCGGTGTAGACCAGGTCGCCCACGTAGGGGTGCCGCGGGTGCACCGGGAGCCGGTTGCAGTGCTCGGTGATGCGCCGGGCCGCGTCGATGTCTCCGAAGTCGAGCATCGGGTCCACCCCCTGGCTGAACAGGTTCAGCGCGAGGGTGACCACGTCCACGTTGCCGGTGCGCTCGCCGTTGCCGAAGAGCGTGCCCTCGACCCGGTCCGCGCCGGCCTGGACCGCCAGCTCGGTGGCGGCCACCGCGGTGCCGCGGTCGTTGTGGGGATGGAGCGAGAGCACCACCGAGTCCCGCCGGCTCACGTGGCGGAGGAACCACTCGATCTGGTCCGCGTAGACGTTGGGGGTGGCCATCTCGACGGTGGCGGGCAGGTTCAGGATCACCTGGCGGGCCGGGGTCGGCTCCCACACGTCCATCACCCGCTCGCAGATCTCGACCGCGAAGTCGAGCTCGGTGCCGGTGAAGCTCTCCGGCGAGTACTGGTAGTGGACGTCGCACTCCGGGATGCGCGAGGCCATCTCGCGGCAGAGCCGAGCGGCACGCACCGCGATGTCGACGATGCCGGCGCGATCGAGCCCGAAGACCACGCGGCGCTGCAGCGTGGAGGTCGAGTTGTAGAGGTGCACCAGCGCCCGCGGCGCCCCGCTCAGCGACTCGAACGTGCGCTCGACCTGCTCGGGCCGGGCCTGGGTGAGCACCTGGATCATCACGTCGTCCGGGATCAGGTCCTCCTCGATGAGCTGGCGGACGAAGTCGAAGTCGGGCTGGGAGGCGGCCGGGAAGCCCACCTCGATCTCCTTGAAGCCGCAGCGCACCAGCAGGTCGAACATGCGGCGCTTGCGCGAGGGATCCATGGGATCGATCAGGGCCTGGTTGCCGTCCCGCAGGTCCACGCTGCACCAGCGGGGCGCGCGGGTGATCATCTTCGACGGCCACGTCCGGTCCGGCAGCGGGATCGGCGTGAACGGGCGATAGTGCTGGAACGGCATCTGGGCCGGCGGGCCTGCCTTGCGAGCCATGTAACGCCTCCTGTGAGTGGAAATAAAAAAGCCTCTCCGAGACAGCGAAGAGGCTTTGGGCGCGCGCCGCGAGGCGCGCGCCTATGTCAGTAGCAGGTTCTCGTTCGGGAAACCGACCACGCTCATGTGGCGGGCATTGTGCCCATCAAAGCCGTGCTTGTCAAGCTTTCACGCGCGGGCGGTAGAATGCGGGGGTGATCGCCCTCCGTGAGGTCACCAAGCGCTTCGGGGCCACCGTGGCGCTCGACTCGGTCTCCCTCGACGTGCCGCCGGGCGCCACCCACGTGCTGCTCGGCTCGAGCGGGTCGGGCAAGTCCACCGTGCTCCGCCTCATCCTGGGTCTGGCCGCGCCGGACGCGGGCACGGTGGTGGTCGACGGGGTGGTGGTGGACGCGGGGAGCCGCGACCGGCTCGTCGCCCGCATGGGCTACGTGGTGCAGGACGGCGGCCTCTATCCCCATCTCACCGCGGTGGACAATGTGACCCTCGCCGCGGACGCGCAGGGCTGGCCGCGCGGGCGCATCGACGCGCGCGTCGCCGAGCTGGCGGGCATGGCCGGCCTCGACGCGGCCACCCTCGGGCGCTACCCCCGCGAGCTGAGCGGGGGCCAGCGCCAGCGGGTGGGCCTGATGCGGGCGCTGATGCTCGACCCGCCGGTGCTCCTGCTCGACGAGCCGCTCGGCGCCCTCGACCCGATCGTGCGCGCCGAGCTGCAGGACCAGCTCGGCCACCTCTTCGCGACGCTCGCCAAGACCGTGGTGCTGGTGACCCACGACATCCGCGAGGCGGCGCGGCTCGGGCGGACCATCACCCTGATGACCGCGGGCCGCGTCGTGCAGCACGGCACCTTCGCGGACCTGGTCGAGCGGCCGGCCGCCCCGTTCGTGACCCAGTTCCTCACCGCCCAGACGCTGGCCACCCCGGCCGCGCCGGCCCGCTGAGCGATGCGGGTCTTCGCCTCCGCGGTGGCCCTGCTCGCGGCCCTCCTGCCGACCGGTGCGGCCGCGGAGGGCGTCATCCGCGTGGGCTCCAAGTCGTTCACCGAGAGTTACATCCTGGCCGAGGTGGTCGCCCAGGTGATCGAGCAGGCGGGCGAGGCGCGCGCGGAGCGCCGCGTGGGCCTGGGCGGCACCGGCCTCACCCAGCGCGCGCTGGAGTCCGGGGCCATCGACGTCTATCCCGAGTACACCGGCACGCTAGCCCGCGTCATCCTGAAGGATCCGGCGCTCCTCACCGTCGAGGCGCTCCGGGCCCGGCTCGAGCCGATGGGCCTCACGATCAGCGCCTCGCTCGGCTTCGCCAACACCTACGCCCTCGCGGTGCGGGCCGACCAGGCCGAGCGCCTCGGACTCCGGACCGTCGGCGACCTCGCGCGCCACCCGGAGCTGCGCGCCGCCTTCAGCTCCGGATTTCTCGAGCGCGACGACGGCTGGCCGGGCCTGCGCGCCCGCTACGGCCTCGGGCTGGCCCGGGTGGAGGTGATGGAGCACGCGGTCACCTATCGCGCGATCGCGAGCGGCCAGGTCGACGTCATGGACGTGTTCTCCACCGACGGCCAGCTCGAGCGGCTGCGCCTGCGCCTGCTCGAGGACGACCGGCGCTTCTTCCCGGACTACTCGGCGGTACTTCTGGCGCGCCGCGAGCTGACCGAGCGGTTCCCCCGCACCTGGGCGCGGCTGCGGGAGGCGCTCGAGGGCCGGCTCGACGCGGCCCGCATGGCCCGCCTGAACGCCATGGCCGATCTCGACGGTCGCTCGGTGCCCGAGGTGGCCGCCGCGTTCCTCCGCGGCGGCGCACCGGAAGGCGGCGGCGGCCGCGGGCGCGCGCTGCTGGGCGAGCTGGCCGCGCTGACCGCCGATCACCTGCTGCTGGTGCTGATCTCGGTGGGCGCGGCGGTGGTGCTCGGCATCCCGATGGGCGTGCTCGCGGCGCGCTACCGCCGCGCCGGGCAGCTCGAGCTCTCGGTCATCGCGATGCTCCAGACCGTTCCCGCCCTCGCGCTGCTGATGTTCATGATCCCGCTCTTCGGCATCGGCAAGGGCCCCGCGCTGGTCGCGCTGTCGCTCTACGCGCTCCTGCCCATCGCGCGCAACACCTACGCGGGGATGATGGCGATCGAGCCCACCCTGCTGGAGATCGCCTGGGTGCTGCGCCTGGGCCGCGTGCGCCGGCTGCTGCGCGTGGAGCTGCCGCTCTCCGCCATCGCGATCATGGCCGGCGTGAAGACCGCCGCGGTGACCACGGTGGGCACCGCCACCCTGGCCGCGTTCATCGGCGGCGGCGGCTACGGCACCCTGATCGTGCGCGGCCTCGCCCTCGACGATACCGCCACCATCCTCGCCGGGGCGGCGCCCGCCGCGCTCATGGCGCTGGCCTTCCACGCCCTGTTCGAGCTGCTCGATCGCGCGGTGATCCCGCGGGGGCTGCGCTCGTGAGGATCGGCGCGGGCTCGAGCAGGGCGTTGAGGCGCCGGCAGAGCGCGAGGACGTCGGCGTGGCGGGCCGGGAACCACGCGCGGATCCACTCCGGGCGGTCGAAGAAGGCGAGCGGGGGCCGGCCCGGCCGGCGAATGGCCACGCGCCGGACGAGGCCGCTCGCGTTGATGAAGCTCACCTCGTGGAGCCGGCAGCCCGGCGCGGCGACCCCGACGGTGATCGGGCAGAGCGCGGCGACCGCCGCGATGGACTCGGCGACCCCGCGCAGGCAGAAGGCGTGGGAGCGCGCCCGCCGCGGCCCGTCGAGCGCCGCGAGCAGGCCGGTCATGGTGAGACCCGAGAAGACGGTGTCGTCGACCAGCGCGAGCGACGCGCAGTCGCGCGTGGCCTCGAGCTGCGCGTCGAGACTCGGCGGCCCGGTGCCGACCAGGCGATAGCCGCCCGCGCCGTCCTCCTCGCGGGTGAGCCCCACCCGCTGGACGCGCGGAAACCACCCGGTGCGCGCGTGCAGGGTCCGCGCCACCCGCTCCCCCGCGCCACCGATGCCGAGGGTCAGCTCGAAGGGCGCGTGGGGGCCCTGGGCCGCGACCCGCTCCACCTGCTCGGCGAGCGTGAGCACGCGCACCCGCTCGCGGTCGGCCGCGAGGAGCGCGAGCAGCTCCCGCGCGAGCGCGGCGGCCGGCGAGGCGGCGCCCTCGGCGGCCGCGACCTCGTCGCTCAGGTCGTCGTGGACGTAGAGGGTCTGCGGCGTCGGCTGCGCGTACGCGCCGCCGTCCTCCGCCATCAGGCCGGCCGGATCAGGGCGAGGGCGAAGTAGTTGGCGGGATCGACGTGCCAGCGGGCGAGCCGCAGGCCCGCGTCGTCCAGCATGGCCTCGACGCCGGCGCGGGTGAACTTGTACGAGCTCTCGGTCCAGATGCCCTCGCCGGGCCGGAAGCGGACGGTGAGGCCCAGGCGGCGGAGCCGCACCGTCTGCGCGGAGTCGGCGACCAGGTGCATCTCGATGCGCGAGGCCGCGTCGTTGTAGAAGGCGCGGTGCCGGAAGGCCTCCGGGTCGAAGTCGCCGTCCACCCCGTGGTTGATCACCCGGAGGATGTTGCGATTGAAGTCGCGGGTCACTCCCGCCGAGTCGTCGTAGGCCGCCTCGAGAATCTTCACGTCCTTCACGAGGTCGACGCCGAGGAGCAGCCGGTCGCCCGCGTCGGGCAGGAGGGACCGGAGGTCGGCCAGCAGGCGCCGCTGCGCCGAAGCGTCCAGATTGCCGATGGTGCTGCCGAGGAACATCGCCAGGCGCCGCCCGGCGGGCGCGGGCACGTGGGAGAGATCGCGCTCGAAGTCGCCGACCACCGCGTGCACGCTCAGGCCGGGATAGTCGCCGAGGAGCCGGGCCGCGCTCGCCTCGAGGGTGAGGCGGTCCACGTCCAGGGGCACGTACCGCACCAGCCGCCCGCCCGCGCTCACCGCGTCGAGGACCCGGCGCGTTTTTTCCGACGAGCCGGAGCCGATCTCGACGATGTCATCGGGAAGAAACTCCCCGACGAGGCCGGGCAGAATTTCCTCCAGCAGCGCGGACTCGGTGCGGGTCGGGTAGTATTCCGGCAGCTCGGTGATGCGCTCGAAGAGCAGCGACCCGGCCCGATCGTAAAAGTACTTCGGGGGCAGGGACTTCGGCCGCGCGGTCAGCCCCCGCCGCACGTCCTCGTCGAGGCGCTGCTCTCGGGCCCGCTCGTCCGTGTGCACGTCGATCCGATAGCGCATGGCACGCTCCTGCTGCAAGCTAGACGCCACTCGGGCAGTATGCAAGCGGTAGTCAAAACACGCTGGAGGGAGGGGGGAGTCAATGGTCGAGACCATGACCGACCGGCTGACGGATGCCTGGGCCCGCACGGACCGCATCTTCGAGATCCTCGCGCCCGGCGGCTGGCTATCCCAGCCGATCGCGCTCCGGCACCCGTTCATCTTCTATCTCGGCCACTTGCCCGCCTTCGCGTGGAACCACGTGGGCGGGGAGCTGCTCGGCCGGCCCGCGTTCAACCCTGGGTTCGACGAGCTCTTCTCGCGGGGCATCGATCCCGACGTGGACGACCCCACCCACTGCCACGATCACCCGGAGGTGCCGACCACCTGGCCGGCGGTGCCGGAGGTGCTCGCCTATCGCGACCGGGTCCGCGCGGCGCTGCTCGACGCGGGCGCCGCGGTGGCCGATCGCGCGTCCACCCACCTGATGGCGCGCGAGGGCCGCGTCTTCGCGATGGTCGCCGAGCACGAGCTGATGCATCAGGAGACGCTGCTCTACATGATGCAGCGCCTGCCGATCGGGCAGAAGGTGCGGCCGGGCTGGGTGCCGCCGCTCGTGCTCGGCCCCGGGCGTCCCGCCGGCAAGATCGCGGTCCCGGCCGGTCCCGCCACGCTGGGCGCGCGCTTCGACGAGCTCTCCTTCGGCTGGGACAACGAGTTCTCCGCGGTCGAGGTCGCGGTGCCCGCCTTCAGCATCGACTCCACCCCGGTGACCAACGCACAGTACCTCGCCTTCGTCGAGGACGGCGGCTACCGGCGCCCCGAGCTGTGGAGCGACGAGGATCGGGTGTGGCTGGGCCACGCCGCCATGGAGTATCCGGTGGTATGGGAGCTCACGGACGGGCGCTGGACCTATCGCACCCTCTTCGAGCGCGTGCCGCTCGACGCGGTGGCGGACTGGCCGGTCTACGTGAGCCTCGCGGAGGCGCGCGCCTTCGCGCGCTGGCGGGGCGAGCGGCTGCCCACCGAGGGCGAGTTCCAGCGCGCCGCCTTCGGCCGGCCCGACGGCGGCCCACGCCGCTGGCCGTGGGGAGACACCCCGCCCACCGAACGGCACGGGAACTTCGGCTACCGCCACTGGGCGCCGACGCCGGTGGGCACGCACCCCGAGGGTGCGAGCGCGTGGGGCGTGCAGGATCTCGTCGGCGACGGCTGGGAGTGGACCAACACCGTGTTCGCGGGCCTGCCCGGCTTCACGGCCTACATCCCGGGCTACGCCGGCTACTCGGCCGACTTCTTCGACGGCAAGCACTACGTGCTGAAGGGGGGCTCGTGGGCGACCCCCGACGATCTCGTGCGCCCGAGCTTCCGCAACTGGTTCCAGGCCCACTATCCGTACGTGTTCTCCACCTTCCGCTGCGTCGTGGATCGATGAGACCGTCCCGGTCAGGAGGATCTTCGTGAAGCGCTCCTCGATTACCCTGCTGCTCGTGCTCGCCGCCGCCGCCGCGCCGGTGTCCGGCGCGTCCGCCGCCGACAACTATTTCATGGGCCACTCGGTGTACGGATACTCGGGCTACAGCCCGGGCGGCTCGCTCTACATCAATGCGCTGCCGTTCGACGCGGAGGTGCGCCTCGACGGGGTACTGCTCGGGCAGGCCAACGATCTGCAGGCTTCGCTGGTCGAGGCGCACGCCGGCGGGCACACCCTGACCTTCCAGGCGCCGGGCTACGAGCCGGCCAGCGTGCTGGTGCGGGTGATCCGCGACTGGACCACTCGAGTCAGGCTCACCCTGATCCCGGCACGCTAGCGGGCTGCTGAAAAAGGCCCATCTGCTTCGTTGGCGCCCTCGGCTACCCGCTCAACGTACAGGGAGTACGCCTCGCGGGTAGCCGTCGGGCGCCGCCTCGCAGCTGGACCTTTTTGAGCAGCCCGCCGGTAGCTCCGGGCGGGGCCCGGCGAGGCTCCCGCTAGCGGGCGGGCTCGATCTCCACGAAGCAGGAGTTGAAGGGCGTGGCCCCGGCGGGCGAGGAGAGGTCCGGGGTCAGGAGATTCGAGCAGCCGCGCGTGTCCTGACCGTGCTCGTCGAGGGCGAACCACGCGCCCTCCTTGATCGAGACCACCCCCGGGGCCACCCGGTCGGTGACCCGCGCCGGGATCAGGGTGCGCCCGCGGTCGTTGAAGACCGCGACGCGCTGGCCGTCCGCGATGCCGCGGGCCGCCGCATCCGCCGGGTGCATCCACACGTCGTCGCGGTCGGCGCGGGCCAGCACCGCCTGGTTGTCGTGGATCGAGTGGGTGCGCGCGCGTGACTTGGGGGTGACCAGCCGCAGCGGGTGGCGCACGTCGATCGGCTCCGGGATCCAGGTCGGGATCGGCGGGATGGCGCCGAGGCCGTAGGGATCGGGCCGGGCCGCGATGGCCATCGAGTAGATCTCGATCTTGCCGGACGGGGTGCTGAAGGGGTGGCGCTCGGGCTCTCGGATCTCGCGCGCGAAGGCCACCGCGTCGTCCGGGGCGGGCAGGCGGGCGAGGCCCCGGGCCCGGAAGGTCTCGTAGTCGTCGATGGTCTGCTTCGTCAGCTCGCGTAGCCACTCGTCTTCCGTCTTGTCGTTGTAGCCCACGATGCCGAGACGCTCGGCCAGCGCGGCGCAGATGTCGAGGTCGTTGCGGCACTCGCCCACCGGGGCGATCGCCTGCTGCATGAAGATCGCGTAGTGGCCGGCCCCCGCCCACGGGGTGTGGACGTCGTTGCGCTCCCAGAACGTCGTCGCGGGCAGCACGATGTCGGCGTAGCGCGCGGTGGGCGTCACGAAGTGGTCCTGGACCACCACGAAGTCGAGCCGCTCCACGCCCGCGATGATGCGCCGCACGTTGGGGAGCTGGTTGAAGAGATCGCCCGCGCACGAGTAGATCATCTTCACGTCGGCCGGGTAGCCGCCCGCTCGCCCACGCTCGAGCAGATCCGCGAGCAGCGGCGAGGAGACCCGCGCGGCGACCGGGTTCTCGCCGGTGGGCAGGCCCTGGATCCCGCCGCGCCCGGTGGCCCCGTTGCTGGTGCCCGCGTTGCCGCCCGGGATGCCCACGTTGCCGGTCATCGCGCAGAGGGCGTAGGCCGCGCGATGGAACTGCTCGCCGTGGAGCGTGCGACCGGGCGCGTAGCCGGTCTGGAGCGCGGCCGGCTTGCTCGTGGCGTACTCCCGGGCGAGTGCGCGCAGGGTCTCGGCCGGCACCCCGGTGATGGCGGCGGCCCACTCCGGCGTCTTCGGCACGCCGTCGACTAGGCCGAGGAGGTACGCGCGGTACGACGCCCCCGCCGGCGCGCCCGCGGGCAGGTGCGCCTCGTCGAAGCCCAGCACGTGGCGGTCGAGGTAGGCCTGATCGTGCAGGCCCTCGGTCACGATCACGTAGGCCATCGCGACCAGGGCCGCGGTGTCGGTCGAGGGCCGGATGAAGACGTGCTGGTCGGCCAGCTCCCACGAGGTGCGGGTGCGCCGCGGGTCCACGCAGATGATCTTGACCCCGCGCTGCTTGGCGAGCTTCAGGTACTGGAGCGTGCCGGTGCCGAACGTGCCGTCGGCCGGACTCCAGCCCCACATCAGGATCAGCCGCGAGTTGACGTAGTCGGTGGGCTCGCGGCCCGCGCTCTTGTAGTCGGCCTTGGCCCCGTAGGTCTGGCGGACCGCGTAGACCTCGGCCTCGGCCGAGATGTTGGTCCAGAGATCGGTGCAGCCGCCGAACATGTAGAGCAGGCGCTTGACGGTGGAGCGGCTGTGCAGCATCGAGAGGCTGCCGGTCCGCGAGCAGTCGAGGATGGCGGCCGGGCCGTGCGCGTCGCGGATGCGCCGCATCTGGCCGGCCACCTCGTCGAGGGCCTCGTCCCAGCCGATGCGCTCGAACTGCCCGGCGCCGCGCGGGCCGACCCGGCGCAACGGGTGGACGACGCGGTCGGGATGGTTCAGGCGCTCGAGCTGGCCGAATCCGCGCACGCAGGCGTGGAGCGGCGCCACCTCCGGGGTCCACTTCCGCGGATCCGTGCTGATGCGCACGATGCGCCCGTCGCGCACGTGGGCGTTGACCACGCAGCGGCCGCCGCAGTTGTGGCCGCAGGTGCTGGTCACCACGGTCTCGCCGGGGGCGGCCGGAGGACGGGGGGCTTCGTAGATGATCGGGCGGGCCATGGGTCTGCCCGAAACTCTACCACCTCGGCCGGGTTCCGGGTAGGCGGGCGGGTGCTAGACTGCGGCGTCATGGCGCGGCGGATCGTGATCGTGGGCGGCGGGCTGATGGGGCTGAGCGCGGCCTTCCACCTGTGCCGCGCGGATCCGACCGCGAGAGTCACCGTGCTCGAGCGCGAGCGCGTGGGCGCGGCGGCCTCGGGGGCGAGCGCGGCGGGCGTGCGGGTGATGGGCCGCGACCCCGCCGAGCGCACGCTGGCGCTGGCGAGCCTCGCCCGCTGGCCCGATCTGGATCGCGAGCTGGAGGCGCCCACCGGCTACCGGCGCGGGGGCGGGCTCCGGCTCGCGCTCGACGAGGCCTCGTGGCGCGCGGCGCCGGCCTGGGTGGCCGAGCAGCAGGCCGGCGGGGTGCCGGTGGAGCTGGTGGATGCGGCCGCGGCGCGCCGTCTCGCGCCCGGCATCGCGCCGGCCTGCCGGGGCGGCGTGCACTGCGCGATGGACGGGCAGGCGGACGCGATGGCCACGGTGCGCGCCTTCGCGACCGCGGCGCGGCGCCTGGGCGCGCGCGTGGAGGAAGGCGCGGGGGCGCGGGCGCTCGTGGTGGCGCGGGGGCGGCTGACCGCGGTGGAGGTCGACGACGGCCGCCGCCTGGACTGCGACGCGGCCATCGTGGCCGCGGGCGCGTGGACCGGCGCGCTGCTCGCGGCGGTGGGCGTGCGCCTGCCCATCGGGACGCGCCCGCTCCAGATGCTGCTCACCGAGCCCGTGCCCGCGGGGCTCGCTCCGGTGCTGGGCGCCTTCGACCACCGGCTGAGCCTGAAGCAGCTCGACGACGGGGCGTACCTGATCGGTGGGGGCTGGCCCGCGCGCGTGACCGACCACGCGGGCAATCGCTACGAGCTGCTGGACGAGAGCGTGAAGGCGAGCCTCGAGACCGCGCGGACCGTCTACCCGCCGCTCGTCGGATGTGCGCTGGCCCGCGGCTGGGCCGGCCTCGAAGCCTTCACCCCCGAGGACCTGCCGATGATCGGTCCCGTCCCCGGCATCGAGGGCCTCGCCGCCGCCACCGGCTTCAGCGGCCACGGCTTCGCCCTGAGCCCGATTATCGGCGACGTGCTGGCGAAGCTCACCCTCGGCGGCGAAACGAAGGTGGGGTCAGGTCTTACAATCCGACAAATGTCGTAATGTAAGACCTGACCCCAGGACTCAGCGGGCGGCGCGGACGGTGTGGACGGCGCGGCGCTCGGCGTTGATGCGGGCGCGCTGGCGGTCCTCCGCCTTGCGGGCGCGGATGGAGGCGATGCGCTCGGCGAGCGGGATCTCGAGTCGATCGGCCGGGCGCTTGGTGTAGTCGAAGTTGGGGAGGCGGACCCGCGAGAACCGAGTGCCGACCGCGCGCTCGATGCCCTTCAGATCGCCCTCCTCGTCCGGCGAGACCAGCGTGAAGGCGTCGCCCACCGCCTCGGCCCGCGCGGTGCGGCCCACCCGGTGGATGTAGTCCTCCGACATGCCGGGCACGTCGAAGTTGATCACGTGGCTCAGCGCATCGATGTCGATGCCCCGCGCCGCGATGTCGGTCGCGACGAGGACCTGGAAGCGCCCGTCCTTGAAGCCGGCCAGCGCGGCGGTGCGCTGCGCCTGGCTGCGATTGCCGTGGATGCGGTCGGCCTTGACCCCGTGCTTCGCCAGGTACTCGGCGAGCCGGTTGGCCCGGTGCTTGGTGCGGGTGAATGCGAGCACGCTCCGGGTGCCGGGCTGCTTGAGCAGCTCGACGAAGAGGGCCGACTTCAGCTCCTGCGGCACCGGGTACACGGTGTGGGTGACGCCCACCGCGGGCGCGGGCGGCCGCTCGATCTGCAGCGCCACCGGATCGCGGAGGATCTCCCGCGCCAGGACCGCGATCGGCTGCGGCATCGTCGCGGAGAAGAGCAGGTTCTGCCGGCGCGCCGGCAGCTGCTTCAGGATGCGCCGGATATCCGGAAGGAAGCCCATGTCGAGCATCCGGTCCGCCTCGTCGAGGACCAGCACCTCGAGGCCGTCCAGGCGCGCGTAGGGCATGCGCATGTGATCGAGCAGCCGCCCGGGGGTGGCCACCAGGATGTCGACCTTCTTCCGGAAGGCGTGCTCCTGCGGGCCCATGCCGACGCCGCCGAACACGGCCGCGCCGTCGATCCGCGTGAAGCGGGCGAGCTCGCGCCGGTGCTCGTCGATCTGCGCGGCCAGCTCGCGGGTGGGCGCCACGATCAGGGCGCGCGTGGTGCCACGCGGCAGGGCGCTCAGGCGCTGCAGGATCGGCAGGAGGAACGCGGCGGTCTTGCCGCTGCCGGTCATGGCGCACGCGAGCACGTCGCGGCCGGCCAGGCCGGGGGGAATCGCGTCGCGCTGGATGGGGGTCGGCGCCTGGAAGCCCAGCGACGCGATGCCGCGGAGCAGGTCGGGGTGAAGTCCGAAATCAGAAAACGACATGGAGCAGGTAACCTCGTGCGGGCAGGGAATTGGGCCCGTGGCCAGTCTTCCGCGGATGATCTTGACGCGCCCCACGATGCGGAAGCGGACGGGAAACGCGGTCTGCAGATGCAGGTAACTTGGTTACAGCATACACGCCCTTCCCGCGGAAACGGAGAACTTTCCGCGGGGGTGGGCGGCCCCGCTCACTCGGCGCGCTGGGCCATTCGCTCCGCGATCTCGGCCTCGAACAGGGCCAGGGTCAGCGGGCAGGGGGGCTCGTTGGTGTCGATGTGCTGGCACTCGAGCTCGCTGCATCGGACGAACAGCTTGCCGTTGCCGCCCAGTGACTGCCGGCGACGAAGCGAGATGGAGACGGTCTCGGAGACGACGTTGCACTGGAACGACTTCGTGGGAGTCCGGGGCACGGTGTTCCTTTTCTCCCGGCCGTTGCGACCGAGGGTCACAGTATATCTTATTTTTCGACCGTGGCGCGCTCGATGGCGAGGAGCTTCTCGAGCTCGATCACTCCGAGCATGTCCTTCTCGAGCGGGGCCCAGTCGCGGCGGGGCCGGCCCGCGCCGAAGCCGTCGACCAGGTCCGCGTAGATCGCCTTCCACGCCTCGTACGCGGCGAGCAGCGGGGTCGAGGGATCGGCGACGATCCGGTAGCCGAGTCCGCCGAGATCCCCGAGCGTCATGCCGAGCCCGGCGAGGCCGCCGCGGCCGGTGAGGTACATGAGCGGCCCCCCGAGCCGCTGGCCGATGGCGCGCAGCTGCTCCGGAGTGTGCGCCATCGAGAGCAGGAGCACCTCGGCCCCCGCCTTCCGGTAGATCTCTCCGCGCCGCAGGGCGTCATCCATGGTGCTGGCGCGCATCGCATTGGTGCGCGCGATGATCAGGAGGTCGGGGCCGCGCCGGGCCGCGACCGCGGCCTCCACCTTGGCCGCCATCAGCTCGGCCGGGATCATGTGCTCGATCCCGACGTGGTGGTGCGCCCGCTTCGGCACGAGCTGATCCTCGATCTCGATCGCCGCAAAGCCGGCCGCCTCGCTCATGCCGATGGTGCGGCGCATGTGCATCGGGTCGCCGTAGCCGCACGCCCCGTCGAGGATGAGCGGCAGCGCCGACACCGCGCCGATGTCGAGCGCGGCCTGGCACATCTCGGTCAGGTTGAGATTGGCCTCGAGCGCGACCTTCTGGTAGCCGGTGGAGCCGCCGCCCAGGTAGCCGGCCGGGAAGCCGGCCGCCTCCACCATCCGGGCCATCAGCGGGTTGAGGACGAGAGGAGCGGTGACCGGCAATGGGCCCTCGAGCAGCGCGCGGATGGACGGGCTCACGGGCGCCTCACACCGCCAGGAAGCCGCCGTCGACCACCAGCTCGGTGCCGGTGATGTAGGAGGCCTCGTCGGAGGCGAGGAAGAGCACCGCGTGGGCGACCTCCTCCACCCGCCCCTCGCGCTTCATCGGTACCGCGTCCAGGAACGGCTGGCGCCACGCCGGATCCGCCGAGACCTTCGAGGTGCGCATCGGCGGCATGAAGCCCGGGTGCACCGAGTTGACCCGGATGCCGTCGCGCGCGTACTGGACCGCGGCCGACTTGGTCATGATGCGCACCGCGCCCTTCGAGGCGTTGTAGGCCATGTGCAGCCGATCCTGGCCGACGAAGCCCGAGATCGAGGAGATGTTGACGATGGCCCCGCCCCCCGACCGGCGCATGGCGGGGACGGCGTGCTTCATGCCGAGGAAGACACCCTTGGCGTTGACGTTCATGATGTTGTCCCACGACGGGGTGCTGGTGGTGTCCGGGTCCGACGAGCCGCTGATCCCGGCGTTGTTCACCAGGATGTCGAGCCGGCCGTAGGCGCCGGTGGTGGACCCGATCACGTCCTGCCAGGCGGCCTCGCTCGTGACGTCGAGCCGGGCGAAGCGCGCCTTGCCCCCGCCGCCGGTGATCTTGGCGACGACCTGCTGGCCGGCCGCGTCGTCGACGTCGGCCACCACCACGGTGGCGCCCTCCCGGGCGAAGATCAGGGCCTCGCTCTCCCCCATGCCGTGCGCACCGCCGGTGATGATCGCGACCTTTCCTGCGAGTCTCATGATGGCTCCTCCTGGTGGTCCCGCCCGAGAACGAGCTCGAGGAGACGGGAGAGGCGGTGCATCGACGGAATCCTCCGGCGTTGGCGTGCGTGAGAGAACGAAGCGGCGCCTACTATAGCCCGCTGCGGTGACGCGGGCAATCGCGGTCGAGGCCGGCGACTTCTCCCGGGCGATTCCTTCCTGGCGAGGCGCGCGCCGACTTCGCCCCGGCCGACCCCACCGCGTCCGGGGCCGCGGGAGCCTAGCCCCGGCAAAGCCGCGCGCCCGCCCCTCCCGCGTCACGGTATACTCCTGCGCCGTGAGGAGGACGTCATGCGCGCGGTGATCTGTCACGCCTGGGGAGCGGTCGAGAACCTGAAGGTCGAGGAGGTCGCCGCGCCGGTCCCGGCCGCGGACGAGGTGCTGATCGACGTGCGCGCCACGTCGGTGAACTACGCCGACTCGATCATGGTGGCGGGCAAGTACCAGACGCGTCCGCCGTTTCCGTTCAGCCCGGGGCTCGAGACCGCGGGCGTGGTCGCGGGCTGCGGCGCGCGGGTGACGCGCTTCCGGCCGGGTGATCGGGTGATGGCCACGCTCGGCTGGGGCGGGCTCGCCGAGCGGGCGGTGGCCAAGGAGAGCGAGACCTTCGCGATCCCGGAGGGCATGTCGTTCGAGGAGGCGGGCGCGTTCCCGATCGCCTACATCTCGAGCGACGTGGCGATCCGCTGGCAGGGCCGCCTGGAGCCGGGCGAGACGCTCCTGGTACTGGGCGCGGCCGGGGGCGTGGGGCTCACCGCGGTGGAGATCGGCAAGGCGATGGGCGCGCGGGTGATCGCGGGCGCCAGCACCGCGGAGAAGCTCGCGGTGGCGAAGGCGCACGGCGCCGACGATCTCGTGAACTACGCGACCGAGAAGCTCACCGAGCGGGTGATGGCGCTGACCGGGGAGAAGGGCGCGGACGTCTGCTTCGATCCGATCGGCGGCGAGCTGGCCGACGCGGCGCTCTCCGCGCTCGGCTGGGGTGGGCGGATGCTACTGGTGGGCTTCGTGGGCGGCGTCCAGCAGATCCCGGCCAACCGACTCCTCGTCAAGAATCGCTCCGCGCTCGGCTGCTCGCTGCGCTACTACCGCAACCAGGCCCCGGACAAGCTCCGCCGCTCCGTCGAGGCGCTGCTCGCCTGGTACCGCGAGGGCCGGCTCAAGCCGCTGGTGAGCCACCGCCTGCCGCTCGAGCGAACCGTTGAGGCGATCAAGCTCCTCACCGATCGCAAGGCGCTCGGCAAGATCGTGGTCGTGCCCGGGCAGGGCTGAGCCATGGAGATCCGCACCGAGGCGCACGGCCCGCACGTGGTGGTGGTCACCGTCGACAACCAGCCGCGCCTCAACGCGATGACGCGGGCGATGATGGCGGACCTGGCCCGCCTGTGGGATGAGCTCGAGCGTGGGCCGTGCCGCGCCATCGTGCTCACCGGCGCGGGGACCCGGGCCTTCTGCGCGGGCGCCGACATCAGCGGGGACTTGAGCGCGGCCCCCGAGGCCGCGCGAGTGATCAGCCACGCCTTGCTCAAGTACGACTCGTACGGCAAGCCGATCGTGGCCGCGGTCAACGGTGACTGCGCGGGCGGCGGCGTGGAGCTGCTGCTCGCCACCGACATCCGCGCCGCGGTGCCCACCGCGCGCTTCGGGCTGCCGGAGGTGAAGTGGTCGATCTACCCGTTCGGCGGCGCCACCGTGAAGCTGATCCAGCAGATTGGCTACGTGCACGCCATGGACCTGCTGCTGACCGGGCGTCTGATCGACGCCACCGAGGCGGCCCGGCTCGGCCTGATCAACCGGGTGGTGCCCGCCGAGGGCCTGATGGGGTGGGCGCTCGAGACCGCGGAGACGATCGCGGCCAACAGCCCGTCCGCGGTGCAGGCGGTGAAGCGGCAGATCAGCGCGACCATCGCGGACCACGCGCGGGCCCGCGAGGCGCTGGAGCAGGAGCTGGGCGACCGGGTGCGGGCGAGCGCCGATTTCCAGGAGGGCGTGGCCGCGTTCCGCGAGAAGCGCCGGCCGCGCTACGAGTGAGGCATCCATGACCACTCCCGTCCGCGTCCACATCCGCGTGCCCGGCACCGCGCCGATGCCCGACCTGATGCGCCTGGTCCAGGGGATCGAGGCGGCCGGCTTCGACGGGGCCGGCATCCTGGACAGCCAGATGCTCTCGCGTGACACCTTCGTCACGCTGGGGCAGGCGGCCACCCACACGAAGCGCCTCGCCCTGTTCCCGGCGGTCACCAACCCGTTCACCCGCCATCCCTCGGTGCTCGCGTCCGCGATCCAGACCGTGGAGGAGCTGGCGCCGGGGCGCGTGAAGTTCGTGATCGGCACCGGCTACACCTCGGCCAGCACCATCGGGCGCAAGGCGGCCACCCTCGGGGAGATGCGCGAGTGCATCGCGACCGTGAAGACCCTGCTGGCCGGCGAGAGCGCGCGCTTCGGGGAGACCGCGGGGCGCCTCGGCTACGCCTCGGGCCGGCGGATCCCGGTGCTGATGGCCGCCTCCGGGCCCAAGGCCATCGAGCTGGCCGGCGAGGTGGCCGACGGCGCGCTGCTGCTGGTCGGAGCCAACCGCGGCATCGTGACCCGCGCGCTCGAGCTCCTGGAGCGCGGCGCGAAGCGGGCCGGGCGCCGGGTGGAGGATCTCGAGGTGATCTGGGCGGTGCGCACCGCGACGCTGCCCACCACCGCGGCCGCGCTCCGCGAGGCGCGGCCCACCGCGGTGCACTGGGGCATCCTGCGCTGGGGCGGCTACTGGCTCGAGCCGGCCGGCCTGCGGCTGCCGCCGCTCACGGTGCCGGACGCGGTGTGCAAGGTCTACCCCGATCTCTCCCACGCCCACGACTGGGAGGCGGCCATCGCCGCGACCTCGTTCGTGCCCGACGAGGTGGTGGCCCAGCTCTGCGAGGCGATGGGGCTGGTCGGCACGCCCGCGGACTGCGCGGCCCGCATCGCCCTCCTGACCACGCTCGGCGTGCGCAACCTCTACCTGATGCCGCTCCTCACCTTCGCCCCGCCCGAGCGCGAGATCGCCGCGTTCCGCGACACGGTCTTCCCCGCGCTCGCCGCCCAGCACCTCCGCTAGGCGCGCGCGGCGGCGAGACGCTCGGCGAGGCGGAACTTCTGGACCTTGCCGGTTGACGTGACCGGCAGGTCGTCGCGCGCCATCACGTGGATGGCCTGCGGCACCTTGTAGGCGGCGAGCGCGTCCTTGCACAGGGCGCGCAGCGCGTCCGGGTCGACCGCCCGGCCCGCCTTCGCCACCACCACCGCGACCAGCACCTCCTCCTTGCGCGGATCGGGTAGCCCGACCACGTAGGCCTGCTCCACATCCGGATGGCCGAGGAGCACCTCCTCCACCTCGACCGGGGCCACGTTGATCCCGCCGGTCTTGACCATCTCCTTGATGCGGCCGCGGAAGCGCAGGCGCCCGTCGTCGCCCACGAAGCCCAGATCGCCGGTGAGCAGGAAGCCGTCGCCGTCGAAGGACGCCGCGTTGCGCTCCGGGTCCTCGTAGTAGCCGGGCGTGAGGCGGCCCCGCACCAGGATCTCGCCCACCTGGCCGTCCGGCAGCGGCTGCCGGCTGTCGCGGTCCACCACGCGGATCTCCATCCCGGGCAGGGGATAGCCGACGCTGGCCCGCCGCACCTCGGGCGGATCGTGCGCGTCGGTGACCGAGCAGTTGCCGTAGCACTCGGTCAGCCCGTAGACGTTGCAGATCTCGCGCGCGCCCAGGTCCATCACCATCTGCATCGCGGCGGGCGACCCGATGGCCGCGCCGGTGCGCAGCGACGAGAGATCGCGGCGCGCGCGGTCCGGATGCTCGATCAGGGTCTGGGCGATGTTGGGGGTGCCGTAGTAGACGGTACAGCGCTCGCGCTCGATCAGGGCCAGCGTCGCGGCCGGCTCGATCTGTTCCTGGAGCACCAGGGTGCCCCCGTGGGTCATCACCGCGGGCAGCGCATTGGCGCAGCCGAAGCTCCAGAAGAGCGAGATGCCCATCCACATGCGGTCGGCCGGCGTCAGATGCTGGCGCTCGCCGATGTGCCAGCCGTTCTCGATCAGCCCGCCGTGGGCGAGCTGCACCCCCTTGGGAGTCGACGTCGTCCCCGACGTGTAGAGGATGTACGCGACGTCGTCCGCGGTGACCGCCCGCTGGGCGGCATCGAGCTGGGCGTCGGTCACGCCCGAGCCCAGCTCGGCGAGGGCCTCGAGCGACGGGAGCGCGCCGGCCGGGACGCTCGCCGCCTCCTCCCCGCCCACGACGACGTGCCTCAGGTGAGGCAGGCGCACGGAGCCCGCCCCGCCCATCTCGGCGAGCGCGCCCAGGTAGTCCTGGCTCCCGAAGCGCGGCGTGGCGATCAGGACCGAGGCCGTGCAGTGGCCGAGCACGTACTCGAGCTCGCGCGGCCGCGACCAGGTGCTGACCGGCACCAGGGTGGCGCCGAGCAGCGTGACCGCGAAGTCGATCAGCAGCCACTCCGGCCGGTTGGTCATGAGCAGCGCGACCCGGTCGCCCCGGCGCACGCCCAGGCGCACGAGTCCGCGGGCGAGCCGTCGCGCGCGGACGCGCGTCTCCGCGTAGCCGAGGCGCACCCGGCCGGTGGCGTCGACGATCAGCTCGCGCTCGGGCTGGCGCGCAGCCAGCTCGTCGAGCAGGTCGGGAATGGTCCGGCTCCGGGGAGGGAGCACGCGAGCCTACTTCACGTAGTGGTCGCGCGCCAGGGGCGGCGCGGTGCCTTCTCCGCTGAAGAGCACGGTGAGCACGACCTCGACCGAGTGGCCGAGGGCCAGGCCCTGGCAGCCGATCGCCGCGCGGGTGGGCTTGCCGCGGTCGCCGTACAGCTCCACGAGCAGATCGGTGGCGCCGTTGATCACGCGCGGCTGCTCGTGGAAGCCGGGCGCCGAGTTCACGAAGCCGATGAGCTGCACCGCCTGCTGCACGCGGTCCAGGTCGCCGAGCGCGTACTTGATCGCGGCCAGGCTCGAGAGCAGCGCGTAGCGCGCGGCCTCGTAGCCCTGCTCGATCGAGAGATCGGCGCCCACCACACCGAGGAGATGGGGCTTGCCGTCCCGCACCGGCGTGGTGCCGGAGAGGTAGAGCACGTTGTTGACCGCGAGATGCGAGACGAAACGGGCACCCGCCGCGTTCGCCCGGTACGCGCGATCCAGATCCATCAGCGTGAGTCCGAGCGCGTCGAGCTTCTTCTCGATGTGCATGATGGCGCAGGTCATAACACGGTTATCCACACTTATTCACAAAACTTTCTTTGTCATCGGCTTGACACATCCCCCACGCCTTCACTAGGCTTCACGAGTCATGCAGGGGAGTCGAAAGCCGCTGGCGAAGGTCGAGGGACGCCGGTCGTTACGGCAGAGCAAGCTCACCATCGCGTGGCGCGGCACGCCGGATCTCGACGACTGGGTCGCCTACATCGTCAACAAGACGAAGTCGAAGAAGCTGATCCTCGCGGACCAGGTATCGGAGCGGAAGGTGAAGGCTCTGCTCGCCCGCGTATCGGGTCTCTCCCGGCGCGGCGTGGAGAAGCTGGCGAAAGGCTAGGGTCGAGAGACCCCCAGGCGGGGGCGCCAGCCCCCGACAATTCCCGGAACTGGTCTATCCACATGTGTGGATAGACCTGTGTATAGGTCCCGGGAAAACACGGTAACTATCTGCCCTGTTTGACCTTTCCGGATCAGCCGCCGGCCAGGATCCGGAGTCGCTCGAGCAGCCTGGCGAGGCCCAGGGTGTCCCGCCCGCAGTACTCCAGGAGGTCCTCCCGCAGCCGGGCTCGCTCGGCGTGCCCCAGGGTCTCGCCGTCCCAGAGCAGGCGCTCCAGCATCAGGCTGGCCAGCGCGCCCTCGCCGATCGCCAGGTCGTCGTAGCCGAGCCCGGGGACCAGCGCGGGCAGCACGCGCTTGAGCGAGAAGCTCCCGCCGAACGCCGGATGGTAGACGTGCTCGCGCACGATCGGCAGCAGGTCGACCAGCCGCTCCGCGATGCGCTCGAGGCGCGGGGCCACCGCGGGCGCGCCCGCCGCGATCCGCCGGATGCACTCGCGCTCGAAGCTCGCCTGGTAGGCCACGATGGTGCGCGCCGGCTCGCACGCGGCGAGGAGCCGCTCGGCCAGCGCGGGGCGCACGTCGTCGGACCCGTCCGCGAGCCAGGCGTGATGCGCGAGCCCACCGGCGCCGTCCTCCAGGTGGCAGCTCCACTGCACCGGCAGCGCATCCCAGGGATGGCAGCCGTTCCATACCGGGATCGGGAGCCCCGTGGTCTCGAAGTCGAGGAACGCCACCGGTGAGGTGCAGGCGCGCAGCGCGCGCCCGAGGCCGGGCTCCACGATCATCCGGCCCGCCTGCACCGCCCGCCGCTGCCGGTCGGCGGTGGCGGCCAGCGCGGTGTCCTCGGGCAGATCGAAGATGGTCTGGTAGCCCTGCTCGTAGAGCGCGGCCAGCGCGCGCGCCTGCTGCCGGTAGAGCGTGCTCACGTGGTGCTCGGGCGCGGGCGCCCAGCAGCGCCCGAGGAACGGGCACTCGCGGGGCCTCGTGCAGTGCGGCCCGGTCGCCACCTCCGGGCGCGGGCCGGCCAGCATGGCCTGGAGCGCGCCGACCTCGCCCGGCAGCGTCACGAGCCGCGCCTCGGCCTCCGCGGTCACGTCCGCGCGCACGAAGAGGTTGCCGAGGTCCGGGTAGGTGCAGGCCCGGTTGAGATGCATGATCTCCATCCGCCGCACCGGCAGCCCGGCCCGCCGTGCCACGTGCGCCTGGATGGCCACGTCGGCCAGGTGCATCTCCTTCACGCCGGTCGTCGACTTCACCTCGGTGACGCAGAACCCCTCATCGGCCGCGCGCTCCAGGATGTCGATCGCCACGTACACGGAGTCGGCACGGAAGCTCGCTTCGTAGATCACCGGGGCACCTGCGGCGAGCGCCCCGCGGGTGGCAGCCAGGCGCTGCTCGTAGGCATCGTGGGGAAGATCGATCAGCACGCCGCCCGGCACGTGCTCACGCGCCACCTCGCCAACCCGACGCCCCCGCGCGAACACCGCCTCGAGCATCGCGTCGGGTACAAGCTCGCGCGCGCCCGGCTCGTGCACCCGCCACCACAGCTGCTTCGCGCACTGCAGCCCCGCCATGACCCGCGACTTGGAAAGGCCGGGCGGCGGCGCGGCCCCTACGGGAGGCGCCACGCTAGCCGGGGCTATTCATGA